>CAYLXS010000052.1:0-7592 GCA_964387765.1 uncultured Syntrophaceae bacterium
GATGACCATACAGAGAATTGTTTACCGATGTTATGACTCCGCAGCTCGCGCAGCCCCTGGAGATCTCAATCAGCGCCATGGCATATGTCACATTGTCCATGCCCGCTCCGCCGAATTCCGTCGGAACGGATACACCCATGAGGCCCATCTCTCCGAGCTTTCGACATATTTCCCTGGGATGTTTGTGCGTACGATCCAGTTCTTCCGCCATCGGTTTGATCTCTTCGTTGACAAACCGTGTCACCATGTTTTTTACCATCTGTTGTTCTTCTGTTGGCGCAAAATTCATGAAATTACTCCTTTTCGATTATTCTGACAGTCCCTTACCTGCCGATATAGTTTGGTTTTCTTTTTTCGAGAAAGGCCTTCATCCCTTCTTTCTGGTCCCGTGTGCTGAAGCATTGAGCACAGCACTCAACCTCGAGTCTGGTGGCATTATCGAGTGACAGGTCATATCCAAAGTTGATGGCATGTTTTGCCATCTTGACCGCAAATGCCGGCATGGCGGCCAGTTTTCTCGCAAATTTTCTGGTTTCATCCATAAGCTGGTCGAGAGGATATACCCTGTTTACCAGGCCGATTTCGTATGCCCTCTGCACGTTGATCTGTCCCCCGCCCAGTACAAGCTCTTTCGCGCGTCCCATGCCGATCAGGCGGGGAAGCCTCTGGGTGCCACCCCATCCGGGGATCAGGCCTATCATGATTTCCGGCTGGCCGAACTTGGCGCCCTCGGCGGCAAATCGCATATCACAGGCCATGGAGATTTCCGTGCCTCCACCAAGGGCGAAACCGTTTACCGCCGCTATGGATGGTTTCGGAAGGGTTTCAAGGAGTCTCAGCGTTTCGTGCCCCAACTCCATGAACGCGAGGGCGTCGCAAGGCTCCAGGTCCTGCATCTGTGCTATGTCGGCGCCGGCCACAAAGGCCTTGTCTCCGGATCCGGTCAGTATGATAACTCTGATATTATCATCATCTTTACATGTCGTAACCGCGTCTTTCAGCTCCGACATCGTCTCGGAATTCATGGCGTTGAGGGCCTTTGGCCTGTTGAATGTAATGGTGGCTATCCCCTCTTCCACACCGAACAAGATATTTTTATATTCCATGTAGCAGCTCCTTTTTACTGATCGCTGTAATCGTAGAATCCTCTACCTGTCTTTTTCCCGAGATATCCGGCGTCCACATATTTTTTCAGCAGAGGACAGGGACGATATTTCGAATCGCCAAAGCCCTTGTGGAGGACTTCCATAATCGCGAGACATGTGTCGAGCCCGATAAGATCCGCAAGTTTAAGTGGTCCCATCGGGTGGTTCATTCCAAGTGTCATAATGCTGTCGATGGCCTCCACGGTGCCGACACCCTCATAGAGGGCGTAAACGGCTTCGTTTAACATGGGTATCAATACCCTGTTCGAGATGAATCCGGGAGAATCGTTGCATGTAACGGGAATCTTGCCGAAATTTGTGGAGAGAGTTTCCGTAAGAAGAAATGTCTCTTCCGATGTGGCAAGACCCTTTATGATTTCAACAAGTCTCATGACTGGTACGGGATTCATGAAATGCATGCCGATAACAAGTTCCGGCCTTTCTGTTACATTCGCTATTCTTGTGATCGGGATGGAAGATGTGTTGGACGCGAGGATTACCCCCGGCCTGCAGATGTTGTCCAGTCTTCTGAATATTTCAAGCTTCAGATCTTCCCTTTCTATGGCCGCCTCCACTACAAAATCCGCGCCTTTCATATCATCCAGGTTTGTGCTCTTTGTGATCCGGCTCAGGATTTCCTCTTTCTGGTCAGCCGTAATCTTCTCTTTGGAAACCAGCCTGTCGAGGTTTTTCGAGATAGCATTAAAGCCTCTCTCGACAAATTCATCGGCAATGTCGTTCATAATGATATTCAGACCACCCTGGTGCGCGGCGACCTGAGCTATTCCGTTTCCCATCTGACCGGCTCCAATTACGCCGAAAGTTTTTATCTCCATTATTTTTCTCCTTTTATTATAAAAGAAAATAACTATTAAGGTGAATAGACCAAAGACGGAAGGCCACGTATGAATTGTCAGCTTTCAGCCTTCAACCTGTTTTCCATCCGGTTCATCCTGTTATTTTGCCAAATAGTGACTTACGCCCTTTCAAGGACGATGGCCATGCCCTGGCCGCCGCCGATACAAAGTGTGGCGAGTCCGAGATTGAGATCTTTTTTCTTCATCTGCATCGCAAGGCTGTAGGTAATCCTGGCGCCGGTGCATCCAATGGGATGGCCTATGGAGATCCCGCTGCCGTTGAGGTTACAGTTGTCGAGGCTGACGTCCAGCTCGCGCATGCACGCAATGGCCTGGCAGGCGAAGGCCTCATTCAATTCTATGTAATCCATGTCTTTTACGGTCAGCCCCAGCTGATGCATAACCTTCCGTGTAGCCGGTATGGGGCCGAGTCCCATATAGGCGGTATCCACTCCGCCAGAGGCGTATCCCTTTATCTTCGCTATGGGTTCTAGCCCCAGTTCCTTTGCCTTTTCTGCGCTCATCAACACAACGGCCGCGGCCGCGTCATTGATACCGGATGAGTTCCCGGCGGTTACGGTTCCCTTTCCGTCTTTTGTAAAGACGGGGCGGAGCTTTGCCATTTGTTCAAGTGTTGTATCCATCGGTCGTTCATCCACATCGAACACCTTCGGGTCGCCCTTGCGCTGGGGCATCACGACCGGCACAATCTCATCCTTGAATTCACCGCGGGCGATGGCCGCCAGTGCTCTCTGATGACTGAGGAGCCCCAGTTCGTCCTGTTCCTCTCTGGTGATTCCGTATTTTTCGGCGATATTTTCGGCGGTAAATCCCATGTGATACTTGTTGAAAATTTCGTAGAGACCGTCATGGACCATGGTGTCGGTAATCTGACCGAAGGGCATGCTCATTCTGTATCCCCAGCGCGCATTCGGCAGGGAGAAAGGCGCACAGCTCATCGATTCCATGCCGCCTGCTACGATCATGTCGGCGTCACCTGCCTTGATGGCCTGGGCGCCCAGGATTATCGCCTTCATCCCCGATGCACAGATCTTATTGACGGTGATCGCAGTGGTCTCTTCAGGCAGACCCGCATATATGGATGCCTGACGTCCCGGATTCTGTCCCTGGGCCGCCTGGATGACATTTCCCATAATGCATTCATCAAAATACGCAGGAGTCAGCGATTCATCATAATCGTAATGCTTTCCGTTAATCTCCGTCTTGTCGAATTCACCAAAGACATCGGGGCGGCATGATTTAATAAAGTCGCTTATTGACGGTCTGAGCCCGGCCCTTTTGATCGCCTCTTTGATAACGAGCGCGCCAAGGTCGACGCACTTTACATCCCTGAGAGAACCGCCGAAGGTCCCGACAGCAGTCCTTGCTCCACTTACAATTACTACTTCTTTCATAGAACTTCTCCTTTATTTGTTTATCTTCAGACCTCAGTCAAACTCTTCCACAAATTCCACCTCTCTGGGGGATTTATAGGAAGAGAGGTATTTCCTGCAGTGTTTCATTATATCTTTTTCGCTGACGGAGGAACCCTGTTTTTTTATGACAAGCGCCTTTACAATTTCACCTCTCATGAGATCTTCCTTACCTGTTAGCCTTGCATCACTCACCTCCGGGTGCATCCTGAGAGTGTTCTCAATCTCCGCGGGATATACGTTGAAACCGCTGGTGATGATCATTCGTTTCAGGCGTCCTTCGAGAAAGATGTGCCCCTCTTCATCGATCCTTGCCAGATCGCCGGTATGGAGCCATCCATTCTCTATTACCTCCGCTGTCGATTTTTCATCCTTGTAATATCCCTTCATGACATTGCGGCCTCTGATTACAAGTTCCCCCCTGTTTTCTGCCGGCAATTCGGTGCCTGTTTCATCAAACACTTTTGCTTCAACGCCTGGTATCGGGAGGCCGATGGATCCCGGCTTCTGGACCCCGTCTATTCTACTTACCGAGCATACCGGGGATGCCTCGGTAAGGCCATATCCCTGAAACAGAGTGACTCCGAATTTTTTTTCGAACATCGGCATATATTCCGGTGGCATTGCCGATCCACCGGTAACGCATAATCTCAGAGAACTGGTGTCATAATTGTCCGCTCCCTCAAACAGTAGCATTCCCAGAAAGACCCTCGGGACTGCCGCTATATATGTGATCTTCTCTTTCTCTATGGTCTTGAAGATGTTTTCAAGATTAAACTGATCAATCATAACGACGCTGGCACCCATCTTCAGTATCATCAGCATGTTGGCGGTAGCTCCGAAGGAATGAAAAAGAGGGATGAGACAAAGGCCTCTGTCGTCCGCGGTTCCGTGGCATATATTTTCTAGCAGAGGAGACTGAGTGGACAGATTGCGGTGGGTGAGAACGGCGCCGAGCGGTTTTCCTGTCAGACCTGAAGTATAGATCATTACAGCGGGATCATCACCCGTGATCTCCGGCATCTCAAGTTCGGAGGTGTCCATCTCCATTGATCCGTTTATGGAAAGATTGCCATGGGAGTCGTCGGTTGTTATCAGGTGTTCGCACTGTGGCAGCTTTTCCCTTACCTCTTCAAATCTTTTCGCCGAGGACGGGATGGTAATAAATGCCTTGGCATCAGAGTTGTCGAGCAGATAAAGCAGTTCATGGGGAGTAGACAGGGCATTGATGGTTACGGCAACTGCCCCCAGTTTCAGGATGGCAAAATAGGATATGATGAATTCCGGTATATTAGGGAGCATCATCGCCACTTTGTCCCCTTTTGCTATGCCGAGCGCTCTCAGCCTGTTTCCGAAGGCGTTTACCGCTCTGTCTATCTCGGCGTAGGAGATATTTTTATCTTTATATATAAGAGAGATTCTGTCCGGGTATTTACTACAGGTATATTCCAGCATTTTTCCCAGGTTTTGTTCCATGCGCAGCACCTCCATTTGTTATTACCAAAGCATCGCTAATCCGATTATCATAACAGCCAGCTTACTTCAACAGAATTGAAGCCATGATGGTGTTTTGATTTCACTTACGGATAACGCCGGCTGATTGTCTTGACATTTTGGCGGCGTGTAATATAAGTGTCAAACTCTAATGTGGGAAAACCCCGCACTGAAAAGAAAACTTTTGGGTGAGAAAATATGTCGGCAATAATTGATGGTAAGAAGGTGTCGCAGGATATAAGAAATGAGATCAGAGAAAAAACCCTCCGGTTGAAGGAGGAGAAGGGAATTGTGCCCGGGCTTGCAGTTGTCCTTGTGGGCGATGATCCTGCCTCTCAGATTTATGTCCGGGGGAAAAAGAATGCGTGCAGGGAGGTGGGATTCCTGTCGAAGGAATTCATACTCCCCGCTGATACAACTGAAGCAAAGCTTCTCGATATCATTGACGGGTTGAATCGTGATGACGAGATACACGGGTTTCTGGTGCAGCTCCCCGTTCCGGAACACATAAGGACAGATGCCATTGTTGAAGCGATTGATCCCCGGAAGGATGTTGACGGATTTCACCCCTACAATATCGGCAAGCTTTTTTCCGGTAATCCATATCACAGGGCCTGCACGCCGGCCGGCATAATAGAGCTTCTGGATCGATATGAGATAGAGATAAAGGGGAAAGAAGCGGTTATAGTTGGAAGAAGCAATATCGTGGGGAAACCTCTTATCATGATGCTACTCGAAAGACATGCGACGGTTACCGTTTGTCATACAAGGACGAAGGATCTTCCAGGAGTTACGAAAAGGGCGGAGATTCTTGTGGCCGCGGCGGGGAAGCCCGAAATGATAAGAGGCGATATGATAAGAGACGGAGCGGTGGTGATTGATGTCGGGATCAACAGACTTGATACAGGCAAGCTGGTGGGAGATGTATCCTTTGCCGATGCGTGCGAAAGGGTCTCGTACATTACCCCTGTTCCCGGGGGTGTGGGGCCGATGACGATTGCGATGCTGCTCAGGAACACACTGGACGCAGCGTCTGCTCAGTATAAATAATAATCTCGGGTTTAAAGACGCAACTCGTAACTCGTAACTTCTTCATCTGGAGAACTGATGAACTTTACAATTATTTCAGGAATTATCGGTGGTCTGGGGCTGTTCATATTCGGGATGTATCTCCTGAGTGATTCCTTGAAGAAATTGTCCCAGGGACTGCTGAAAACAATGCTTGAGAAAGTAACTTCAGGGAGGCTCAGGGCGACATTGATGGGCGCTTTTGTTACCGCGGTGATACAAAGTTCGAGCGCGACATTAGTCATCATTATAGGGTTTTTAAATGCAGGGTTTATTCCTCTCGCAGCGGCCCTTGCGATCATGATCGGAGCCAATGTAGGTACCACGGTTACTGCGCAGTTGATCGCCTTTAAGTTTACCACAATAGCGCCCCTGTTTGTGTTTGCAGGCACCGTGGTCTTTCTTTCCGCAAAGAAGGACAAAAATAAAAACAAGGGGCTGGCGCTTCTCAGCTTTGGATTGTTATTTCTGGGACTTGCAATGATGAGCTCGGCAGTCAAACCGCTGGCTGATGATGAGACAATCAAAAATATCTTTATACGCTTCGGCACCAGTCCTTTCCTCGGGATATTGACGGGGATGATTGTAACAGCTGTGTTACAGAGCAGCAGCACAACTACCGGAATGATTATAGCATTCGCGTCTGCCGGGTTGCTCGATCTCCCGGCGTCTGTTTATCTGATCTTCGGGGTTAATATCGGTACATGTATTACTGCGGGTCTCGCCAGTATCGGTGGTAATCTGTCCAGTAAAAGACTTGCCCTTGGTCACACGCTCTTTAACATAATGGGAACCCTGGTCATGTTGCCCTTTATTCCTCTCTATCTGCATTATATTCCCATGACCTCCGGTGACCTGGCAAGGCAGATTGCCAACACCCACACAATCTTCAATATAGTCAATGCGCTGATCTTCCTGCCGTTTGTGCCTATTTTTGTAAAGGTTTTGAACAAGATAATACCCGGAACAGATTACAAAAAGAAGGAAACAAAACACCTCGACGCGAATCTATTTATAACACCCAACCTGGCGATTAAGGCGGTCATCAAGGAAATGGTTGTAATGCTGGATATATGTCAGGAAATGTTTGAAAAAGCGGAGAAATGTATTGCCACCTACAACCACAGGCTCAGGAATGAGATAGCCCTTGATGAAGATTCTGTCGACGAGATGCAGAAGAATATTACCGAATATCTGATTAAAATTACCAAGGAGCCACTGTCCGACCGGGAAAGGAATCTGATTCCCGCGCTGCTTCACAGCGTGAACGATCTTGAAAGAGTGGGGGATTATTGTGAGAGTATCGTAAAATTATCGCAGCGGGGGTATGAACATGACCTGAAATTTTCCAGTCTCGCGAACATGGAACTTGGGAAACTTTTTGAAAAGACGCACGTTGTTATTAGGCAGACAAAGAAGGCCATCGAAAACGATGACCACAAAGCGGCTGCCATTACGCTGAACATAAACAGGGAGATACACGCCCTTGTAAGACAGAATATATCCAATCATATAGACAGACTTAAAAAGGGTGATTGCATAAGCGACGCCGGTCTTGTCTATTCGGACGTACTTACGGCCATAGAGAGAATCGA
>CAYLXS010000052.1:7692-9531 GCA_964387765.1 uncultured Syntrophaceae bacterium
GTTGCGGGTTACGAGTTGCGGGTTCAAACCTGAAACTCGAAACTTACAGGGAGGGATGTCATGTTGGAGAATATATTCTGGCTTGG
The DNA here is from genome assembly GCA_964387765.1 of uncultured Syntrophaceae bacterium. Lineage (GTDB taxonomy): Bacteria > Desulfobacterota > Syntrophia > Syntrophales > UBA2210 > UBA2210. The sequence continues at coordinate 7,779 of CAYLXS010000052.1, forward strand.
GCATTCAACCATCAGAATAGATGGAGAAAAGGTTATTTATATCGATCCCTGGAAACTCAGAGATCCAAAGGAGGCGGATATTATCCTGATCAGTCACAGTCATTACGATCACCTGTCTCCGGAAGACGTAGGGAAGATACAGAAAAATGATACTGTTATTATCACCACGCAGGATTGTTCCACTGGTCTTTCGGGGGATGTGAGGATAGTCAAACCGGGTAATACGGTTCGAGTCGGAGATGTAGTGATTGAGGCGGTGAGCGCCTATAATATCGACAAGGCCTTTCACCCGAAGGAGAACAACTGGCTTGGTTTTGTGGTGACTGTGACGGGGAAGAGGATATATTATTGTGGTGACACCGACTTTATACCGGAGATGGAAGATATAAGTGCGGATATCATGATAGTGCCTGTCGGCGGTACTTACACGATGAACGCCGAAGAAGCCGCCCAGGCAGTCAATATGGTAAAACCTGAGACAGCCATACCCGTCCACTATGGTGATATTGTAGGTTCTTTAGAGGACGCAGAAAAATTCAGGGAACTTTGCGAAGTGCCGGTCGATATAAAACAGGTTTGACTACTCACCCAGTCAGGCTGAAGGCTGAAGAGGCCGAACGACTGCGATTGTGGCGCTTTAGCATGGCAACAGTGAATTCTCGTCCATAAGCATGACTTCAAAACATGCCGTATCCTCCCCTCCCTGTCAGTCTACAGCCCACAACCTGTCTGCCTGAGTTACAAACAGGCATGAATTTGTAGCATGACACTTGACACGGCTGGATTGATGTTTATTTTATGTCCTGTTGACGTTATAGGAAGCTTTGTAACTTTAAAAACAAGTTTGAGGGAGGAGAACAAAGAAAATGAAAATTAGACCATTACAAGACAGGATCATCGTTAAGCGCCTTGACGAAGAGGAAAAGACAAAAGGGGGAATCATTATCCCTGACAGCGCCAAGGAAAAACCCATGGAGGGTGAAGTAATAGCCGTTGGAAACGGTAAAAAGACGGAAGACGGTAAGGTGATTAAGATGGACGTGAAGGCCGGCGATAAGGTTCTGTTCAGCAAATATGCCGGAAGCGAAGTCAAGATAGATGATGTTGAACACCTTATCATGCGTGAAGATGATATACTCGGAATAATTGAAAAATAACAATCTGATTATAGGAAGGAGGAAGAGTTGATGGGAGCTAAAATTTTAAAATATGATGAGGATGCCAGAAAAGCCATCCTTGCAGGTGTTAATACACTTGCCGATGCCGTCAAGGTGACTCTTGGTCCCAAGGGACGCAATGTTATACTGGAAAAGTCTTTTGGTGCACCCACTGTAACGAAAGATGGTGTTACCGTTGCCAAGGAGATAGAGCTGGAAGATAAGTTCGAGGATATGGGCGCTCAGATGGTCAAGGAAGTCGCCAGCAAGACAAGCGATGTGGCTGGTGACGGCACAACGACGGCTACGATTCTTGCGCAGGCTATCTATAGAGAAGGTGTAAAGGCAGTTGCGGCCGGCAGTAACCCCATGGATATCAAGAGGGGAATCGAAAAGGCCGTGAAGGTCGTTGTCGAGGGACTTAAGGAAATGAGCAGTCCCACGAAGGACCAGAAAGAGATAGCGCAGGTTGGAACAATTTCCGCCAATAACGATGAAACGATAGGTAACATCATTGCCGAGGCCATGGGTAAGGTCGGCAAGGAAGGCGTCATCACGGTGGAAGAGGCGAAGGGCCTGGAGACGGAACTGGAGGT
>CAYLXS010000053.1:0-3801 GCA_964387765.1 uncultured Syntrophaceae bacterium
GAAGCCACCAATGTTACTCTTGGCAATCCGTTCAGAGGATTAGCATCAACCAGGACATCGGTTTCATAAACCTCCTTTATGTTCGCTTCCGTAATAACTTCACCCGGCACTCCCAGACTGTGAATGCGTCCATTTTTTAACAACATAATTCTTTCACAATAGGCGGCCGCAAGATTTATGTCGTGAGTCACGGCAAGAACGGTAAGCCCTTTTCCCCCATTCAACACCTTCATCAAACCAAAGAATGCCGCCTGGTGTTTTATATCCAGGAATGCCGTTGGCTCATCAAGAAGAACCACCTCCGGTTCCTGCGCCAGGGCTCTCGCTATGAGAACTCTTTGACGTTCTCCTCCACTCAACTTATCCATACTGCGGTCCGCCAGTGAAATGGTATCGGTCATCTCCATCGCCCTGCGCGTTATCTCAAAATCTCTGTCCCCCTCAAATCTCAACATCCCCAGATGGGGCGATCTCCCCATCATTACAACCTCAAGCGCCCTGAAGGGAAATATCATGGCGGAATCCTGTGGCACTACCGCGACGAGTCTGGCAAGATCTCTCCTTCGCATACCCCGTATATTATTTCCGTTCACGCTGACATCACCTTTCTCCGGCACAAGAATACCATCTATAATCCTGATGAGCGTGGTTTTACCCGAACCATTGGGGCCTATTATACCCAGAAACTCTCCCCGGCGGACATCGAAAGAGATATCCCTCAGCGCCCACACATCTTTATACCGGAAGTCTACTCCTGCTATTTTTATAATGGACACTGTTCACACGCTCCTCGTTCGCAAGAGATATATGAAGTAAGGCGCCCCGCACAGCGCGGTAATAACTCCAACAGGCAGCTCCATACCGGGAAATATTACTCTCGCTACAGTGTCGGCAATTACAAGGAACGACGCGCCGAAAAGGAATGACGCCGGCAGCAACAACCTGTGATCAGTCCCAAACATCATCCTCATCATATGGGGAATGACAAGACCGACAAATCCTATAATACCGGTAAAAGACACTGCAACGGCAGTCATAAGCGAACCTGCAAAAAACAGCACAATCTTTGTCCTCTTCACATTCACCCCGAGCTGCATGGCTGTTTCTTCACCGGCAACAATCAGATTCAGGGGTCTGGCGTAACAGTACACAACACCGGCCCCGATTGCGAGAAAGAGACTCATCAGCATGATCTTGTTTCCGTCGGCCAGGCTAATATCACCCATCAGCCAGAAAGTGATATTGTGCAGGTCGGCATTAGAGCTGATGGAGATGAAAAACATGATAACCGCTGAGAAGAAGGCGTTGACGATAACCCCGGCGAGGAGAAGGGTATTGGAATCGAGGCGTCCGTTCCTGTTTCCTATTACAAAAACCAGCACCACCGTCAAAACTGCACCCAGAAAGGCAAGCGCGGGAACACTGAATGTGACACAGCCCGCGCCAATTATTATACCTGTGATTGCACCCACAGCGGAACCACCCGAGACTCCGAGTATATAAGGATCCGCCAGGGGGTTCCTGAGAAGCGCCTGAAACACCACCCCCGCGGTGGAGAGTGCCGCGCCTACGATTCCGGCAAAGATAATTCTCGGGAGCCGGATCGAAAAGAGGATGGTTTTTTCAGAAGGTGTCAGGACAAGATGTCCCTCACGCCACCCGGACATAATACCACTCAGCACTCTGGTGAAACCGATACCGGACGTTCCGGTCAGAAGAGATACAATGCACACGACCACAAAAACAACGGCCAACAGCGCGCTGATCCCCACTATCCTCGACGGAGTGGTGACTACAGATCTTTTCATGATACACCACCGCAACCGGGCGAGGATATGGCACAATACCGACAGCTCAAGGTTGTCAAACTTTTTACGAAACCGTAAGGATTGTAAAACAGGTAAGACACTTCGCGGCACACCTCCCTCGAGGATTTGCGGGTGGACCGGTCTTCCGGCTCAGGGCGACCTACTAACCCGCCTTCCCGCCCCGATTGTATCGGGACAGTGGCTGTTTCGGGTTTTCGTTCCCTTCACGGCTGCGGGGCAGCGGGGGATTTTCACCCCTCTTCCTCACATCCACCCGTGTTCAAGAAAAAAATTATGAAATTCTTATCCCTTTTTGATCAAGCTTCTGTCAAGTGGCACCCCTTCCCAGGCCGCCCTCATTATCATCAGAAAATCTTCGTAATCACATTCTTCAGGATTGTAAAATATCGACCCGTCATCGAGTGCCGCCCCGGCAATATCTTCCAACTTTTGTCTCGGCACCATCCGCTTTCCATCCCTGTCTTTCACTTCCTCGAAGAAACGGGCATGCCTTCCATCTGTAGCATCATGTATCTCCCGATTCATCTTACGAATATAGGCAATCGCCCCCTCCGCTCTCAGGTGTTTGGGCGTACCGGCGTACACTTCCGCCCCCACCATCGGCAGCAGAAGTTCCCCGGTAATATGAGCGACCTTATGCATATTATACTCCATACCATAGGGCAGGAGTATGGACATGCACACGCCGTGGGGAACGCCGCACACGGAACCTGTCGCGTGTCCGAGATCATGGACCACACCTACCAGGGAATTGGAAAAGGCGGCTCCGGCCAGTGTGGCTCCATTTGCCAGGGCAAGGCGCCCCTCTCTGTCGGAGGGATTTTTTATCACATTCAACAGATTACTGCTGATAAGGCTGATGGCTGCTATCGCATTGGCGTCGCTCATGGGATTTTTACCCAGGCCCGTATAGGCCTCAACGGCATGTGCCATGGCATCCATGGCGGTCGATGCTGTGAGATGTGGGGGAAGCGTAAGGGTCATACGCGAATCCAGTATGGCAATATCAGGCAGAAGGAAATAACTGGCAAAAGCCATCTTCAGGTTTCTCTCATGATCCTTTATCACGGCAGCCAGCGTAACTTCCGAGCCGGTCCCGGAAGTTGTCGGTATTACGACAAGCGGCTTCAATGCCCTCTTCAGGGCGCCGACACCGCTGAATTTCATCAGGTCATCCGCATTCTCGGAGACCACTATATTGACCCCTTTGGCCGTATCCATAACCGAGCCGCCACCCACCGCGATAATGGAATCGCAGTTATTGTCGCGGTACACATCCGCCAGACGGTTGACAAAGGTCAGAGACGAATCCTGCGGCACGTCATCCGCCATGGCGCCGATATCAACTCCGTCCTTTATGGCATCAACCACGGTATCAACCAACCCGGCCCCGGAAACACCCTTATCCGTGATAATTAACGGCCTGTCGGCATGCAGTTGTGCAAGTGCTCCAGGAATTTTCTCAAGCGCGTCATGACCGGCAATCATCTTGACCCGACAACAAAATTCGTAATATTCAGGTAAATACATAGGCTTGCTCCTTTATGATTATCAAATCCCGGCGGCCCGTCATCAGGAAGAAATTATCGGTCTGCCTTCCCAGGCGTGTTCCAGGATCACCATACAATCGTCTATATTAAATCCAGTACGCCCATCCCCAACAGTTGCACTGGCTATACCCTGAAGGGCATCTTTCGAAATGCCCGCATCTTTTAGCGTAAGAGGAATCTTTCCCCTGGTAATATCGTGTATATTGTGCTGCATATCGTAGATGAAATTGATTGCCTTTCTGGCCTTCAGATTCTCCGCCGTGCCGGCATATATCTCGGCACCGGCAATGGGCAGCAGCATGTCAGACAGGTGATACCCCTCTCTGTCAATATGGCATTCAAGGACATACGGCAGAAGGATACCCATGCATATTCCATGGGAGAGTCCGGAGATGTCACCCGCAGCCCACCCAAGCTCGTGA
>CAYLXS010000053.1:3901-9466 GCA_964387765.1 uncultured Syntrophaceae bacterium
TGTAACCATACGAGGGTCGATAACTACGAGATCAGGCATCAGAAAATGAGAAGAAAAGCTTAATCCCCCGAGAGTGGCAAACCGGGATGTCTCAAACCCCGTTCCGTAAGCGGTCGGCACAAAGATAAAGGGGCCCAGTGGATTTTTTATCCGATCTTCTCCCGCAACTTCTTTAAGGTCCTCAGGTTTTCCGGAAATCACGATATCAAGCGCCTTGGCCGTATTCACAACTGCCCCTCCACCCGCTGCTATAATTGAATCACATCCGGTATCGAGATAGTTATTCATAAGCCTTCTAACCAGTTTAAGATCGGGAACCGGGGGAACCCCATCAAAGATGGCCATCGTAATTCCCGAATCTTTAAAAGCGCCTGCAATCTTTTTTATCAATCCCTTCTTTGCAATCTTTTTATCGGTGATAACAAGTGGCTTCGTGGCGTTCAGGGCATCCAGCTCGACGGGGAGGTGCTCCAGCGCCCTGTTGCCTGAATTTATCTTTACCGGACAATAAAACTCATAATTATCTGGAAAAAACATGGTGTGCTCCTTTCAAGGTTCAGGGACAGTTACCGGTAACCGATAACTGTGAACCGTGAACCGTTTTTCAATCATTAATATCCCAATATCGAACGAAAATATATCCGAACCCGGCCGATATATTTCCGGCCAAACGACCATGCAGGATACCGTTTCACTGCCAGTCTGGCGATAAATTTCGGAAGCAGGTAGACCTCTCCTATATCCAGCATGCGGACAATCGCGCAGGCGTACGGTACTTCTCCGTCAACTATCATGCGGTCCCGGGCAGTCGCGACGGTAGTGCTTTCCTGAAAGGTAAACATCAGAATGGCAGCCTCGATATTTTTGATCTTCATATCAAGATCGATATGTCTGCCACCGGTCTTCCATCCCAGGTATTTCACACGTCCTTTTTCGTTTTTACCCACAATCATATATGGACCTTTTGGCAAAACTCCAAGACGGAATGTGAAATTCTCCGGGAGTTTTTCAAATTCCCTTTTCACATCTTTATCAACCCTGGCCGCCGCCTGAATGGCCCTGCCGACAAACCACAGCATCACAGCGACATATGCCCTCTTAAATGGTTTATTTCCCGCTGTTATTTCTTTGAAATCATCCATGCTTTTCCCCTCTCCGATCATAGTTCATGGTGATTGCCTCCACTGGACATTCAGAGGCACAAAAGCCGCATCCGATACAGGCCTTCTCTTTATCAAGATAGGGATACCGGTGCGAATCGCGGGGTGTTGCTTCAGACAGTGAGAGACATCCCACAGGACACGCGTCTATACATATAACACATGACATGCATTTCTTCCGGTTAAAAACAGGCTTCTCCCACTGGGAGCGTTTTATCATTTCAGATACAATGCCGAAGCTATCCTCAACTGCTCCCATGGGGCATATCCTGCCGCACGCTCCGCATTCTATGCAAAGCGCATCATCTATCACGTGAAGCCCCTTTTTCTTTCCATGAATAGCATCCACGGGGCATACTTTCTTACACGCGCCACATCCGTTGCATGTATCCGTTATCTTGTACGCCATTTCTTTCCCCCATGTCCCGGATTATTGCGCCTCTATGCCAAGCTTCTCCATACACTCCGCGCCCGGTTTGCCTGTGCTGGTGTCCCAGCCAAATTGCCCCCAGTACCCTTCCATCATTTTATCTATATCCACTGTCCTACCCTTATTCGCACCGCCCGACAGAGGTGGCTTCCCAACGGCACGATCACTTATCTTGAAATCCTTCGGCTCTATGCCATGTTTTATATTAAACGCCTGTCTTAATGTCTGTACACGCTCACCAATTCCCATATACTCTTCCGGTGTTTTGTTCCAACCTGTTGCCGCATTCAGCCAGTCAAAGGTCGGTATCTTCTTCGCACCGAGAAAAGAGCCGAACAGGCAAAGACCGGCGCCGTTCAACACATTTACGAATTTGCTGCACGCTGCACCCTTGACGGCCTTCTCCTCATCCACCACATATTTGCTCCCCTTGAAATAGAGGGGTCCTACCTTCGGCAATCCCTTAATCTTTTTCCACAATTGGAACATTTCATAATAGAGTCCGGATCCTATTGTATGCCTGCCCGGTGTTGGTTCAACACTGTAATGGAGTGCAAAACCCGGATCATTTCTGCTGTCATGCATCGCTGGTTCCTGTCCCCCGGCGTGCACCACGAATCGCTCGGATCCTTTTCCTATCTTCCGGGCAGCTATTCTGGAACCATCCGCGAGAATATCTCCTATACCTTCCCTGCTTATCATTTTGTCTATCAGGGCGATTATCGCGCCGGCGTTTCCCCATGTGAGTTCAAGACCGTCAGTATCTTTCTTTGTAAGTATCCCCTCTTCATAGCATTCAATGGCAAAGGCCGCTGTTGCACCTGCCGATATGGTATCCATACCGGCCCTGTTCAGGGCTTCATTAAGATAAAAAAGGCTGTCCACATCTTCATTCACGCACAGTCCGCCCAGGGCAAGGACAGTTTCATATTCCGGTTTGTGGGTTTCGCTGTACTTCCCCGTCATCGAACAGATTCCACCGCATCCCAGAGGACACGAATAACAGTGATACTTCATCATTTCACGGTCTGTGAACACATCCGGATTGGTGGTTACAGATTTTTTGGGACCAAAATCCTCATTGCTTCCCTTCCAGTTCTTTATCGGGGAGTCCCCCATTTCAATGGACATCTGGTTCAGACTTACCGTGCCCCATTTCCTGAGGAGTATTTTGTACAACATACCGTCCTGAGCAAGCACTGTGGGCATCACTCTCATCAACGCGCCGACATACGATGTCATTGATCCGGGTATGAAGGGGGGCTGAAATTGAACCCATTTATTACACTTTTGACTCAACTTCTTTATCCCCTCTCTGTTGTGAACAGGGATTCTCCTGGCACCTTTCAGAACCAGCGCCTTCAACTTCTTTGACCCCATTACAGCGCCAAGGCCCGATCTGGCGGCCATCCTTCCTCCGTCATTGGATATGCCGGATATCAACGACAGTTTTTCACCGGAGGGACCTATAAGGGCGACCCGGGAATTTCCTGCAGTCTCTTCCAGCAGCATTTTTTCGGCCTCTACCGTATCCCGGCCCCATACATGAGACGCATCCCGGAGCTGGGCCTTACCCTTCTCGATGTAAAGATACACCGGTTTGTCGCTTATTCCTTTGAAGAATATGCCGTCGTATCCACACCGTTTTATGGCAGGTGAAAAATTGCCGCCACAGTTTGCGTCACCCCAGCCACCGGTAAGAGGGGATTTCCCCACGACCATCCATCTGCCCGCGAAAAGGCTGCCCGTGCCGGTCAGAAGGCCGGAGACAAAACCCAGGATATTGTCCGGGCCGAGCGGATCAGCCCCCGAGGGTATCCTGTTGTAAAGGATATAAGCGGCAAGTCCCATTCCAGACAGGTATTTCTCATATACGTCATCCGGTATTATTTCCTCTTTTATATCCCCCACAGTCAGGTCAACCGTTAAGATCTTACCCATATATCCCTTGCCCATCATATATCCCCCTCCTTGTAAATCGCAAAACCATTACAAGACAGTGTAGAAGAAACAGGCAATCGATGATCACGGCACCTGTCTTTTCTCAAGACTGTATAGTAAAGAGATCTATAAAGGAAAGCAGATATAAGTCAAGGAAAACTTGCCTTCTGTTTTCCTTCCGGCACAGTGACTGTTCACGGTTGACAGCTATCGGATCACGGTTGAAAAAACATATGTAAATTATTGGTAGAACTTTTTTATAATTTATACTATATGAATAAAGATTCCTGATAAAATTTTAAAAAAAGGGGTAACAATGAGATTTGACATAGCAAAAAGCGGAACGGGAATAGCATACGAGATACGTAATATAGTAAATATCGCGGAAAAGTTGAAGGAATACGGCGTTGATGTTACCTGGGAAAACATCGGAGATCCGATAGAAAAAGGGGAAAAGATTCCTGAATGGATGAAAGATACACTTACCGATATCATGAAAGACGATATGTCATACGCCTATTCCCCCACCAAGGGCATCGAAAAAACCAGGGAATTTCTCGCGGAGGAGGTAAACAAGAGGGGAAAATATCAGCTTGACAAAGAGGATATCATTTTTTTCAACGGACTTGGAGACGCGATTGCACGAGCATACAGCTCCATGAGAATCGACGCCCGCATCATAATGCCGGAGCCGACATATTCTACACATCTTCTCGCGGAGATTCATCATGCCTCATTTCCGCCAAACACTTACAGGATGAACCCCTACCACAACTGGCATCCGGATATCGCGGAACTTGAACGAAAGGTGAAAAGCCACAACACTATCGTCGGTGCCCTCGTCATAAATCCGGACAACCCGACCGGATTCGTCTATCCCGAAGAAAGCCTCAAAAAAATTGTAAAAATCGCGAAAGAGTATGACCTCTTCCTCGTTTTCGATGAGACCTATCGGAATATCCTGTACAACGGTTGTAAAACCGTTCCTCTTTCAGACATCATTGGAGATGTTCCCGCCATCAGCATGAAGGGTATCTCGAAGGAATTTCCCTGGCCCGGAGCGCGGTGCGGATGGATAGAGGTATACAACGCGGACAAGGACGAGACCTTCGCAAGATACATAAATGCCATATTAACGCAGAAGACGTCTGAGGTCTGTTCCACAACGTTGCCCCAGATGTCCATCCCGAGGATTATGACCCATCCCGAGTATCAGAAATACTTAGACAGCAGGGTCAAACATTATGAAAGGCTTTCCAACATAGCATACAATATCCTTAAGGATGTCCCGTATATTGTGGTAAACAGAACAAATGGCGCTTTCTACATGACTATCGTGTTCAACGAGGCGGTGCTCAACGACAGGCAGAATCTACAGATAAAAAATGCCTCCATAAAAACCTACTTGGAAGAGATAACGGGGGGACATATAGAAAATGACAAGCGTTTCGTTTACTATCTCCTCGGGTCCACAGGAATCTGCGTGGTCCCACTGACATCATTCTTTACCATACTGCCGGGTTTCAGATTAACACTGCTGGAAAAAGACGAAGGCAAGTTCGAGAAAATGATAAATACGCTGGCAGAAAAGATCGTTGAATACGTCGACTCTTCAAAGTGACTTAAATTTGCAAATCGGAAACGAGCTTCGCAGCGGAGAGGACAACAGGGTTGGTCATGGAATTTACCTTGACGGAAACATGTCTCTCGGCGGCGTGCACCAGCGTATCTGCACCTCCATGGCTCCCGGCAAACGTTCTTTTACACTACCCTCCTTCTGAGATGAAATATGTTTCCCGAGAAATTTGATCGAGGAACGACACAATATGCGTGTTTATCCCTATGTCAGCCCAAGCTCCTTCAATTTATCATCGGCGGGTATCCCGTCCTCTGTCCACCCGCGAAGTTTATAGTATCTGTTGAGCATAGTGTCGAGCGTGTCCCGGGGGCAGTATCTTCCCTCTGAAGGCCCGTCAGGAATCGGCTCGTTCATGACCCTGTAGGGGAGAACATCGTCTTTTCGACTTACGCCGC
>CAYLXS010000054.1:0-9082 GCA_964387765.1 uncultured Syntrophaceae bacterium
TCCCATAACGTCCCCGCTATCCGAACAGGGCATCTACAAATTCCTCGCTCTTGAAACGGCGCAGGTCGTTTAGACCTTCGCCGACTCCTATGTATCTGATCGGTATCTCCAGCTCCCTCGCTATCCTGACTATGATTCCCCCCTTCGCGGTACCGTCCAGTTTTGTGAGGGCTATTCCGGTAATGCCGATCTCCTTGTTGAACATTTTTGCCTGCATGACGGCGTTCTGTCCGGTGGTCGCGTCGAGAACGAGAAGGATCTCATGCGGCGCGCCCTGCAGTTCTCTGCTCATGATACGTTTGATCTTTTTGAGTTCATCCATAAGGTTGCTCTTTGTGTGCATCCTGCCCGCGGTGTCGATAAGCATGACAGCATTCCTCGATTTTGCCGCGTGGATTGCGTCAAAGACAACCGCGGAGGGATCTGCACCCATTTTCTGCTTGATAAGCGGAGTGTCGACTCTCTCCGCCCATATCTCCAACTGTTCAATAGCCGCAGCCCTGAATGTATCGGCCGCGACCAGCAGCAGGGGAATTTTGTTTCTCTTGAAGCGATATGCCATCTTTCCTATCGTGGTAGTCTTTCCCGTCCCGTTGACCCCGACTACCATGATCGTATAAGTTTCCCCTTTGGGGATCCGCAGCGGCGATTCACATTTTTTGAGGATGTCTATCATGTTATCTTTCATCAATTTTTTGAGCGCGTCTAAGCTTGTGAGCTCATTCCTTTTTGCCCTGGACCTCATCTCTTCAATCAGGTCACTGGTGAATGCAGGGCCCAGATCGGCCCCTATCAGGATCTCTTCAATATCTTCAAATATATCTCCGGAGATGACCTTTTCTCCGGAGATCATCTCGTCCAGATTTCTGATCAAACCACTTCTTGTCTTTGACAGGCCCTGCTTGAGCCTTGAGAAAAAACTTTTGTCGTCGGCGTTGTTTTCCATTTTCCGCGTTTCTATATCCTTTTTTTGTATTTTTGCTTTTTGAAAGTTATATTGAATGTGATTCCGTTATAAACGACTTTTCCGGTGATAGCAAGTATGCGGTGTCTGTAAAGATTTCCGGATGGGGAGGGGATTTTCGGAAGCCTCAATTCATGCTGACGGAGACTGTGGTGGATATTCCATTTTTCTCCATGGTTACACCGACAAGGTTGTCGGCAGCCGCCATGGTGCTTTTGTTATGGGTTATGAATACGATCTGGGACTTTGCCGAGATGTCTTTCAGCAGTTCCCTGAAGAGAGATATATTTGCATCGTCGAGGGGCGCATCTGCCTCATCGAGTATCAGGAAGGGCGCCGGACGGTGCAGGAGGATGGAGAATATCAGTGCCACGGCGGCGAGGGCCTTTTCACCTCCGGACAGTAGAAACAGATTCTGTTTTTTCTTTCCCGGGATCTGTATGTCTATATCCACGCCTGTCTCCAGCATATCTGATTCGTCGGTCAGACGCAGGATTCCACTCCCACCCGGGAAAAGCCTGGGGAAGACATTTTTGAAATGATGGTTCACTGCTTCGAAGGTCTCCGAGAACCTCTTCTTCGATATCTGGTTGATTCTCGTTATGGTTTTCTGGAGGGTGTCCAGCGAGGAATTCAGGTCCTTTATCTGGGTTGCCAGGAAATCGCTACGTTCCTTAAGTTCTTCATGTTCGCTGAGGGCCAGGAGGTTTACCTCTCCGAACTCTTCCAGCCTTTTTTTATGTGTCTCAAGTTTCCTTCTCAGCTCTTCCGCGTCGGATTTGTCCATAGTCTGAAATTCCGGCAGAAGTGAGTTTAGATCGACTCCCAGTTTTTCATACGCGCCTTCTTTGAGCGTTTCGGCCTGGATAACTGCTTCGCGTATCTCCATTTCCATTTCGTTGAGCTGTTTTGAGAGGCCATCAGATGTCTTTCTCGCCTTCTGAATTGCCTGCTCTTTCTGTTTGTGGATGATATTTTCTCTCCCGTGGTCCTCTCTTTTCCCGGAAAGCGCTTCTTCTGCTTTCGTATGGTGACTGTAAAGAGCCTTCAGGTTTCCCTTTTCTTCTTCTATGCCTTCCATGGCTTCTGCCGTTTTAACTTCGCAGGCGTCCACGTCGCCGACCATGGATTCTATGCGGTCATCTATCTCGGATATTGTCTCTTTCAGCCTTGAGAGGGTTTCAGCCCCCGATTTTGCTTTTTCTTCTATGGATATCAGAAGGATCTTCTTTTCGGTCAGGTTTCTTTCGCTTTCCTCCAGGTCGCTCCTGGCATTCTTCCACTTCTCCTGTATGGACAGTATATGTCTGTCACCGTCCGTTGCCTCACTTTTGAGAGATGCTATCTTGTTCTCGACATCCGCTGTTTTTTCCACGGTAAGTGTTTCTTCGGACTCGAGATTTTCTCTGTTGAAGGTAAGCACATTAATACGCTGCTCGATCCACCTGATTTCACCTTCCAGTCTCTCCACATCTTTTCTCCGGCCATTGATCTTCAGTTCCAGTTCATGTATATCCGACCGCAATTGTGTTACTTTGTTCTCCATACGCGATATAGCGGCGCTCGATTCATCTCTTTCTTCTTTTTTGCCTCCAAAAATATGTTCCAGTCCGTTAATCTGTTTCTCCAGTTCCGTGATTTCTCTCCTGCCGCTTAGAGAAGAGCTCCCAGCGGTTTCGCTTCCGCCAGTCAGTGTTCCGTCCGGCCTTATTATGTCTCCTCCCGGCGTAACGTAAGTTCCCGTGAAACCGTTGGCCTGCCACAGACGTGTGGCGGTGCCCAGATCGGGGACCAGCAGGGTGTCTTCGAGGAGGTGATAGATAACGCCACTGAATTCCTCGTTTGTGGTGTGGACAAGATCGCAAAGTCTGAAGATTCCTTCGGGACAATCTGGTTGAGAGGGGGAAGGTTCACTGCTGTTATCCAGTGGCACAAAGGTTCCTCTGCCGGAAGAGTGATTTTTCAGGTAGTCGATAGCCTTCATGCCGTCTTTCTGGCTTCCGACGATGATATGCTGAAGTTTGTCATCCAGGACAGCCTCAACAGCGGCCTCATATTCCTTCGGGGCTTTAATATAATCCGCCACCAGTCCGCGAATATTTCCCTCCAGCACGTGATCGCGAGCCGCTTCTAATACATGGCGCGTGCCTTCATTGCACCATTCATGCCTTTCCTGAAGCTGTTTCAGAGAGGTGAGTCGTGAGGTCTTTGCCCCCATTTCTTCCCTGATCGCAGCAATACGCTCGTCCGCTGCCTTGAGATTATTTATCGCGGCAGCGAGATCTTCCTCCGCAGTTTTCTCCTCTCTTTTGAGGGCCTCGATTTTCTCCATGTCCGACGATAAGCCGGATTCTACTGCAGACAGGGTGTCCCTCGAGGCGATGAGCTTTTTATTGTTCTCATCTATCTCCCCACATTCCGTCTCCGCCTTTCTCTTCAGGTCTTCGAGGCTTTTTGTGAGGGATAAAAGGAGATTACCCAGTCTGGCATTCTCGGTTATCGTGTCGATATGCCTGGATTTCACTTTTTCCAGTTCTTCGCCCAGCTCCATTTCCACGGCCCTCAGGACGTCGGAGGCTTCCCGGTCATCGGTGATGGAGTTTTTCATGCTCGCGATTATGCCGTCCGATTCGGCTGTCTGCTCCTTCAGGAGGGCTCTCTCTTTCTCTGCGGTTCCTTTGCGGTCCCGGAGAGAGTCAATCTCATCGATGTCCTTTTTTTTCTTATCCTTCAGCTGCGAGACGGTCTTTTTGGCGAATTCTATTTTCTGTTCCCTTATATTTATCTCGTTCTTTATGCCATAGTATCTGTCCTGAAGATTCCCTATCATATCTTCGCTCTCGATGAGCCGCGTCCTGATCTCCTCTATGGCGGATTCCAGCGCCTTCAGTTCAGTCTGTGCCTCAAGAGATTTTTCATTCAGGGGAATACGCAGACGTTCAAGCTCCTTTATCTTTAAGGACATCTCCGAGTAAGTCTGCAGGAAGAGAGATAGCTGAAAACCCTTTATATCTTTTTTAAGCGCCCTGTATCGTTCGGCCTTCTTTGCCTGTCGTGAGGTGGCATTCAACTGGGAACGCACCTCTCTCAGGATGTCGTTGACACGGATTATGTTCTGCTTTGTTGCTTCCATCTTGCGGGAGGCGGCGTCCCTCCTCGTTTTGTATTTCATAATCCCCGCCGCTTCTTCGATGAACTGTCGTCTATCCTCCGGCTTTGCTTCGACGAGACCTGCTATCTTTTCCTGTTCCACTATGGAGTATGTTCTCGCGCCGACACCCGCATCCATAAAAAATTCCTTCACGTCAAGGAGACGGCAGGGCACCTTGTTTATGCTATATTCACTTTCACCTTCGCGGAATATCTTTCGTGAAACAGTAATTTCTCTGTAACCGGCGTATTTCTCCGGTACCCTGTCTCCATTGCTTTCCAGGGTTATGGACACCTCCGCCATGCCCACCGCGGGCGCCTCGTCGCTTCCGTTGAATATGACATCCTCCATCTTCTTCCCGCGGAGCATCGTGACACGCTGCTCGCCCATAACCCACCGTATGGCATCCACGATATTGCTCTTTCCGCAACCGTTAGGACCTACGATGGCGTTAATATCACGGGAAAGGTCGATGGGAGTCTTGTCCCTGAAGGATTTGAATCCGAGTATTTCCAGTTTCTTCAGTTTCATGCTGCAAATCCTCTGCTCGATGCCGGCAAAATTGTTCTTAAGAGGGACTAACTTTCCGAGGCCTGCCCTAGCATCCAGAGCTTCTCCCAAGTAACAGATAAAAATCTATCAGAGTTGTATGCCTTTGTAAAGAAAAAACACTATGGGATGTATTGCCGAAAATCAAAGCACAACATATGGTGTTTGGAAAACTGATTAAGATTAAGATGGTTTCCCTAATGTTATTCTCTTGACACCGATAAAAAGAACAATATACAAACAACTGCGGGGTTCAAAGTTTTGACTTGCGAACTTACCGGATTTCTTAAGAAAGAGGGATATATGACAGAAACTTGTGATTTTGACAGAATATTCAGCCCTGACAGTATCGCTATAGTGGGGGTTTCTCCCAACCCGGGGTTTGGTTTCGGAAGGGGTATGTTCTATTCATTCCTGGAAATGGGGTTTGCAGGCAGAATATATCCTGTGAATCCTAAAGGCGGAACGATAGAAGGTTTGAGGATATATAAAACAGTAGACGAAATCCCGGAAGAGATAGATTTTGCAATAATTGTGGTTGCCGCCCATCGTGTTCCGGAGGCCCTTGAGACGTGCAGGAAAAAAGGCGCGGCCGGTGCGGAGATCCTGTCCGCCGGTTTCAGGGAGGTAGATACACCGGAAGGGATTGCCCTGGAGGAAGAGATAAAACGGATAGCTCGAAAGGGGATCAGGGTTATTGGGCCGAACTGCTTCGGAATATATTGTCCTGAAAGCAGGCTTACACTCCTTCCGGGCCCTGATCTTTCGAGAGAGCGTGGTCCGGTGGCCTTTCTGTCTCAGAGCGGGGGGATGTCGATAGATTTTGCCCAGATTGGGAAATGGATGGGAGTGAAATTCAGCAAGGTTGTAAGTTTTGGAAACGGTGCCGACTTGAGAGAGACGGAGTTTCTGGAATATCTGCGCGACGATTCCGATACAGAAGTGATAACCATGTATGTTGAAGGAGTTGAGAATGGACGGGAGTTTTTTGACGTTCTTAGGAGCGTGGCCGAACGCAAACCGGTAATAGTTTATAAGGGAGGTCTGTCTGATTCAGGGGGAAGGGCGGTTGCAAGTCATACGGCATCCATGGGGGGAAGCGGCACAATATGGGAATCGGCACTTCGCCAGTGCAATGCGATTCAGGTGGGAGATATCATGGAGATGGCACAAACCAGTCTGGCTTTTTCTCTCCTTCCCCATAAGATATACAAAGGGATTGCCGTTATGGGCGGAGGAGGGGCCCTGGGCGTGAATGCGTGTGATATCGCCGAACCTCTTGGTCTGGAGATCCCCCGACTGAAAGAGGAAATACAGGACAGAATTACCTCTATACTGCCCAGACCGGGGTCCAGCGCGGGTAATCCCATAGATGTGGCGAATCCTCTTGTCCCTGCGCAGATACTGAAAGAAACATTGCTCCTGGCGGCGGGTGATGAGAAGATCGATCTTCTGATAATGATACAGCTGCTCTACCATTACAAGGCCTTTGCCAGGGGACTCGGAGTGGACTCCATCAAGGATGTGGTACCCTATAACGAGCTGGCGGACGGGGTGAAAGAGGTTATGGATACCACCGGTAAGCCGGTCATAGTGGTCTTACCAAATATAAAACAGGAAATTGAGTCCATGGACATAGAGGAGGTTATGCGCGAGGCGAGAAAGGCGTTTCTAAATAGGGGTATCCCCGTCTTTGACGATATTGAGGATGCCTTGGAAGCAGTGAGCCATGTCTCAAATTACTGCAGAAGGAGGCACACGACTCTCCTGAGAGAGGTGGCATCGTAATATGGAAGATGAAAAATGGGAAGTTGCCAATGTGTCATCCGGGATGATAAATGCGAAAATTGTGGCTGGAAGACTTGAGACGGAGGGTATTCCTGTAAAACTCCGGTACGAAGCAGTGGGTGTCATCTATGGTCTTACCCTCGATGGTCTCGGCGAGGTAAGAATAATGGTGCCTTCAAGTTATTTAAGAAGGGCACGCGAGGCGCTTGCGGAGTCGTATGAAGATGATGATATCATGACAGACAACTAGATATTGTCCCAGGGATTTTCATAAATGCCGTCCAGCGTGGTTTTGCACGCTGGACGTTTTGATTCTCTCAGGTCTGTCTTTTCAACATCAAATCAGTATCTTTTTATCGATAGCCTTCCACAATTCAAACAACAGGTGTTTTCCCTCGTCACCCGGGACGTTGCCGTGGGAACAATATCCTTGTCTGCTGAAATATGGAGCTGAGTAGTTACTCAATATATTTCTTTATATCCTTGCGGATTTCCTGCTTGGCTATTTTGCCGATTAGAGTCCTTGGTATATCCTTTTTTATTATGATTTTTTTTGGTTGCTTATAATCAGCCAGACCCTGCTCACAATATTTCTTTATTTCTTCAGCATCAAGGTCAACGCCTTCTTCCGGTACTACAAAGGCATACCCTACTTCGCCCCAAATCTCGACAGGGACTTCTATAATAGCAGAGGTATTTATTCCCGGATACGCATTCAAGTAAGACTCTATTTCCAGCGGGTAAACATTATAACCGCCACTGATATACATCTCTTTTGAGCGTCCCACATAGTGCAGGTAATTATCTTCATCCATATATCCCAAATCTCCGGTTTTCAGCCAACCCTTGTAGAATGCGTTGTTATTGTCATCTTTATCCATGTAGCTTGATATAACGCTGTCTCCTTTGACCAGTAACTCGCCGGTTTCACCTGCCTTGGCCCATGACTCATCATCTTTTAAGATTTTCATCTCAAAATCTTCACCTGGTGCACCCTCTGTGGTAGCTACAATTTCCAGCTTATCAGTAGGCTTGGTAAAGGTGAAAAATCCTGCTGTCTCCGTCATTCCCCAACTCGCGACCACGTCTGCATTGGGGAAATTATCCTTCAAAGTGTGAATTAATTCCGGGGGTGAAGGTTCACCGGATACTACCAATGTTCTTACAGAAGATGAATCATAGTCCGCTACATTACATTTTTGGAATATGAGGCGGTACATCGTCGGGACCCCTCCCGTGAAGCTTATTTTGTATTTACCTATGAAATCCAGCATTTCTTCAGGATTAAAGGTTGGAGTGATGATACCTGTCGCACCTGCATACAGCTGTACCGCGATCAGGTCATGTGTACCACCTACATGACTGGTAGGCAGATTTACGAGAACTCTGTCCTCATAGGTAATTCCCCAGGCCTCCACGGTTGCTTTTGAAATGGCATAGGTATTTTTGTGGCTTATCACAGCCCCTTTCGGCTTACCTGTGGTACCGCTGGTAAAAATAATAATAAGAGGGTCGTCGAGGCAGGGATGAATGTCTTCAGGCACAGGTTCAGAAGACGACTCCAGAAGAGTTTCGTAAGGCTTGGATCCTTCATAATCAAGGGCTCCGAAATACGAATAAACGTGGTCAAAGTGTACTTGCCTGATCAATTCCTCCGCATTACTTTTTATATTTTCTGGATAGGCAAGGCTTACTAATAGTTTGGGTGTTGTTCGTTTGCAAAGGGCTGCCATTTCAGATGCCGTAAATCTTGGATCTAAAGGGATCACGACCAAACCCATTGTAGCCGCTGCCATAAAAATATTCATAAAGGCAGGTGATTCTGGCAAAAGAGTAGCAATCTTGTCTCCTGGCTTTAAGCCGAGATCCAGGAAGGTATTGGCAATACGGTTGATGTCTTCATTATACTTTTTATAGGTTGTTTCTTGACCCATAAATATATATGCCAGATGATCCGGCCGTGTCTTTGCGTGGTTTTCTACAACTTCTGAAAAATACTTTGCCATAATATAATCCCCCCTTGTTTATTGGTTTATTAATGGAAAGTTCATGTTGTGAGCTTTCCTATTTCCTGATGCAATTGTATCATCAATCACGGGCCCATATATTATGCTATAGATAAAATCAGCACCGTATCCCTCTCGTTTTTAATCCGAGTCTGGTTTTTTCTGTCGGGTATACAAGTTCAATCCAGTCACATAAAAGAGGCCTGGTTTCC
The DNA here is from genome assembly GCA_964387765.1 of uncultured Syntrophaceae bacterium. Taxonomy (GTDB): domain Bacteria; phylum Desulfobacterota; class Syntrophia; order Syntrophales; family UBA2210; genus UBA2210. Next base: position 8,671 of record CAYLXS010000054.1, read on the forward strand.
CGGGGATCAATGATATCCTCTATGCCGAAATGTTCAGCTGCGCGTACTGGTGATGCAAACCTCCTATAATACGCCTGCAATTCATCATGCAATGCCATAGGATCCTCGGCTGATTCAATCTCAGCGCGATGAGCGGCATAGACACCCCCCTCAACAGGTATATTTCCCCAGTAGGCTGACGGCCAAGCATAACGCCAGTTAAGTTTGCTCGGGTCTGACTGCGCGGCACCGGCAACTCCAAAGCATTTTCGAATATATATGGTAGCCCATGGAATACTTGCCTGACTGACGGCACAACTGGCTCTCACTCCGCTTCTGATGGTTCCATTTTCTTCAGATTTTACACCGATGAAAAAACCTGGTTGATCCACAAGATTGACAACCGGCAGATGAAATGTGTCGCACATATCAA
>CAYLXS010000055.1:0-8926 GCA_964387765.1 uncultured Syntrophaceae bacterium
TCCTGCGGACCTGAGAAGAGTTATAGAATCAACTTGGGAAAACTACCGCGTGGTCAGTGCTCAAAAAGGGGAGGGGATATCCTCTATACTGGAGAGGGTAATAGATGCTACCGGAGTATATGAAGTCAAAAAGGTCAACCGGTACGAACAGGTTGGCAATACTCCCATAGTAAAGGTTTTTGTCGAGTGGCTTGTCTCGAAAAAACCGCAGTTCAAAGGAACAGGCAACTATGCGTTTAATTTTGTCAGCAAATCTTCACAGCTGGTGCCGTTTCCTGTAAAGAATTATGCTCGGAGGAACGGTCTTGAGATAATTGAAATAATGGATGGTCTCGGCATCGTGGCTGATGAAAAGGTATATCAGTCTTGCCCTGCACAGGTTTTAGATTCCGGCAGCGATATGGAACTGGCGAAATCGCTGCTTGAAATGCTGGAATATTCTCCGGTGAAAAGTTCCGGGATTGATATATTAATCGGAGACGGGTTGGTCCTTTCTATGAAGGCAGATTTGTTGTTGAATACCGAGACGGGGCGCATAATTATAACCTCAAGCGGTGTTCCAGATCAGGTCATGAATATCCTGCAAAAGAGAGGTGACAGGGTTATTTTTATATCGGAGGGGGAGAACAGGAAAGAAGTTATTGAGAATATTATGCGTGTCATGAAGATCCCCTGTCTGAATAAGGACTTCAAGTTCCCGCTTTCAGGGCTTAACGGGGAAGAAAGCGGCAATATATCCCTTCCCGCCCTGCGGCTGGGAGATGATGAAACATTGTATCTGGTAGATTATAATGTCGACAAAGAGATCTGTGGACTACTTAATAAAGAATATAAAGTGACGCTGGTAAGATATTGAAGGTAAAGGGAATTGCTCTAATATCAGGTGGTCTTGACAGTATGCTTGCTGTAAAGATTGTGCGGGAACAGGGGATCGAAGTTCAAGGTGTTGCTTTTGAAACACCTTTTTTTAGTGCCGACAGGGCGCTGGAAGCATGTAAAGCAATAAGCCTTCCTCTGACCGTGGTAGACATTACGCGTGAGCATCTCGTTATGCTCAGAGCGCCGAGGTATGGGTATGGCAGAAACATGAACCCCTGCATAGACTGCCACATACTGATGCTGAAAAAAGCCGGCGGGAAAATGGAATCGGAAAACGCCGATTTCATTTTTACCGGTGAGGTACTGGGACAGCGTCCCATGTCTCAGGGAAAACAATCTCTCCATGTTGTGGCAAAAAGGTCGGGTTATCAGGAATATATTGTTCGGCCACTGAGCGCCGGGCTTTTGCCGGCTACGAAGCCTGAGATAGAAGGTAAAATTGACAGGCGGAGGCTGCTGGATATCCAGGGAAGGGGCAGGAAACGTCAGATAGAGCTGGCTGATAGATATCAGCTGACATGTTACTCGAAACCGGCTGGAGGATGTCTTCTTACAGATCCGGGATTTGCGAAGAGACTGAGAGACCTCTTCGCGCATGATAGCGGTCTGGAAATCAGAGACATGGAACTCCTCAAGGTTGGAAGACACTTACGTCTGAATGATAAAACAAAGATAATTGTAGGCCGGAAAAAGATGGAGAATATGGCTATCAGAAATCTGTCACAAGATCGGGATACAGTAATAGAGGTCAGAGATTTTCCAGGTCCCACGGTTCTGGTGCCTTATGGATGCAAAGATGAGGACCTGCAGTTAGCCGCCGGCATATGTGTTCTGTACAGTGATGCGCCCGGTGGTGTAAAGACCCCTGTGGAATGCCACACAGGAAGCAGGGTAAGCCATGTTGATATATTGCCCGTAGAAAAAAAAGTGGCACAAGAGATACTAATTTGAGATCCGGAGGTTTAGATAAAGATGAATTTCAATAAAAACAGTAGGTTTTTTCTGTCAGCGGTACTGGCTTTCACTGTATTAATTTCATTAGTGGGGTACAGGGTCGCTTTCGCGACAGATAATGAAACTTACAAAAATCTGAAGCTGTTCAACGAAGTGCTTAATATGGTGGAGAAGAACTATGTAGAGGAGGTTGATCCAAAGGTTGTTATCCATGGTGCTATAAATGGAATGATAAAATCGCTGGATCCTCATAGTGCTTTTATGACCGCTGAACAGTACAATGATCTTAAGATTGATACAAAGGGAGCTTTCAGTGGCTTGGGTATTGTTATAACCATGCAGGATGATATGATAATCGTGGTTGCGCCTATAGAGGACAAGCCGGCATTCACAGCTGGTGTCAAGGCGGGTGACAAGATAATTAAAATAGACGGAGAGACAACAAAGGGTTTCACCATAATGGACGCGGTGCACAAACTCCGTGGTAAGAAGGGAACGAAAGTAACTATAACAGTCGTTCGTGAGGATGAGGATGACCCGATAGATTTTGATATAGTAAGAGATATCATAGAGATAAAGAGTGTAAAACACAAGATATATCATGAAGATATAGGTTACATCAGGATTTCGAGTTTTCAGGAAACAACCGCGGATGAACTTGATAAAGCCCTCAAAGAGATAGATACGAAAGATGTTCCTCTGAAAGGGCTTGTCCTGGATTTAAGGAATAATCCGGGTGGACTCCTGAACCAGTCGGTAAAAGTATCGGATATGTTTCTCAAATCCGGAGTGATTGTATCTTCGAAGGGAAGAGCAAAAGACAGTGAACATGTATACACAGCCAGGGATGATGGATATGAACCCCGATGTCCTGTAATTATCCTGATCAACGGCGGAACCGCCAGTGCGGCGGAGATTGTATCAGGAGCGCTTCACGACAACAAGAGGGCTGTACTGCTGGGCACTCAGAGCTTTGGAAAGGGATCGGTACAGACCATTGTTCCTCTGAAGGATGGTTCGGCTCTCAAACTGACGATCGCAAAGTATTATACGCCTGCAGGGGAATCTATCCAGGCCAGGGGAATTGTTCCTGACATTGTTGTTGAATACACAAAACCTGTCATCACTGATAAAAACGGGTCCAGACAGATCAGAGAAAAGGATCTGGAGGGACACATAAAGGGTGAGAAGGAAGCAGAGAGGAACGAAAAAGCAGATAAAGAGATAAAGGATCTCAAGAAAGACAATCAGTTAAAAAACGCGATAGACCTTTTGAGGAACTGGAACATTTTCAAAGAAATATGAAAACACCGAAAGTTGACGAGTTAAGCACAATCTATCGGATGTCCATATAATATTATAGTGAAGAACAAGACAATCTATTCAAAAAAAAGATCAAAAAAAAGGGCGACTTATTCGAAGGGAAGATCTCTCGGAAGCTGGGTATGCATGTTTGTCCTGTTTGCCGCTGTGGTATTCGCGGGGTATTCGCTGTATCGCTGGATGTGCATTGAACCCGCACAGGTTCCATACAGGGAAGCTTTGGGTAGGGAAGTTGTCGCAGGTAACAATACGGAACGCGCGGGCCTAAAATCGATAGAACCAGTAGAACATAAGAACTCAGGGCAGACAGACAGGGTAACCGTGCCCGGGATGAAAAACAGAATAGCCATTGTTATTGACGATATGGGATGTGATTTACTGCTTTTGGATGAAATCCTTCAGATAGATGCACCCATAACGATTTCCATTCTTCCTCATCTTTCTTATTCTGTATTGGTTGCCGAGAGGGCAAATAAGGCGGGAAGAGAGGTGATCTTGCACCTGCCCATGGAACCATATGGTTATCCCGGGAAGAATCCGGGCAGTGGAGCGATTCTTTTACAGATGGACAGGGATGAGATAGTGGATCAACTGGAAGAAGATATAGAGAGTGTTCCTCATATATCAGGTGTCAACAATCATATGGGGTCTAAATTCATGGAGGATGAAGAGAAAGTAGAAATAGTTCTGGATCAATTGAAGAAAAAAAAGCTTTTTTTCCTGGACAGTCTGACAACAAAAAACTCAAAAGGAATACAGGTTGCAGAAAAAATAGGATTACAGCATATTGCAAGAGATATCTTTCTTGATAATAACTGTGATTTTAAAGAAACGCTTGATGTATTAAATCGTATTGCCAGGAAACAGAATAGCTGGAAAACAATCGTAATTATTGGACATCCTCATGAAAGTACGATAGAGGCAATCAGAGAAGCACTGCCCATCTTCCGTAACAGGAAGATACACATTGTATCATTGTCCGATCTGGTCCAGTAAAGGTTAGGATGTTTGCAGGGGAGGGCATTTATCAAAGATAAAATATGAAAACTGCAAACAATATAAGAAATGCCTTCGTTATAATCATCGTTATTCTTTTCTCTGCCCTCACAGCATGCGTATATCCATATCTTCCGCATGAGAAACAAGCAGATTTACAAAAACGGGTGGGAGACGTTTTTCCAGATGGATATTACCACTATTCTCTCGGGGTGCTCTTTTCGCTTGATGGAAAGATTGACAGGGCCATCGGTGAATATGAGAGCGCCCTGCGGTTTGACTCCGAATCTTCCTATCTCATGGATGAACTTGCCACACTCTACATAAAAAAGGGAGAGGTCGATGCAGCGGTCAGACTGCTGGAAAAGTCTGTCACGCGTAACCCTGAATATGTCGATTCCCATATCCTGCTGGGAGGTCTGTACGGCAATCTCAAAAGATACGAAGACGCCATAAGTGAATACAAAAGGGTTGTTGAGATAGATCCTGAAAAACTGGAGGCGTACCTCTTTCTCAGTCTATTTTACCGCGAAAACAAGGATTATGAAAACGCAATAGGGGCGCTTGACGATCTTCTCAAGCTTGATCCCAGTAACCTTATGGGCAGTTATTATCTTGCCAAGATATATGTCGCAATGGAGAATTATGATGAAGCTGAGATGTGGCTCCAGAAGACACGGGATATAAAACCAACATTCAGACCGGCATCGATAGATCTGGGGATGCTGTACAGGTCTCAGAATAAAAATGACAAGGCCATGGAGGTTTACAGAGATTTCCTCCGGGCTGATCCATACAGTACTGCGATAAGATTTGAACTTGGGAACATCCTCTTGAAATTGAAGAAATATAATGCAGCCGCCGAAGAATTTAAGAAAATATTGAGATTAGACGATTCTCTTGCCGATGTGCATTTCTCGTTAGGACTTTCATATTTTTTCGGTGGTGAAGAATACGATAAGTCCATCGGGGAATTTCTTACGACGCTTGAATCGCGTCCCGATAATTATAGAGCCGTCTATTTTCTCGCTGGTGCATACGAAGAGAAGGGGCAGTACACAGATGCAATGAAAGAACTTGAGATCATACCTGAGAAATCGGGTCTGTACACAGCCGCTCGCATCAGGATGGGATTTATACTGAAGAAAGAAGGTCATACCGGAAAAGCAATAGAATTGATCAAAAGAGAGATAGAAAAGAGCAGTAAAGATCTTGAATTTTACAAATTTCTTGCCGCCCTCTACGAGGAAGAAGGCAGGTTCGAGAATGCAGAGGATATTCTTAAAAAGGCCATTTCCCTCTCGCCACAGGATATGGATTTGCACTACAGATTGGGTATTATATATGGCAAGGTAAACAAGCATCAGAAAAGTATAAGAGAAATGAAGGCCGTACTCAAATTTGATCCGGATAATGCTGATGCAATTAACTTCATCGGTTACAGCTATGCGGAGAGGGGCATCAGGCTTGATGAGGCCGAAAAACTGATCAATGAGGCCCTTCGCCTGAAACCTGATAGCGGTTATATTATAGATAGCCTTGGCTGGGTTTACTTTCGGCAGGACAGAGTAAAGCTGGCGATAGATTATCTGAAAAATGCATGGGATCTTTTACCGGAAGACCCCACAATTGCCGGTCACCTTGGCGATGCCTATAAAAAAGATGGTCAAATAGAGAAGGCACTGAAGGTATATAAACGGGCGCTGAACCTTAACCCGGAAAACAAGGACCTGAGGGAAAAAATAATAAACATAAGGATGACAGATGAATAAAAAAAGTATCATACTGATTTGTCTTGTTCTACTTATGTTTTCCGGGTGTATTTCCGGGAAGATTCCAGAATTTACAAAAGGCCCTGTGGCGGTTCCTGAAGATATTCTCGGAAAGATTACTATGCCGGCCAGTGGCGATATAATAAGGGCTACCGCTAAAATCACGCTGAATTCTTCTGAGAAGAGATATTCAAGAAATATAGCACTCTTGCTGAAGGCTCCTTCCTCTCTTCGTATAGAGACGATACCGGTCTTCGGTCCGGCGGATTTTTTCCTTTCAGCAAACGATAAATCTCTCAAGGTGTTTCTCCCCGGGGAGGGAAAATTTTATATAGGGAAAGCAACAAAGGAAAATCTTTTTCTGTTTTTCAATGTGTTTCTTTCACCTGGTGACATGGTTTCCATCCTTGCCGGATTGCCTCCGCAAATAATAGAGGGAGATCTCTCAGAATACGTAGAGGGAAAATTGTACCGTGTAGATATCAGATCCGGGAAGAAGAAGCGGTCATTCTGGATAGATCCCGACAACTATATATTGACAAAGATTGAAGAGATTGATGATGGCAGGGTTATCTACAGGGCGACATTCAGGGACCCTGTTGTTATTGATGGGAGACCATATCCCGGAAGGATAAATATAGAGGTAGAAGAGCCTGAAAGGGTGAGTATTAATATACGCTATCTCGACCTTGAAACCTTACCAGATAAGAATATGGCAGCTTTCGATCTCCGAACACCTTCCGGCATCACCCCTATATTCATTACAGATTAAGGTTAAACCGGTTGGCACGGCTGTACAGCCGTGCCAACCGGCAGGTAATCTATTTAATATCGATCAGTTTCTTTCTGGCTATTCTTGCTGGTGTTGTGTTGGGATAATCTTTGATAACTCTTTGCAGCAAGAGCTTGGCGCTGGATTTATCTCCTAGTTTCAGAAAAGAAAGAGCCTGTTTTAAGAAGGCATTGGGGACCTTGTTCCCCTTGGGATAATTCTGGATCACCCCTTCGTATTCTACGATTGCTTCTTCGTATCTCCCCTCGAAATAGTCACATTCCCCGATCCAGAATTGCGCATTATCTGAATATTCTGTGTTGGGGAAGGATTTCAGAAATTTCTGAAACTCTTCTTTCGCCAGAGTATATTTTCCGTTTTTAAATACACTGTAGGCACTAGAATAGATTTTTTCCCCACTCGTTGCTCCCCCGTTTTTAATCGGGGGGGAGAGCTCTTTTTCACCATTTTCTTTTTTGGATTTCTCTATGTCGGGACCCAGATAGCTTTCAAGGTATGCCAATCTCTTAGAGATATCGATCAGGCTGTTGTCTAAATCCTCCGACTTCTTTTTTGAATCAATGTTCGCTATCTTTACCTTGAGTCTTTCCGTAGCGCCCCGCAGTTTTTGGATGCTGCTCCTCAGGTCTATTATATTCGCACCTGCGTCTGCCTGGCTCTTTCTTGCCGACTTTATAAATTTGCTGTTTATCCCACTATCTTCCTGAAGTTTTGAGAGATCTTTTTGAAGGATAACCAGTTTTACCGCGAGATGCCCCTCAACCCGACTAAGATCTCCCTGTGTTGCACACCCTGTGCATGTAAATAGCAAGACCAGGGAAAGGATTGCAAACTTTTTCAAAAAAATACCCCTTTGCATTTACTATTTGTTGGGGAATACTATAAAATGATCTCTCCTGTTTTTCGCCCACGCATCTTCACAATTTCTGGGATCTGCAGGCATCTCCTCACCATAACTTATGGTGGTTATTCTTGTATTGGAAACACCCAGATTTGCGAGATATGTCTTTGCCGCTTCCGCGCGCCTTTCTCCAAGGGCCAGGTTATATACTGCTGTTCCCCTGTTGTCACAGTTCCCTTCGATGGTCGCTTCAAAACCCTTGTGTTCCAACAGCCAGTCCGCGAGTTCTCCTAACAGTGCTCTGGCTTCAGGCTTGAGATCATAATTATCGAATGCAAAATGTATATCCTGGATTGCGGCGGCTTCCGCCAGTATCTTTTTTTCCAGAGCCTGTTCCTTTAATGCCTGTTCTCTCAAGGCAGCTTCTTTCTCTGCCTGAGCAACCTCTTCTGCCGATGGCTGTGCCTGTGCCTGTGTCAATCCGACATCGCCCTTAACCGATTGCTCCTTGGCACATCCTGTGATGAAGATCAGCGCGAGACTGCATACAAACACCAGTATTAATGTAATCAGACTTTTTCTCATTAGATATTCCTCCTTCAGAAAGTTTAGATACGTTTACTCTTTTAAAGCATAAAACAACTATAAACTCAATATAAATTTAGGTGACTGGACCACGAAGGGCTCTTAAATGATTCCACTCCACTTATGCCGGGCATCACTCTCAGATTCAATCCGTTGGAGTTTATTACACACACCCTTTCACGCCCGTTTCTCTTCGAAGAAAAAGTCAGGTACCTCCCATCCGGTGACCAGGAAGGGGACTCTGCTCCTCCCGCTTCGAAGGTGAGCTGTATGAGATTGCCCCCGTTTTCTTCAATGGAAAATATCTGGAAGCGGCCGTTTGATGATCCCTCATAAGCTATTCTGGTTCCATCAGGTGACCAGCATGGTGACGAGTTATAGGACCCCTCGAATGTCAATCTTCTTATGTGTTTTCCTTTCGAATCCATAACAAATATCTGGGGAGATCCAGAGCGGTTCGAAACGAAGGCTATCTTCCGTCCGTCGGGTGACAACGCCGGAGACACATCTATGGCGTGAGCCGTTGTCAGACGCTGAAAATTGCCGCTATCGAGGTGTTTGATGTAGATATCTTCGTTCCCGTTCCTGCTGAGGACGAGCAAGATTTTCTTCCCATCAGATGACCAGGAGGCGGGTAGATTCAGTCCCTTAAAAGAGGATATTTTTTTTATCTTTCCGCTTGCCGGATTTATGATGTAGCAGTCGGGATTTCCATCTTTATACGAGGTGAAGGATATTTTTGATCCGTCCGGTGACCAGTGGGGCAGAAGCGTCAGAGAATTA
>CAYLXS010000056.1:0-8895 GCA_964387765.1 uncultured Syntrophaceae bacterium
GTTACCTCCGGTGGAAGCGTAACGGAAATCTCCGAAGACTGCTCCTTTGCCGCCTCAGCTTTAATTCTCCGCAACGCGCTGAGCGCCATATATTCTACGGACGGCCTGACACCATTCCCCCTGCAATAGGGACACAATGAATAACTGATCTCCTGTATCGTGGACTGCTTCTTCTGGCGGGACAACTCCAGCATGCCGAATCTGGATATCCTGGCCAGCTGTATCCTGGATCTGTCCACCTTCAGCGCGTCCCGAAAGGTCTTTTCCACCTGAGTAATGTGCCTCTTGTCCATCATGTCGATGAAATCTACCACGATGAGGCCTCCAAGGTCCCTTAAGCGAAGCTGCCTCGCTATCTCTACAGCTGCTTCCATATTCGTTTTGTATGCGGTCTCTTCCGCATCATGCTTCTTCAGACGGCCTGAGTTCACGTCTATGGTTATCCCCGCTTCAGTGGGCTCTATCACGATGGAAACACCCGACTTAAGATTAACACGCGGCTGATATATCTCATTTATCTGGTCTTCGATATCATATTGATCAAACAGGGGCGTTTCTTCCTTATAAAACTTTATCATCCTTATATTTCTTGGCGAGACAGCCTTGCAGTAGGCCCTCATCTTCTGTGCAGTTTCAGAATCATCAACCAGTATCTCATTGATATCCGATGTATAATAATCCCTGAACGCCCTGATGGCAAAATCGGTTTCCTGGTATATCAATCCGGGAGCTGTCGTCTTTTCAGATTTCCCTTTTATGTCTTTCCACAACCTCAACAGCATCTGGTAGTCCCGGATAAGCTCCTGCTTCGTCCTGCTCATACCGGCGGTGCGAACGATAAATCCCATGTTCTCCTGTTCGGTTATCTGCTCCATTACCAGCTTGAGCTTCTTTCTGTCCGCTTCATTCTCTATCTTGCGGGAGATACCGCCACTACCCTGCCTGTTGGGCATAAGGACAAGGTACCGGCCGGGAAGGGAGATACGTGTTGTAAGCATCGCGCCCTTGGATCCTTTTTCCTCTCTTACGACCTGGACAGGTAACTTCGTTCCCACCGACAATTTTCTGTCCTCACCGAAATATTCCGGCGCTACATCACGCAGCGGCAGGAAACCGCTTTTGCCGGCGCCATAATCTACAAAAGCCGCCCGCAGTCCCTGCTGCACATTCTGCACAACGCCATTGTATATATTACCGGTTGTCGGTTCCTTGACCGACATCCTTAAATTGTACTCAACAAGGTTACCTTCTTCAACAATGGCCATCCTGCTTTCTTCTTCATCTATTGTATTTATAAGCATTTTCTTAGTCATTATAATCCTCTTTCTGTAGACATATCATCCAACCCCACTCTCAAAAAGCGGGCTTCGTCTTATTTTTTACAGCACAGACCTGTCAGAACACGTCCGGATCGCCCTTCCCTTCCCTGACTATCTCAGGGGTATCATTTACAAGGTTCACAACCGTTGACAGCTCAGGAGGCAAAATGCCTCCATTTATAACAATGTCTATGCAGTGTCCAAGCTCCTCTTCTATTATGTACGGATCTGTTATTATCTCATCGTCACACGATTTCACTGTGGTACTGATTATCGGGCCCCCGAATTCCCTGACAAGGGAAAGGCATATCTCGTTGTCCGGAATTCTTATGCCCACCTCTTTTCTCTTTGGCATAAGGATCTTCGGAACAAGTCTGGAGGCGCCCAATACAAAAGTATAAGGACCGGGCAGCAGGTGCCTCATGATTTTGTACGCGTAATTGGTCACCACAGCATAGTTGCTTATATCCCCAAGGTCGGAACAGATAAAGCTGAACGGCTGTTTCCTGCTTCTCTTCTTTATCTCGTATATTTTCTCGATACCCCGTTTATTGAACAGGTCGCACCCCATCCCATAAGCCGTATCTGTGGGGAAAACAACTATTCCGCCGTCATTCAGTACCTGAGCAGCCTTTTTTATAAGCCGCATCTGGGGATTTTCAGCATTTATTTTAAGCAACATATATTCTATCTATTCTTCATCTTAAGCAGGGCCTTTGCCTCGGAACTGCCCAGGAGGAGTGAACTCAGGGCAAATACAGCAAGCCCCACAGCCACCGCAACCGTCAGGAAAAGCAGCCTCTCTCCGAAGGTCCCCTCGCTGCTCCATCCGAGAACACAGTCTACTGCAATGAGCGACAGTCCCATGACTCCGGATGCCAGCGTGGTCTTGAACACAGATATCCAGAAATTGTTTTTTAAAAAGCTTCCTACTTTCCTTTTCAATATCACGGCAAGGATAACAACATTGACCGCGGAGGCGATCGATGTGGCAAGCGCGAGTCCGGCGTGTTTCATAGGAAACATCAGTATAACACTCATTATAACATTTACAATGAGTGCCGCAACCGCAATCTTTACAGGAGTCCTGGTATCCTGCAGGGCGTAAAACGCGGAAACTATAACCCTTATACACGAAAATGCCCACAGTCCGACGGCATAATAAAGCAGGGCCTGAGCGGTAGAGACAGTGGACGCGGCATCGAACTGTCCCCGCTGGAAAAGGACGGATATTATAGGGACGCGCAGAATAATCAGGGCAATCATTGCCGGTATAGTGACAAACAGAATCAACCTCAGAGAAAAGGCTATTGTATCTTTCAATTCTTCATAATCTCCCCCGGCTGCCTGTTCTGAAAAGCTGGGGAGCGATGCCGTCCCAATCGCAATCGCGAATACGCCAAGGGGAAGCTGTACCACCCTGTCGGCGTAGTACAGGTACGATACACTGCCTTCAGGAAGAAGAGATGCCAGGATGGTGTTTATAAATATGCTTGCCTGATAGACTGCAGCGCCAAACACCGCCGGAAGCATCAGAATGCCTATCCTCTTTATTCCCGGATGGTTGAAATGAAAATTCGGCCTCAACCTCGCGCCTACCTTGAGCAGAAACGGGAATTGCATGGCAAGCTGAAGAACTCCTCCCGCCATAACGCCCACAGCGAGAGATATTATCGGATTCCCGAAACAGTCCTTCAGGAGAAAAGCGGCGGCTATCATACATATATTAAGGATTACCGGGGCAAGGGCAGGTGCTGCAAAGTGTCGGAAGGAATTGAGAATACCCATACACAGCGCGACAAGAGATATAAAGAATATATAGGGAAACATCAGCCGGGTAAGAAAGACTGTGAGTTCGTATTTATCCGGGATATCAGTAAACCCGGGCGCCATGACTTTAACGATCCAGGGAGAAAGCAATATGCCAGCAACCGAGACCAGCACAAGGATGATGGAGAGGAGTGTAAAGGCAATACCTGCAAGCTCAACAGCCTGTTTTTTTGATCTTTTGAGGTACCCGGTGAAGACCGGTATAAAGGCTATGGTGAGAGAACCCTCCGCAAACAGACGGCGGAGAAGATTAGGAATTCTGAAAGCGACGAAGAAGGCATCGGTAGCCGGTCCTGCTCCGAAGAACCCGGCTATTACCATGTCCCGGATAAAGCCGAATACCCTGCTCAGCAGAGTTGCAAGCCCGACAACCCATGCCGCTTTTACTACGCGGGTGTTTTCTGTCTCTTTCTGTGGGATCAAATCTCTGGTTTTACTTATTTTTCCACCCTGTACTCATCGATAACGGTGTACCCGGCATCTTCAAGAACCCTGCAAAGCTCACTTGTGTTATCCGTGTCAACCCTCACAAGCGTGGGGCGAACATTGCTGTCATCTTTGTCTATGGTAGAAACGAGAGACACTATCCTCATCCCCATATCGTTTATGATACTCGCCACCTTTGCTATCTCACCTATATTGCTTGAGAGTCTGAGTTCCACACGGCCACTCGGCTCATCACCATGTACTCCCATGAATTCAAGGAGAACATCGAGAAGATCACAGGTAGTAATCAACCCAACCAGTTCATCCCCGGCCACAACCGGCAGGCTATTGACATGTTTATTGTTTATCAACCTGGCCGCTTTTTCAATAGTGGTTCCAGGCGTCGTTGTAAACACCTTCCTGGTCATGACATCCTCTGTCTTCATCTCCGAAAGAAGGTAATTAAGCTCGTGGACAGAAAGTGTGCTCGCCGGAGATGGCAGATTAACCCTTATATCTCTGTCTGTAATAATACCCACCAGCTTCTTTCCATCCACCACGGGAAGCTGATCTATATTATGCTTCTCTAAAAGATCCTTTACCTTGAGGATACTTGTATCCCCGGTTACCATTATAAGGCCTCTCGCCATCCTTTTTCCTACAAACATAACCCAACCTCCGGCATCACATTTTTAAGAGGCAGCTCTTGCCAGTATCCTCGTTCGTTTCTTGAGCCTGTTTATCCTTCTTCTGAGACGATTAGCTCCCATCCTGTCTCCCTTCTCCTTCAGCTCAGCCTTTCTCTGTTTGAGCACCCCCATTTTTTCTTTCAGGGATGACACTGTCACTGCGCCTTTTTTGGGTGCCTTTCCGGCTTTCTTTTTAGGCTTCTCTTTGACGGGCTCAGAAGGAATATCTTCTCCCCCTGTCTCTGCGGATTCTTCGGGCGCCTTTGACGCCTTCTCTTCCGGAACCTTCTCCACCGTTTCGGGAGAAACATCTTCCATTGTTTCCACAATCTCATCCTGTACAGCCCTGATAGCGCTTATCAGATCAGCCTTTTTCATGGTGCTGAGACCCTCGATCTTACCGGTACCTTGCGCAATCTCTTTCAGCTCTGCCACTGTATGTTTTTCTAAAGCCTTTTCATCTGTCATGTTAGCCTTCTCCCTTCGTGCCTGAATTATCTTTAGGACTTATAACACAATGAGTCTTTCAAAATCAAACCAAATCAGATGGTTGAGACAGAGAAAGGCCTCAAAAGACGCAAAGCACATAGCACATGGCTGATAGCTGATGGCTGATAGTAAAAAATATAACTATATTGGATTTGCTATTATTGTAAAAAAATGCATAAATTCCCGTCAAAGAATATGACTGATCAAGGATTCCCAACACGCAACACGCAACACGCAGCACGTAACCCGTAACCCGAAACTCGAAGATGGCATTGTCTGATATAAAATCACTGCAAAAAAGAATACGCTCCGGCGTGAGAAAGGGGCTCTATCCGGATAGACGCCTTATCACCGGAGAGCTGCGTGCAATAAGCAACACCATCGAGAAAGGTAAAGATGGCGAAGGGACACTGGCGAAGCTCCGCAAACTGGAAAAAAGACTGAACACCTCTATCAAAAAGAGGGCGGTCCGCCGGAACCACCTGCCGGAAATCACCTATCCCGGGATACTCCCCATAACAAAGAAAAAAGATGAGATCATAGATGCCATAAAAAATCATCAGGTTGTCGTCATTACCGGCGAGACCGGTTCCGGGAAGACCACGCAGATCCCGAAAATGTGCATAGAGGCGGGACGTGGAATAGACGGGATTATAGGATGCACCCAGCCCCGGAGGATTGCAGCTGTAACAGTTGCCCGCAGGATCGCCGATGAGTTGAAGGAAGAAGTGGGCGAGTCTGTCGGCTACAAGATACGTTTCAAAGACAGAACAAATAGAGATATCCACATCAAGCTGATGACCGATGGCGTCCTTCTCATGGAAACGCAGTCAGATCCCTATTTAAACAGATACGATACCCTGATTATTGACGAAGCACATGAGAGAAGTACGAACATAGATTTTATTCTGGGTATTCTCAAAAGACTTCTAAGCAGGAGAAGGGATCTTAAACTTATAATAACATCCGCGACGATTGACCCGGAGAAATTCTCAAAGGCGTTTGATAATGCACCCATAATAGAGATATCGGGACGTATGTATCCCGTGGAGGTTCGCTACCGGCCGATTGATCCAAAGATGGGAGAAGACAGCGAAACATCTCATGTGAGCGCGGCCGTCAGGGCGGTGAATGAACTGAGCAGGGAAGGTCCTGGAGATATCCTTATCTTTATGCCTACACAGCAGGACATCATGGAGACATGCAGCATCCTCGCCGGAGGCAAAGACGGCAATTCAACCGTGCTTCCCCTCTTCGGACGTCTGTCGTTTTCGCAGCAACAGCGCGTATTTACACGAACAAGGAAAAGAAAGATCGTTGTGGCTACCAACGTGGCCGAGACCTCCATTACCATCCCCGGCATCCGCTATGTGATTGATACCGGTCTCGCAAGAATATCCGAATACAACCCCAGCACAAGGACCAGAAGACTCCCTGTGAAGGCCATATCAAGAAGCAATGCCATCCAGAGAAAGGGGCGGTGTGGTCGGGTGCAAGACGGAGTGTGCGTCCGTCTTTACACCGAAGAAGATTACGAGAAACGTCCCCTCTTCACACCTCCTGAAATACTCCGTTCCAATCTGGCAGAGGTTATACTGAGAATGATCGCCCTCGGAATGGGTAATATCTCTTCATTCCCCTTTATAGATTCGCCGTCTCCCGGAAATATCAGGGATGGGTTCGCTCTGCTCAAGGAACTGGGCGCCACAAGATCAGAGGGCAGGAAAGTCTTCCTGACAGGCAAAGGAACTGCCATGTCGCGCCTGCCCCTGGATCCCAGGATTTCGCGTATGATCATAGATGCCGAAAAACATGGGTGCATGGAAGAAGTGACTATTATAGCCTCCGCTCTGTCCATCCAGGACCCGAGAGAACGGCCCCTTGAAAAAGAACAGGAAGCCGACAGGATGCACAAACCCTTTATAAATCCCGCCTCCGACTTTATAACGCTCCTGAATATCTGGAACAGGTATCATAGTGCCCGCAGAGAGTTGAAGACACAAAACCGGATGCGCAGATTCTGCAGGGAACATTTTCTGTCATACAGGAGGATGAGAGAGTGGCGGGATGTATATGAGCAAATATCAAACATCCTTAAGGAGGCCGGGCACAGGAAAACAAAGAAAACTCTGCAGGGAGAGCCCCTGTACGAAGGAATACACAAGGCCATTCTCGGCGGCTATATTTCAAGCATAGGCATAAAAAAGGAAAAGAATATATATCTGATGGCAAAGGGGAGAGAGGTTATGATCTTTCCCGGTTCGGGGCTCTTCAACCACGGCGGGGACTGGATAGTCTCGGCGGAAATAGTGGAGACATCAAGAATATTCGCCAGGATCAATGCCGTCATAAAACCAGAATGGCTGGAAGAGATCGGGGGTGATCTCTGCCGCCGAAACTATCTGGAACCGCACTGGGAAAAGAATCGGGGCGAAGTTGTAGCGAACGAGCAGGTAAAACTCCACGGTCTGATCATAGTACAGGGAAGGCCCGTCTCATACGGTCGTATAGATCCTGTGGAGGCCACGAAGATATTTATCCGAAGCGCTCTCGTGGAGGGCGATATCAGGGATTCCCTCTCCTTTCTGAGATACAATCAGAATCTGACCGAAGAAGTAGCCGGCATGGAAGACAAGATAAGGAAAAGAAATATCCTGGTGGACGAGGATGTCCTCACCGAATTCTACGAGGAGCGCATAGGTATTGTCTGCAATATCAGGACACTGAAAAAACTTATAAAGGACAGGGGCACAGATGATTTTCTCCGGATGAGCAGAGAGGATATCATGGAATACCATCCGGAAGAAGAGCTCTCCATGTACCCGGATGAAATCACATTAGGGAACAGGGTTTTGTCCTGTTCATACAATTTTGACCCCGGAAAGCAGGATGATGGGGTAACGATACAGGTTCCCTCCGGTGTCGTTTCAACTATCCCCCTGGAATCAGCGGACTGGCAGATTCCAGCCCTCCTCAGAGAAAAAATAACCGCCCTCATAAAAGGCCTGCCCAAAGAGTACAGAAAAAAACTCGTACCTATTCCACAGACAGTGGATACCATTATACACAATATCGAAAGCAGTGACGGTGCACTCATTACATCGATGGCACAGTTCATACATGAAAGATTCAGTATCAATATACCTGCCACGGCATGGCCGATAGAAAGCATCCCTGATTATCTGAAGATGCGCTTTTCCATCGTGAACGAAAAGGGAGAAAAAATACGCTCCGGCCGTGATATCCGCTCGCTGCAGGAAAACATCTCCGATGACGGATCATCCCCGGCATTCAAGACGGCAAAGAAACAATGGGAAAAAGAAGGGCTAACCTCATGGAATTTTGCGGACCTTCCTGAAAGCATTGTCCTGAAGGGTAAAGGCGGGGATGATGGTCTGGTATACCCGGCACTGGAAAAGGGGAAGGATGGCAACGTAAATATACGCCTTTTCAGAGATATGAAAAAGGCGGAGGCGACGCATAGAGAAGGCATAGCCGCACTCTACGAAATACATTTCAGGAAGGATATGAAATTCCTGAAAAAGTGTCTCGCCCTGCCGCAGGAGATAAAAAAGGGGGCAAATTACTGCGGAGGAATCAGGCGGATAGAAGATGCTCTATACCGGAAGACCATATGCACCCTTTTTGAACGCGACATAAGAACCCGAGAGGAATTTCTCGAATACGCTAAGTCCGCGGGTCACAGCATCCTTCCGGAAGGACAGAAATTGTTACAGGATGTCATACCGGTGGTAAAAATGTACTCAGAAATCAGAGAGGCTCTTTACAGGCTGGAGATCGCAAATATCACTAACAGGTCCGCAAATGATTTCATAGCCGGCCTCAGGAAAGATGTCGACCGGTTGATGCCGGAAGATTTTGTGGAAATTTATGCAGGGGAAAGGTTGTATGACATACCGAGGCATCTTCGCGCCATCATAATCCGGGCTGAAAGAGGCATAGCACACCTGGAAAAAGACAAGGTCAAGGCCGGCAGGCTCAAACCCTTTGACGACAAACTGAAAGAGATGCTGGAAGAAGTTGCCTTTCCCTCCGAAGAGAAAAAACGGGCCGTGGAAGAGTACGCATGGATGGTGAAAGAATACAGGATATCGGTCTTCGCACCAGAAATAAAAGCCCGG
>CAYLXS010000057.1:0-8841 GCA_964387765.1 uncultured Syntrophaceae bacterium
GAAATTTGAGGTAGATACCTACAGGCTATCCCGGAATTTCAGAGAAAATCACATTTCATTCACCGGAGCCCCCGAAAAGCATCCTTATGCGGATGACAAGATTATACTCATCCCGGATCCGTTCAGTACGAACATATCATATTATGAATTTGCTTCCTCCGATATCGTGGGAGTGGAAGAGCTACCCAATCTGGTTACCGTGGAGGGGACGTCTGTAAAGATGTGTCGTGTGTGGGTGAGAAAGGGGAGTATAGGTGTGAGGCTCACTCCTTTTGTTGTCGAGGATACAACTCGTTAGGAATCGGTAGTTAGGTGTCAGGGATTGTTTTCTTACTCCTATTCCTTACAATTTATACTGTTCGGATATCCAGGACTGATATTCATTGTTCTTTACGCGTTGCACCCATTCGCTGTTTTTCAGATACCAGGATATGGTTTTATGTATCCCGGATTCGAATGATTCCTTCGGCGACCAGTTCAGTTCACTCTGCAGTTTTGTGAAATCGATGGCGTATCTCCTGTCATGCCCGGGCCTGTCCTTGACGAACGTAACAAGATTCCTTCTGGGGCCGTTTTTGCCTGTGCCTGTTGTTTCGTCCAGTATATCGCAGATCATCTCCACGATGACAATATTTTCCATCTCCATATTGCCACCGATATTGTATGTCTCGCCACGCCTGCCCGACCTCATAATGGTCCATATGGCATCACAGTGGTCTTCTACATACAGCCAGTCTCTCACATTCCTGCCGTCACCATAGACAGGCAGATTTTCGCCCTCTTTCGCGTTCAGTGTTATCAGGGGGATCAGTTTTTCAGGAAACTGGTAAGGGCCATAGTTGTTTGAACAGTTGGAGACGGTCACGGGAAGTCCATAGGTTTTGTTGTATGCCCTGACGAGGTGGTCTGAAGAGGCCTTTGCCGCGGAGTAAGGGCTGTTGGGTTGGTATGGGGTGGTCTCCTTAAAAAGTCCCTCTTTGCCGAGGCTCCCATATACTTCATCCGTGCTTATGTGGTGGAAAAGAACAAAATCTCCGGCATGTGAACGGGCCGCCTCCAGCAGATTAAAGGTGCCGATAATATTTGTATATATGAAAGCACCGGGATCTTTTATTGATCTGTCCACATGTGATTCAGCGGCGAAGTGGCAGACTGCGTCTATCCTGTATCTGGAAAATATGTCTTCAATAAGTTCAAGATCACAGATATCCGCTCTTTCAAATATGTATCTGTCCGGGTAATTCTTTTCTATTCCACCCAGATTATCCGGGTTTCCCGCGTAGGTAAGCTTGTCCACATTTATGATTCTACCCGTAAAATCACCTTGCCTGAGAAGATAATGTATAAAATTGCTGCCTATGAAACCGCACCCGCCTGTCACCATAAGGTTCCTTATTTCCATTTGTTCCATCACCTGATTCCAAATATTTTCGGTATGACTATACTAATTACGAACAGGCTGTCAATCAAAATGCCGAAGTCTTATAGCAAAGAGTATATAAAAAAGTAGATAAGGGAGGCTGAGTTTTTCCTCGCTGCTTGACATACCTTATTTTTTTATGCTTATATTTCATAAAATGGCGTATAATTACCAACTGTTTGTGGTTTTTACGGCAAACAGCTGATTCCGGGGGCGGAGATGTCTTTTGAGGAACTTATTAAGAGTTATTCCAAACCGATTGATGCAATCCCCGTTTCTATCTCTAGAAGAGGAATACTTGAAGGCCCCATCAAGGCAATTCTTTTTGATGTGTACGGCACACTCCTTATAAGTGAAGCGGGCGATATCGGCGTGGCAAAAGAATGGGCCAATCGAAACATTCACGAGATAGCCGGTTTACTTGACAGGTATTGTATACATATTCCCCCCCATATTCTGCTTGAAGCGTTCTTCTGCGAAATTGAAAGAAGCAAGGAAAAATTGATAGATCAGGGGATAAATTATCCTGAGATCAGGATTGAAGAGATATGGGGAAAGGTGCTTGGTATTGGAGATATGGACAGGATAAAGAGCTTTGCCGTGGAATACGAACTTATTGTTAATCCTGTATATCCGATGCCCCATCTCAAAGAGATGTTAAACGGGTGCAGAAAAAAGAATATCCCTATGGGTGTGATCTCAAATGCCCAGTTTTATACGCCCTGTCTGTTTACCTCTTTGCTGGGTAATGATCTTATTGGACTCGGGTTTGTGAAGGAACTTCTGCTGTTTTCATATGCTCTCGGCTATGGAAAGCCCTCTCTCGACATGTTTGAGGAGGCCACGGGAAGACTTGAAAAAATGGGAATAGCAAGGAAAAATGTTCTATATGTTGGGAATGACATGCTGACGGATATATTTCCCGCTATGACGATCGGGTTTCAAACAGCCCTCTTCGCGGGTGATGGCAGGTCTCTGAATCTGAGGAGGGATGATGCAAAGTGTAAAGGTGTGTCCCCTGATATTATCGTAACTGATCTTTTACAGATACTGGAGTATATCTGATTATCTCAGTAACTTGAGCGATATTTGTGGATTTATTTACCTGATGTGGTGTAAAGCACAAACTGTGTCCATCCGGAGATGGATTTTTTAGAAACCCGGACAGCCTTCTATGTAATTACTTATTGCCCCGAGGTGTAACAATGAAAAAAAACAAGTGGTTTGCTGTTATATTTGCCACAGTGTTTCTGATCCTGGCATTTGTAATTTTTTTGCACAGAGATAGTTTCTTTTCCGGCGAGGAGATAGCGACAAGGGAAAAACCTGAGGCTGTTTTAGAGGGAAACACAAACTATGATAAGAAAATCAGTGTCAGAAAGAAAATAATTCCTCTCAGTCCGGAAGAAAAAGTGTCGGGACTGGCCAATGTCAAAGAAAGCGACCGGGATCAATTGCAGAAAAGGGTAGAACAGTTTTTCGATTACCTCGACAGACAAGACTATATAAAGGCCTACAAACTGGAGGAGGGATCATATCAGCACTTTCTGTGGCTTGTCTCGAAGCTTTCCTCACACCCCCCTGTCGTATCAGGTGAAATGAATGATCTATATATACTGAGATGTAATATGGCGCATTTTTATAGGGTTATGGGGAAAAAGAATGTATTGTTGATAAAGGATATTCTTTCCAACGAGAGGAAGACGATAGAGCCCGTCATCGAAATGCTTTATGAATGGGGCTTGAGGGAAACAGCAAATAAAAGTGGAGAAATTAAAGCCTCCGCAGGCGATCTTTATGAATATGCCGCTTTTTTCCTGAACACCGTGTCGGGGAGGGCCTATTTGCTGAGGAGAAAGTCTGGCATCAGGATGCTGCTGACATACTATTCGATCCTTACAATTGACAGGGCAGACAGGGAAAGCTTGAATCACTGCGGTGTGGACATTATTCCCCATGTGAATCTTCTGATTGACGATATCAGCAGATACAGTGGTCTGGCTCACAAGGATAAATATCTTGAGAGATTAGACTCTATCAGAAGAAGCTCCAGAAACCGAGCTTAGGGCCTGTCATGAAATAAGCCGGCATAATTTGTTGTTCTCTAAGAGAGGATTCCCTTGTGTCTTCTGTACCAGATGTTGGGGAACATTTTGTAGAGCAGTTTTGAAATGGTGCCTATATATTCCTTGTCCCTTTTGTCAAACTGGCAGGCCTGTATGACACGTTCCCTTATCCCATCCCTGCTTGTTTCTTCGTAAAATATCTTGTGGGCGCAGTGGAACAGGGGGCTGTACATATTCTTCTTTTCCAGGTATCTGTACACGTTCTTTATCGTGTTTGGTCCTTCCGGAGTGCCATCTATCTTTTTCAGGGTTTTGATACTTGTTTCTATGGGATTGCCGTCAAATAACTGATAAAAATATTTACCATATCGATAGTTTTTGCTGGCCTCCGATGAGATCGTGACATACATATCACCCACGCCGGCCTGGCTGTGAAACGCCTGAAAACTTCCCCCTAACAGTTTTGACAGGGATCTTATTTCAACACCGGATCTTGCGAATATGGTTCCGGGCAGGGAACTTCCCAGATTCAGGCAGTCAGTGACCCCTTTCAGATTTGCCACAATGTTTTTCAGGGCGCCACATGCCTCGATGCCGGCAGTATCAAAATTGTAATAGGAGTTTAATTCTCTGCGATTCAGCGTGAGGAAGTTCATATTAAAGGCCTTTGCCGCACCCTTACTCCCAGCCACCGTTACGCATACCGGCCTGCCGGTGGCTATATCTATGTCGAAAAACGGTCCCCCGATACAGATAACATCAAATTTGTGTTTGAGATCGAAGAGATGGTCTTTTATCATCTGAGATGGAGTTATAAGCTCCCGGGTCTTTTCGTTCGAAGACAGACCCTTTATCGGAGATACCAGACATGTCCCGCCCTCCTTTTTTGCTATCAGAGGTTTTATGTAATCCAATAATTCCCGGAGCCTGTTCATGGTTATAGAAAGTATGATAAAATCATTTTCCTCAACAACCTTTTCAAGATCATTTGTTGCAGTGACGTTCGACAACCTGGGAACATTTTCCATGCCCCCGAGCATTTTTGCAAGATTACCTGTCAGATGCTTGGGGTTTAAATGAGTTTGATTGATTTCCCTGCATATTTCAGCGTCATGATAGTATATGGTTATATCTTTTCCGTCGCGTCCGAACTTGTAGGCAAAAGCAGTTCCAAGTCTTCCGGGTCCGATGATTGCTATCCTGGATGGGTCCAGATTTTTCATTTTCTCAAAAACCTTAATGCTTTTTTCTTGAGGCTTTGTGACAATCCTGACAAGTTGGGATTGCGGATTTACTTTTTCAGGGTAGTAGGATAATGAAATTTTGTCAACACCCGAAATAGATAGCTCTCCATGTTGCTCGTTACCGTAAGTAAAAATGTGATTTTCTGAACTTCGTTATTGACAATATGAGGTTCCGGAAGTATAGAGTGTGAACCATTCATCATGCATTAGAGGACGCCTCTTAATGATCACCTTTAAAAACGTAAATAAGTGGTTTGGAAAACTTCACGTTCTTAACGATATCAATTTCCATGTGGCTTCGGGAGAAGTGGTTGTCGTATGTGGCCCGAGCGGATCTGGAAAGAGTACACTCATCAGATGTATAAACAAGTTGGAACCAATACAGAACGGTGAGATTGTTGTTGACAGCATACCCATACATGACCACCGGATAAACCTCACCCATTTAAGAGCTGAGATAGGGTTTGTTTTCCAGCAGTTTAACCTGTATCCTCACATGACTGCTCTCCAGAATATAACACTTGCACCCATCAATGTCAGGAAAACCAGTCCGGAAGAAGCGGAAGCGCAAGGGCTTCAACAGTTGGAAAGAGTGGGTATTCGTGAAAAGGCCTATTCATATCCTGCTCAGTTGTCCGGGGGGCAGCAACAGCGTGTGGCCATTGCGCGCGGTCTTGCCATGCAGCCTAAAGTCATGCTTTTTGATGAGCCTACGTCGGCCCTGGATCCGGAGATGATAAACGAAGTGCTGGATGTCATGCGCCAACTGGCACACGAAGGCATGACAATGATAGTGGTTACGCATGAGATGGGGTTTGCCCGCGAGGTTGCCGACAGGGTGTCCTTTATGGATGAAGGACAGATAATCGAAGAGGCATCACCGGACGATTTCTTTTATCGTCCCAAGAGTGAACGCACAAAACTCTTTTTGAGTAAGATTTTAACACATTAGTTAGTAGTGGCTGGTATATTCCCCATGTTGGCAAGTTCCAATACCGGGAGTATTTTTTAAATACTTTAACAAAGGAGGTTATTTGATGCAAAAGAAAGTATGGAGATCTGTATTAGTGCTGGCTGTGGTATTTATGCTTGTGCCATGTATCTGCTTCGCAGGCCCCACCTATGACAAGGTCAAGGATGCGGGCGTTGTCCAGGCAGGCCTGATGTACAACAGCATTCCCGCGGCGTATTTTAACGACAAGAATGAGTGGGTTGGGTTCGATGTAGATATAGCTTCGGAGGTTGTAAAGCGTATCGGGCAGTCGATGGGCAAAGAGCTCAAGATGGAGAAGATCAAGCTGAACAACAAGACGCGTATCTCATTCCTGACATCCGGACGGATCGATATGAGTACGGCCAACATGACTCACAAACGTGAGCGGGATAAAACAATCGATTTTTCCATAACCTATTTCTTCGATGGCGAGAAGATCCTGGCCAAAAAGGGCAAATACAAAAGCCACAAGGATTTTGTGGGCAAGAAGCTGGCCTCCATGCAGGGTACAACCAGCGAAAAAAATGCCGTCAATCTCTTAAAATCGCTGGGAGACAGCAATCCAAAGGTTATCAGCTACCAGGATGAGCCTACATGCTTCCTGGCTCTGCAGCAGGGTAAGGTTCAAGGCTGGGCTACCGACAGCACGATACTCATCGGCTATGCCGCGAAGGAACCCGGCAAATATGAACTTGTCGGTGACTTCTTCAGTGATGAGCCCTATGGCATCGGACTTCCCGAGAATGACAGCGACTGGCGTGATACTGTCAACTTCGCGATTCAGGATATGTGGAAGGATGGCACCTATATGAAGATATATAACAAGTGGTATGGTGCTGATACGCCCTATTACTTCCCGATGACTGAAAAAATTGAGATGTGGCCATAAAAGTTAATGTTTGTTTTGAGTGACGAGGACTGCGGCCCGGGAACTACTCGGGCCGCAGTTTTTGTGCGTTGTCTTCCCCTTAGAAAGTAGACATGAGAATGATGGAATCCTGGAAACACCAGGTTCAACAATTTGCGATAGTGGCCGGAATGGTCCTTGCCATATATCTTTTTTTCGCACATGTTGACTTCGGGTATGATTTCCAATGGGCTGTGCTCTGGGAAATGAATCCTACCTACCAGGAAGTCTTTGGTGTCTGGTTGCTGCGCGGCCTCCTGATTACCATAGAAATCTCTCTGATAAGTACCGTTATTTCTCTTGTATTAGGTACATTTTTCGGTATAGCGCGTCTTTCCAGCTTCAAACCCCTCTACTGGTTTGCCACGGCATACGTGGAATTTTTTCGTAATACACCGCTCCTGGTACAGCTTTTTTTCTGGTATTTCGCCTTTCCACTTGGATTACCGGACGCGGTTCGCGAGTTTTTATATGACCACAACTATGAGCTGATAGCCGCTACCGGAGGTCTGAGTATCTATACCACCGCCTTC
Source organism: uncultured Syntrophaceae bacterium (assembly GCA_964387765.1). Taxonomy (GTDB): domain Bacteria; phylum Desulfobacterota; class Syntrophia; order Syntrophales; family UBA2210; genus UBA2210. The sequence goes on from CAYLXS010000057.1 coordinate 7,165, forward strand.
ATAGCCGAAATAGTGCGCGCGGGTATACAGGCCATTCCAAAGGGTCATCTGGAAGCCGCGGCTTCATCCGGATTGAGCAGGATTCAGGCGCTGCGCTTTGTCATCTTGCCTCAGGCTTTTCGCGTGATTATGCCCCCTCTTGGGAGTGAGCTTCTGAACAATATGAAAAACTCTTCGCTTGCCATGACCATAGGAGTAGCCGACCTGTGCTGGCAGGCACAGCAGATTGAATCCTTTACTTTCCGGGGATTTGAAGCCACCACCGCCGCTACGGTCATCTATCTCAGCCTTTCGTTGATTATCAGTACACTGATGAACAGTGTGAATCACCATCTGGAAATAGGAGAGGAGAAGAAACTGAGTCTCCTGGATAGAATGCTTGGCCTTATGGTGAGACCTGTTCTGCTCTTGGTATCGTATGTTGCCGGGGGGGTGCGATGGTTTGTCAGCTGTTTGAGGCCAGAGAGAGATGAATCGCTGGAAGTGGAAACCACCTATATATCCAGCGGGGCTCAGTGGCTGGGACGTTTACTTGGTATTCTCTCCATGGCAGGTAAGACATCGTTTCTCCTGCTGTTAGTCGGATTACTCGTTGCGATGGGATACAAAATCTATGCCTTTAATTGGGACGTCATATTCCATAACTTCCGCGCGCTTTTGATATGGACATTCCCGCACGGATTAGGTGGTGAAATCTTCTATGGTCTTGGGGGGCTCAGCCTCAGCATAGTTCTGGCCTTTATCGCGCTGACGGCCAGTTTTGCCATAGGCCTGGTGGCAGGCCTGGGGCGTCTGAGTAAAAGCCCCCTGATAAGTACTCCGAGCATCCTCTATATCGAGCTTATACGCGGGAATCCGCTTATCATGGTTATATTCTGGGTCTATTTTTTCTCCCCAATTCTTACGGGGATGCAAATGGATGTTTTCTGGAGTGCCACAATAGCGTTCACGATATTTTCAGGGGCGTACCTCGCTGAGATCGTGCGTGCCGGTGTAAAAGCTATTCCCCCAGGACAGATGGAGGCGGCAAAGGCATCGGGATTAAATTATTTTAAAGCGATGCGTTTTGTGATCCTTCCTCAGGCGCTCAAAATGATGATCCCAGCTATCGTTGGACAGTTTATAGCTCTTTTCAAGGATACGTCGCTTGCCTATATAATAGGGGTGTTTGAGCTGACTACAGTGGCCCAGACGATCAATAACCGGGTCATGATTTATCCGTTTGAGATCTATACAACAATCGCCGTTCTCTATTTTATCTGCTGCTACAGTATGAGTATCGTGGCCCGCCGGCTTGAACGCAAATACACGCCGGAAGACAGTTTTGATGTTCCAGATATGGCGTGAACCAGTGGTGAGTGGTTAGTGATCGGTGATCGGTGATCGGTGATCGGTGGTCAGGTTAACCCGCGCAACCCAAAACCCAAAACCCAAAACAAAGAACCCCTGTCCGCAACTTTGTGGTTGTGAACAGGGGCTGATTTTTACCTTCTGTCTTCTGAGTAGCTTACACTTCGGCGTCGCACCTGAGACAACGAGATGCCTCCTTGATAGCTTTTTCTATCTCGTATCCAAGTTCCACTTCTTTGAAGTTTGTCTTCCTCTCTACAGCGTCCAGTTCGGGCATTGCGGCCTGGGGTTGTTCCTCTGTCTCTTCATCGATTTCAAATGGGATAT
>CAYLXS010000058.1:0-8812 GCA_964387765.1 uncultured Syntrophaceae bacterium
AGACCGATCAGGGCTGGTTGAATATCTACCACGGCGTCTTTCAGACCATGGCCGGTTCGGTCTACCGCCTGGGCGTTGCCCTGCATGATTTGACGGATCCATCTATAATCAGAGGGGTCAGTGATGGCTGGATCCTTCAACCGGAAGAGGAATATGAGATCACCGGTTATGTCCCCAATGTCGTCTTTACCTGCGGGGCGGTACCGGAACCGGATGGAACACTTAAAATCTACTGGGGCGCGGCTGATACAGTTATGTGCGTGGGTACGGCAAATATAAGTGATCTGGTTGACCTGTGTCTGAAAAATCCCAGAGCGGCGGTATAAAATGAAAGTTGCAGTCCTGTCCCCTGTTTGCTGGAGAACGCCCCCGCGGCATTATGGGCCATGGGAACAGGTAGCGTCAAATATTGCCGAGGGTCTCGTCAATCGCGGATTGGATGTAACGCTTTTTGCGACGGGTGATTCCCTGACCAGGGCAAAACTGGAATACATCTGTGAACGGTCCTATGAAGAAGACAAGGCCCTTGATCCAAAGGTATGGGAGTGTTTACATATTGCGCATCTAATGGAGTGTGCCGATAGGTTTGACATCATCCATAACAATTATGATTTTCTGCCGCTGACCTATTCGCGTTTGATTACAACGCCGATGGTGACCACTATCCACGGGTTTTCCTCACCACAAATTATCCCGGTTTTCAAGGAGTACAACGATCGTAATTATTTTGTATCCATCAGCAATGCGGACCGCAGCCGGCAATTGGAATATATCGCCACGGTTTACAACGGCATCAATGTGGCTGACTTTACATTGAGAAAAGCCGTTGGCGAATATCTGTTATATTTCGGAAGGATACATCCCGATAAAGGGACCCATGAGGCCATTCAGATCGCTAAACGGTTTAACATGAGGCTTATTATTGCCGGATTTATCCAGGATCAGAGATATTATGAAGAAAAGGTAGAGCCGTTTTTAGATGATGAGATTGTGTATGTCGGTAATTCCGGCCCCCAAAAAAGAGACACATTGCTCGGCAATGCATACGCCCTGCTCCATCCCATCAGTTTCGACGAGCCCTTTGGCTTAAGTGTGGCTGAATCGATGCTGTGTGGAACACCGGTGGTTGCCTTTAATAGGGGGGCCATGCCGGAGTTGATCGTCCAGGAGAAGACCGGATTTCTGGTTGATACGGTTGATGAAGCCGTATCCGTCTTAAAAGATGTAAGGCAGATTGACCGCACATACTGCCGGTCGTGGGCCGAAAAGAATTTCAGTCAGGAAAAAATGGTCGATGATTATATTAAAGTTTACCGTAAAATACTGGGAAAGTGAATATCGTAAAGTGATAGGAACTCTTTATCGATACACGATTATCAGTTTAAATCTGGACCTTTTTGCGCCGAAACAAACACGATATCATCGTACAGAAAGTCGGAGGCCAACTCGCTGAATCCTGCATATGTCAACATAGACTCGATCTCCTCCATACCATAATAATTCTCCCTCCAGAGCGTTTCAGCTTTGCCGCCTTTAACGGGATCCACTACTATGAGCTTCCCTCCAGGTCTCAATACTCGCCCTGACTCTTTTAGTGCCTGCGTCGGATGCTGAAACTCGTGTAAAGAGTAAAGCATGATAAGAGAACCAAAGGATTTATCAAGAAAGCAGAGTTTCTGTGCATCCCCGGCAGCGAGGAGGACAAGGTGCAAGATGCCCCGAGTCTTCGCTTTTCTCCGGGCTGCAGTCAAATGAGATATGGAGATATCGACGCCATAAGTGCTGCAGTCAGATCCCGATGCAATAAAACCGATTAACCTGCCATCGCCACAGGCAATATCCAAGATCGGAGCAGCATCGGCAACTGCCTCAGCTATTCTCTTATGAATTCTGGGCTCCAGGTCATCGTAGACGTTTTGCTCTGCCATCTATGCTCCTACCTCTGCGTGTGGCTACATCCTACTTCATCAAATACAATCAGTGCGCTCCCTCAATCATTCAGCAAGCAGTTCAGAAGCTCATCCACCTGGACCGTGGCGAAGCTCGAGGCGTAGTCGGACATCCCGTAGGGTGTGATCAGCACATTGTTATGAATAATCGAACCGCAGGAATAGACCACATTAGGCACATAGCCCTCTCTTTCTTCCTCATTGGCCATCAGTAAAGGCTGCCGGAGCTGGCCGATGATGTGAGAAGGATTCTCCAGATCGAGCAGTATAGCCCCCAGGCTGTACCTCCTCATCGGACCCACTCCGTGGGTGATTAGCAGCCAGCCGTTTTCGGTCTCGATGGGGGAGCCGCAGTTGCCCAACTGAATAAATTCCCAGGGATATCGGGGTTCTTGTATTTTTTGCGCATGACGCCAGAAATGGATATCATCGGAAAACATAATATAGTTATTTACCCCGTCATGGCGCGAGAGCATGGCATATTTACCCTTAATTTTTTTAGGAAACAGGGCCAGATTCTTGTTTTGGGTGTATTTGCCGTAGATCGGTGATATCTTGAAATTATAGAAATCTTTTGTTTCTATGAACTTAGGCAAGATGGCATGTCCATCATACGCTGTATATGTTGCAAAATAGGTGACACTTCCGTCACCATTAGTAAATCTTACAAATCGCGCATCTTCGATACCATTGCTTTCATGGGCGGAGACAGGGAAAATAACGCGTTCCGATATGGCGGTGTCCAGCGAAAAGCTTATTTCGTAATGAGAATTGGCCAGCCAGTTTATTGCATTTATCACCTTTTCCTTGCTGTAGCTTAGTTTTATATTTTTGCTGACTTCGGCAATACTTTCCTGCAATTCATGGTAGATAAATTTATCTTTCAGATTATCCATGATAAACCCGACAATATCTTTGTGGATATTCATTTCATGTAATTTTACCAAAAAATGTTTTTTTTCATATACGTGACGCTTTACCGTCTCCGGTAAATCAACGAATCTTCCAGCAGGTCTGAAGACCAGCTTCTTGTCTTGGGTGATGATACCACTCCTGAATACGATGGATGAGATATGCCCCTCCCCGACCGCGCGAAAACTGACGATGACGCGTTTTTGCCCCTCTTCGAGATTACCCTGGTTCGGGTCTTCGACGATCGAGGGATTAAAGAAGGCGGCTGCCTCGATGGCATATTCCAAGGTAAAGTAGGAGCCGATCAGCAATTTTCTCTCAAGAGACAGTGTATCCGGGGGTATGTTAGGGTCCGATGCCAGGACGTATTTTATGTTATCAAAATTTTTCTCAAAAACTTTTGAGATATTGCGATGCCGCTTTGAAAAATCGGACAGCACCTCACTAAGAGCTGAAGCCACATCCTGGTCAGAAAAGTCCAGCACTCGCTTGATTATACTTCTTGCCCTATCCTCAGCGCCGGGCATATAAAATCTGGAAATGATCCTTGTGGAATCGGGATAAAATTTATTTGGTAATCGATTTATAATTAAAGCCATTGTCGCCTCGCATGGATATGGATAATCGGATGTATATGGTTCGGCATCAGGTAGGCCCAACTTTCAAGTACGCGGTGCAAACACCACTCAGAGTTCAGATTTATATATACCGGATAATCTTCATCATTGAAGAAGGTTTCTCCCTTGCTACCATTTTCACGTTGGATTATGCGGTGGGGGAACCCGAGAGTCACTGCGCACGCAATTCTTAACATAAAAAGGAGTTTTCTCTACACTAACCCTATTCCCATTGTCAAGAAATAAGTATGATGTACACCGATTATGCATTTTGGATGGGTGTCCTCGAAGCAACGGGACAGCCTGTATCTATGAAGAATCAGTAGAGGAGCGGTCAAGGCAGGCACCTGAAATAATATCAAAAAACACTTGCAAAAATCCTCGATATAGTTTAGGAAGTGACCTGATTTTCTTGAAAGGAGTTGATTATGTCTCGATTTTGTGAGGTCTGTGGCAAAGGGCCTGTAGTAGGAAACAGCGTAAGCCACGCGCATAACAAGACAAAGAAGGTCTGGTATCCTAATCTTCAGAAACTGCGCGTTGTTGATCCAAAGACCGGAGCAGTAAAGAGAATGAAGGTCTGTACCCGGTGCCTGCGTTCCGGAGCTGTTAAAAAGGCTGTCTGATAATTACATCATGTATTCGCCTGACAACCGCCAGGCGAATACTTCCATCCTTTTATCTTAGAACTATTCATCCATTATCATTTTTTTAAGACTCGCAATACCTACCTGAAAGGTCCCGTGATTTGTCCTGCCATATACCTTGTAATCTTTGTTGAGAATCAGCTCGTCTTTGCTATTATTTCTCAGGAGTATTAAACCTTTAAGCTTTCCATCTTTCAAAAAGACCCGGACGCTTTTAATTTTTTCAAAGGGAATTGTGTATGTACCCTTCCCCTTCACTCCCTCGATAAAGGTCTTTCCCTCTATGCTCACTTCTGTACACCTGGTAACGATATCCATCTGATCAACAAAGGTGGCACTGAACTTCTTTTCAGTTACAGGTATACTGTCCGGAGAATCATCACCTGTCATAGAACCCATACCCAGTATAAAAGGAACAAACAGCATGATCAGAAAGCACATGTATAATCTTTTCATTATCTTTCTCCTCCATTAATAAACAGAATCACCAATTTCATAGATATCTATTTCTTGTTTTAACGCTTCGAGTATACCGTCAACATCGGAGGCAAAATCGGGTAATATGGAAATCTGTACCACCGATTTGTCCTTGTCTACTGTTGTGATAGTCGCAAGCCCTTCATACCCTTCCAGAATATATTTAACATACGCAATATCCCTGCGGTTCAATCTCAGCTTCCTTTTTATTACACCCCCTTCTTCCATATGCTGTGTCGTAACACCCGGCTTTTAAAACATCAAGAAATAAATCCATCCTTGACATGGCATGGTGTCTTGGCTATATTCCGGCTCTATTAAAATCAGGACAAAGAAAACATGTTGCCAATCACCCGCTGGAAACTGCCGGACACCAACTTAGAGGCCCAATCTCTCCTGACAAGGGAACTGGAAATAAATCCTATTTTATCACAGATATTGATCAACCGGGGCATAACCACACCGGATGATGCCAGGAAGTTTTTATTCCCTTCCCTGAAGCAACTGCACAACCCTCTCCTTATGAAGGATATGGAGAATGCTGTTGGCCGGTTGATAGAGGCGATCTCGGGGAAAGAAAAAATTGTTGTCTACGGCGATTATGACGCGGACGGCATTACATCCACGGTAATTCTCGTAAAATTTCTCAGGGAAATTCACGACAATATAACATATTATATCCCGGGACGGGTTGAAGAGGGCTATGGTCTCAGCAAGGCAGCAATCGACAAATTCAGAAAAGATGGAACAAAACTTATCATAACCGTGGACTGCGGCATTTCCAACCATGAAGAGATAGCCTATGCGGCATCCTCAGGTATTGATGTCATAGTAACGGACCATCATGAGGTCCCCGATATCCTGCCCGATTGCAGTGCTGTAGTCAACCCCCATCGCAGTGATTGTTCCTTTCCCTTCAAATCTCTTGCCGGAGTGGGAGTTGCCTTCAATCTCCTGATTGCCCTCCGCGGGAAGCTCCGCGACCTGGGTTTCTGGAAGGACAGAAAATACCCGAATCTAAGAGAATATCTGGACCTGGTTGCCATAGGAACCATAGGTGATATTGTGCCTTTGATCGACGAAAACAGGGTTCTCGCAAGGACAGGCCTGAGAGTGGCAAACAATACCAAAAGAGTCGGGCTTAAGGCACTGATTACAATAAGCAATATGAGAAATAAAACCGTCAGTTCCGAGTCGGCGGCATTCAGACTTATTCCCCGAATCAATGCTGCCGGCAGAATCGGAGCTCCCGAAGACGCAGTGGAACTGCTCCTGACGGATGATGAGGAGAAAGCAACAATACTTGCCCGGCGCCTCGATTCATACAACGGGAAACGCCAGGAAATGGAAAAGGCTATTCTTAATGAGATACTTGAAGATATACACACAACTATTGATATCGACGATATAAACTCCCTTGTATTTGCGTCCCACAAATGGCACCCCGGCGTCATAGGTATAGTGGCTTCAAAGCTTGTGGACAGGTATCACAGGCCAGCTATACTGATCAGCATAAAAAACGGGATCGGGAAAGGCTCGGGCAGAAGCATCCCTGAATTCAATCTGTATGGTGGACTTGAGAAGTGTTCTCCACTGCTGCTTGCATATGGCGGGCACAGATATGCGGCTGGAATCACCATAAGAGAAGAAGATATAGAAAAATTCTCCAGTACATTGAGCAGGGCGGTGTACGAAGAGATCGGTGACGAAAGGCCGATTCCGGAAACTGTCATAGATGCCATGTGCGGTCTGAACGAAATAGATTACAATCTCATCTCTCAGGTCGAAATGCTGGGCCCCTTTGGAAATATGAACCCTGAACCTGTTCTCTGCGCAAAAAATATAAAAATCTCATCCCTCACAACGGTCGGAAACAATCATCTGAAAATGCGCGCAAGCGAAGATAAGATGCACTGCGATACCATATGGTTCAACGGGGGGCATCTTTCCGATTTGCTTTCCGGATCAACTGTCGATATCGTCTTTACTCCCCAGATAAACCACTGGAATAGAAACAGCAGCATCCAGCTCAAGATGAAGGATGCAGCAGTGCCCTGATTCTATTCCCATTCTCTCTTATCAATAATGAGTTTTCCATTGTCAGGCAGTTCCGTCTTCACCGGTTCAATCCTGTCTATTTTGACGGCACAAATCTCCCTGAATACAGATCTGAAACGTTCGGCATCGGTGGCCTTATATTGTTCATCATCCACTACTGCAACAGCCAGGAAATCTCTGTAGGATTCCCTCGTTACAATCACCTGAAATCTGACCCGCGGGAACGCCTCCCCTACCCTTGCCAGCTGGCCCGGCGTGATAAACATTCCTCTGACCTTGACCGCATCGCCCACCCTTCCAGCAATGCCGCTCAGTCTGCTGGATGTTCTTCCACAGGGACAATCCTCATTTATTATACTTGACAGGTCTCCTGTCCCAAACCTGAGCAGAAAGAATATGTTATTCAGCCTGGTTACAACTATCTCGCCCAGCCTTCCCGGTTCTACGCATCTGCCTGTGGAGGGGTCCACGATCTCGACGATGACATCCTCGCAGATATGCCACCCGGCCTTTTCGGAACATTCGTATGCTATATCTCCAACCTCCGTGGCCCCGTACATCTGAAAGGTATCGATTCCATACTCCTCTTCAAACCTCTTCCTGAGTGATGGCTGAAGGGGTTCGGCCACAAAACATGCCTTTAGGAGACCGAAATCCTTTCTGAAATCATGTCCCAGTTCTTCAGCTTTTTTGATAATAGCGTTTAAAAAACTCGGTGTGCCGGTGTATCCGGTAACTCCAAGATCCCGAATTAACTGAACCTGTGTCTCAGTACCAGACGTTCCTGAGGGGATTACAGTTGCTCCGGTAGACCTGAGACCTTCATGAAATGTCAGACCGGCGGCTACCATATGGTATGAAAAGGTATTGAGCACCCTGTCACCCTTACGAAACCCTGCAGCAAAATAGCCCCTGGCCCACAGTTCATTTTCCCCGAGGTGTGGTTCGTAGACCGGTCCGGGTGATATGAATATCCTGTCTATACCGGTATTTTCGCCACAGAATCCCCCGAAAGGAGGCTCGCGCCGTTCCAGTTCGACTACTTCTTCCCTTGAAATTACAGGCAATTTTTCAAGATCGCCTGTGGAAACGATGTCTGATGGTTTCAGACCGAGCCTGTCTAATGTTTCTCTGACCATTTTGGAATGTCGGTAGCCTGAGTCTACCATCGCGGATAATCTCAAGTTGTTGTCCTCTTCCCTGCGAAGCGTTGATCTGGTTTCCATATCATCAAAAAACCTGTTCATCTCAATCCCCTATTTCTTCTTTTAACTATTAGCGGTCAGTTATCGGTTTTTGCAACCGGTAACTGTAAACCGTAAACCATTTTCTACAACCTACAACCATCGTTTGCGTCTCTTATAGGACTTTACATCTCGGTATGATTTCGCGTCACCGGACGTTCCCATTCCAAGATAGAACTCTTTTATATCGGGATTTTCTTTGAGATTCGCAGAAGATCCTTCCATGACGATCTTGCCGTTTTCCATGATATAACCATAGTGGGCTATCTGAAGCGCCATGCTCGCATTCTGCTCGACCAGAACAATAGTTGTCCCCTGTTCTTTATTTATTCTCTCTATGATGCGGAATATTTCTCTGACTACGAGTGGGGCAAGCCCGAGAGAAGGTTCATCCAGCAGCAGCAGCTGTGGGTGCGCCATCAGCGCGCGTCCCATGACAAGCATCTGGAGTTCACCCCCACTGCAATAACCAGCCATGGCTTTCCTTCTCTCTTTAAGCGGCGGGAAGTATTCATATATAAGGTCCATGTCCTTCCTGTATGGTTTGCCCCAGCGTGTGGCCGTGCCCACCCTCAGATTTTCCTCTATTGTCAGATATTTGAAGGGCTGTCTTCCTTCAAGCACCTGGATGATGCCCTGACGTGTTATGGTCTCGGGCGGAGAATTTTGAATGGATTTGTTTCTGTATACGATATCTCCATCGGTGACCTTTCCATTCTCCGTTTTAAGAAGTCCCGAAATGGCTTTCAGTGTGGTAGTTTTACCGGCTCCGTTACTGCCTAGTAGAGATACGATATGGTTCTCCTCAACCGAAAGGGAAACACCTTTCAGCACCTGGATAACATCCGAATAAACCACACTTATATTGTTCAACTGAAGCAAAACGCCATCTTCCATGATTACCTCTT
>CAYLXS010000059.1:0-6901 GCA_964387765.1 uncultured Syntrophaceae bacterium
CCCATGGCGGAGTTGACCACCACCGGATGTTGCTCAAGTCTGGAACCTATGATTTTTACAACCCTCTCGATAGAAGGGATATCCTCAATCGAGGTGCCCCCAAATTTCATTACGATCATAGTTTTTTATCCGCCTTTTCTTCGGTAAACAGGTCATAATCATCTGCTGAAACTACCCGGCATTTTACAATATCACCAATCGCCTTTTCTCCTGCCTTCACATATGTGATGCCGTCTATGTCAGGCGCCTGTCTCCTCGCTCTTCCGATATAGTCATACCCCGGAAGATCCGACTTTTCTTCTATAACTAATTCCATTGTGGAGCCAATAAGTGATTGATTTATCTCACGGGAAATCCCCATCTGCTCCTCCATTATAATCCCCCTCCTGAGTTTTTTCACACTCTCGGGAACATGACCGGGAAGCGTATCTGCCTTAGTTCCCTCTTCTCTTGAATATTTAAAGACCCCCACATGGTCAAATCTTGTCTCCCTTACAAACGCGAGGAGCCTGTCAAACCTTTCCTGTGTCTCTCCGGGAAATCCCACAATCAGTGATGTTCTCAGTGCCACGCCGGGAATAATCTTTTTGGCGCTTGCTATGGCATTTCTTATAAGTCTGCTGTCGCCCTTTCTGTTCATGGAACTCAGTATGCCGTCATCGATGTGCTGTACAGGAATATCGATATAGTTGCATATTTTTTCGACATCGCGGATAGTCCGGAACAGTTCATCATCCAAATCCGCCGGATATGTATAGAGCAACCTGATCCACCTGATCCCGTCTATCAGGGCAATCTCTCTCAACAGCGAGCTCAATCCGGACGTATAGCCGAGGTCTCTACCATAAAGGGTGGTCTCCTGGGCCGCTACAATAATCTCCTTAACTCCCCCCCGTGCAAGCGTTTCGGCCTCCCGCAGTATGTCATCCATCTGCCTGCTTCTGAATTTTCCCCGGACGAGTGGTATCACGCAATAGGAACAGTGATTGGAACATCCCTCCGCGATTTTCAGATACGCGGTGTAGGGTGGCGTCGACAACAGACGCGGGTGTGAGGAGTTCATGAGAAAATCAGGTTTTCCTATGCAGGAACGCTGTTCCGGTTGTTCTTCTTTTTGCAGTGATGCAACAAGATCGGCTATGCGGGGAATTTCACCTGTTCCAAGAAAAAGATCAACTTCCGGAATCTCTTTTTCGAGTATGGCTCCATATCTCTGAGGCAGACAGCCCGTAACTATCAGATGCCGGCACTTGCCTTTCTTCTTCAGTTCCGCCATACGGAAGATTTCATCAATCGATTCTTCCTTTGCCGGAAGGATAAAGGTACAGGTATTGATAATTATTATATGCGCGTTTTCAGGAAGAGAAACTATCTCAAAACCGCCCTCAACCAGAGCGGCGGCCATCACTTCTGAATCTATGAGGTTTTTGGGACACCCCAGGCTTATGATATGAACTTTGTTTTTCAAATTATTGGGGAAGTCTTCCGACCAATACCTTGCGAGGTTTGGCGCCGTCTGATGGTCCCACAACACCTTCTGCCTCCATTTTTTCTACAATGCGGGCAGCCCTGTTATATCCTATCTTCATATATCGCTGGACCAGAGAGATAGAGGCCTGCCCCAGATCGGTAACCAGCTCGACCGCCTCATCATACTTTTCATCGAATTCTTCTCCTGTTTTTGCCCCTTCTCGTTCCGGGCTATAGCTGGATATCGATTTATCGTAGAGGGGCGACCCCTGCCTTTTTATAAAGTCCACAATCTTTGTGATTTCCTTGTCAGACACAAAAGCGCCATGGATACGCATCAGTTTCGATGTACCCGGCGGCATGAAAAGCATATCTCCCGCCCCGAGGAGTTTCTCGGCGCCAAGCTGGTCGAGTATTGTTCTCGAATCCACCTTTGACGATACCTTGAACGATATTCGCGTGGGGAAATTGGCCTTTATTATGCCGGTAATAACATCCACGGAAGGTCTCTGAGTGGCCAGGATAAGGTGGATACCCGCGGCTCGTGCCATCTGCGCGAGCCGGGCAAGAGATGTTTCAACATTTCTCTGGGCCACCATCATTAAGTCTGCCAGTTCATCTATGACAACAATGATATAGGGAAGCTTTTCCGGAACTGTCGCTGTTTTCTCCCCGGAAACCGGCGAAGAAAGCCCCGACATCTGCTTTTTGATCGCAATTTGTTCCTTTTCCACCAATCTGTTGTATCTTTCTATACTCTTAACACCCACGTCAGCTATTGCAGCATACCGCCTCTCCATCTCATCGACGGTCCATTTCAGCACTTGCGATGCCTCCTTGGGATTGGTCACTACCGGGTTAAGGAGGTGCGGTATTCCCTCATACCCTGAGAGTTCAAGTCTCTTTGGGTCGATCATTATAAACTTTACCTCGTCCGGCGCTGTCTTGAACAAAATGCTGCATATCATGGCGTTGAGAGACACACTCTTCCCCGAACCGGTTGTGCCCGCGATAAGGAGATGAGGCATCCTGGCGAGGTCGGTTATCACAGGTCTCCCTGCGATATTTTTCCCAAGCACTATAGGTAATTTGTATTTTGATTCCAGAAATTCCTCACTATCGAGCACATCTCTGAGACATACGGATTCCCTTTCATAATTCGGAATTTCGATACCGATTGCCGCCTTCCCCGGAATGGGTGCTACGATCCTGACACTCCGCGCCTTCAGCGCCAGCGCAAGGTCGTCAGAGAGATTTGTTATCTTGTTTATTTTTACTCCGGACGCCGGTTCGAGCTCGTACATGGTGATAACAGGACCCGGTTTTACCTCTGTAACGCTGCCTTCCACCCCGAAATCTGCCAGTTTTTTCTCAAGGATCCGGGAATTCATGATAAGACTTTCTTTCTTCATTCTCGTATTCCTGATTTCTGCCTTGTCAAGAAGGTCCAGGGACGGAAGAACGAACGTTCCTTCCGAATGCAAAAATTCAAAGGATACTTGTTCGTTTTGTTTTTTCTCTTCCTTTTGCCCGATCTCATCGGAGATGACCGGAATATTTCTCGACACCCCGGTTTTTTTGTGTTTTGTGACAGCTTTTTTTCTTCTCAATCGCCCCATCCCAACCACAATAAAGGTCTTGAGCCTCAGGAGCGTGCTCGACAACAGTATGGCCAGCCTTCTCACAAGCGCCACAAGCGAAACGTCAAATGTAACCATTAAGGATATCAAGAGGATAACAACTAAAACAATATCGGTCCCCATCTGATTCAGGTAGAAATACAATACTTTCAATGAAGACTTCCCGAGCAATCCGCCTGCGTTGAAATCCACGCCGGGAGAGGAGACAGTACCATACTTTGCCGCCAGAAGCGCCGATATGGCAAAGACAAGACCAATGAAACCAAAGACAGGAGAAAAAACCATCCCAAACTTTCCGCCGTGAAACAGCTTGAAAGAAAACAGTACAAGTAATACGGAAACAAGATAGGATGTCATACCGAAAATTCTGAGCATGCCATCAGAGAGATAGGAACCTACAAGGCCCCCGTAATTGGCCACCTCCACCTTGCTGGCCACATAATGTGTGAGAGAGGGATCATGGGGATTGTAGGAAAAGAGGCATAGAAACATAAAAGCAGCAAGGGCGAGGGATATGACACCTGTTATTTCCTTTAGCCTTCTGTTTTTTCCGTCTGTATCTTTTTTACTCAAATTCAACTCCCTGATAACAAATAAAACTAATTTAAATTACCCTAATAACCAGTGTGGAAATTCCAAGAATCCAGCAGTAATAAGCAAATATGCTCAACTTATGTTTGCTGATAATAAAGAGTAGAAGTCTCAACGTCAGAAAGCCGGTCACAGCGGCGACGATCATCCCGGTAAAATATACCACGATATCACCTGCAGGTATCATCCCGATATATTTTGACTCAAGCACAACTGCACCCAATATTGCAGGTATGGAGAGCAGGAATGAAAATCTGGCCGCTGTCTGGCCATCCAGCCCCCTGAAGATGCCAAAGGCTATCGTGGAGCCGGATCTTGATATTCCAGGGATCAGCGAAATTCCCTGGACAATCCCGATCACCACGCTGTCAATTATATTCATGTCTTTTTCCAACCTGTCGCCATGAAATCTGTCGGACATAAACAGCAGTGCACCGGTGATAAGCAACATAAAAGAAACGGTTGTTGCGGATGTAAAAAGATGGTGTATTTTTTCTTCGGATGACAGACCTATGATTCCTGTAAATACCGTCCCTGTGATAATATAAAGGGCCATTTTCCTCCCGGCACGCACATCCATACTATCATGGCCTCTCCTGGAGTTGTGGAACCATCCGACCGGTATAAGTGATATCAGGATATCCAGAATATCTTTCCTGAAAAAAACCAGAACCGCCAGAAGCGTCCCAAAATGCAGCATAACGTCAAACACCACTCCCGGTTGCTGAAATCCTTTAATAAAGCTTTGCACTATTACAAGATGACCGGAACTGCTCACAGGAAGAAATTCCGTCAACCCCTGTATTACGCCAAGCAGGGCTCCTTCCCAAAGATTCAAAGGCTTTTCCTCTCCTGTCTCCCAAGAATAATATAATAATTGCTACAACCTGATAAACCGGCCGATACAAGCGATAGCCATGTGCAATTTTTTGTACTTAATAATACGAATGAAGTCAATGGAGAATATATGCTTTTTATGCTAACATGAAATCATAAATAATGCATTGACAGAGATGCAGTTCAGCAATACAATTTACACACTATTTAATAAAGAAACTGCGAGGAGAGACAAATGGTTAACAAAGTCATATTGATTGGAAGGCTGGGAGCGGATCCGGAGGTAAGATACACCCAGGATGGTACCATGGTAACCAATTTTAACATGGCCACTGATGAACAATGGAAAGACAAAAACGGGGAAAAAGTTCAGAAAACAGAGTGGCACAGGATTGTTACCTTCAGAAAACTGGCGGAGATATGCGGTAATTACCTGGCCAAGGGAAGGCTGGTCTATATAGAAGGCCGGCTGCAAACAAGGACCTGGGATGACAAGGATGGTAACAAGCGTTATACCACAGAGATAGTTGCCTCCAACATGCAGATGCTGGAAAGGAAGGAACAGGGTGCTTATCAATCGGGAGGGCAGGCCGAAAGACCGGTCAATGGAACCTCGTCCCCTGCGGGATCGGCTATACCTGAAGATGATGTCCCCTTTTAACGGGTAAGACCTTTGAGAACGGGTTGCCACTTCGCAACCTCTGTTGCGGAGTGGCTTATTTGTAACCGTTTACGGTTTGCAGTTATCGGTTCACGACTGAAAAACAGAGAATTACAATCAATATCCAAAAGGTTTTAATCGCCGGGCCTCGCTCATCATTGCATAGTTTATTGAAAAAAATGTGAACCAACAACCGCCAATGGTTACTTTCATTCTTTGTCATCATTGATCTTCTTGGGATCTTTGGTGTTTTCCACTTCATCGGTGTCTTGGAAAGACTTCTTAAAGTTTTTAATACCCTTGCCTATAGCCCCCCCTATCTCAGGAAGTTTTCCAGCTCCAAAGATAATAAGAATAATCACCAGGATAATCAACAACTCGGGCATGCCTATTCCAAACATACTTGATTCACCTCTTGATGCAGGGCACCTTAAGCCCTGTCTTTTAGTTTTTTGAAATCCTCTGCCGATAAATCGGGACTCTCAAGGGTCTCTTTTCTCTGAGATTAGGTTATAAGGTTGTCATTGTCAATACCTGTTTTTACATATCCTACGGCAGTGTCAGGTGAACAACCTCTCCATGTTTCCCCATAAGGCCAAGTGATTTTCCCTGAAAAATGATCTTCACACCCGCAGCATTGCCAACAACCAAACCGAATTTCTCCGATGCCTTTTCTGTAATCCGTTCTCCCGGTCTTAACATGACTTCAAATGGAGGCGTTTCATCCAGGGTTATTTGTAGCCAGGTTAATTCCGATGCCTCTATTACAAGTATATAAGGCCCTTCTTCCACGGCTACAGCCTTGTCGGGAACAGCTTCTTCTTTCGGTTGTTCATTTTTAAGATCTGACTGTCCGCTTTCGATCGCTGATTGTTTGTCTTCTTCGATTACCTGACCTGTGTCTTTTATATCATCCACATCAGAAATGTCTGTTGATCCCGATAAATCGAGACTTTCCGTCTCTGGTGTTTTATAGTTTCCTTCAGTGACAATGTCATCTTTCTCCGGTGCTGGCACGCCACCGGAGGGCCCTTGAATCTCCCCGGTATTTCCAACCTCTTCAGCAGGTACCCATTTTTTCAGTTCCCGACTGTTATCTTTGTTCCATTGATAGAGGTAAAAAAATCCTGTGAGTACTATCACACATGATGCAAGCGTCAGCCAAATCCAAAATCTCGTGTGGCGTTTTTTCTCTGCAAGTCTCTTTAGCAGTTCATTCTTGTCTTTACCCGGCTCCAGACCTTCAAGATATTTGTTATAGAGTGAAAGTATCTTTTTGCCGTCAATATCAAGGGTGTCAGCGTACGCGCTGATAAAAGCCCTGGCATATATCGGATCTGGAAGCAGGCCAAAATTTTGCTCTTCGATAGCCTCAAGATTTGAAAGACTCACTCTCGTGGAGGAAGACATATCCCTTAAGGTGAATCCTCTGGATTCTCTGATTGTCTTCAGATCAAAAGCGGGGGTTTCCAAACCAGTATCCACTTCTTCCAACTCAATGTAATTTTTCTTCTTATTCATAGTAGCCGATACACTGATTCCTTTAAAGATATTGAAATCTCTATCATCAATCCACATGGGGCGCAACAGAATTTGTTTCAACTTTTTCCCGTAATCGTGTTAAGAATCTCCTTATAATATCTTATCAAGGAGAAACATGATGACAGAGTATGGAGAATTTGCCATATCCATGGCCAGGATT
>CAYLXS010000059.1:7001-8530 GCA_964387765.1 uncultured Syntrophaceae bacterium
AAAAGCTTAAAATCATGATGGGTGGTGCAGGAATATTGCAAATGGGGGCATTATGCACAGGTCTCGAAAAATCTCACGATGCAACTTCAGGGTGAGGTTTTATTACATGGTTATTATCGTATCTTTAGTTTTTTTATCTTAGAATGAAGAGTATTTCTGTTTATACCGAGGAAATCGGCAGCGGCTGTTTTTATATTATTGGAGCGTCTCATTGCAATCTTTATCAGGGCTTTTTCGACCATTGACAGGACCTCATCATATACCCCAGCCCTGCCATTTCCCCCGCAACCAAGAATGGTAACGACCTTGTCGATCCTCTTTTCGAGGATTTCTTCTATAAGAGGGAAAGATGCTTTATCAAGCTCTTCACTAATTACCGCTCTGATCTGCTCCTGCTTGCCCATAAAACGTCCCTTTTGTGTATATGAATGAATAGTTTAACAAACAATCTTCAGGATAATTGCACCCAGAAGAACAACAAACGCAACCCACACGGATACTATATCTGACATTCTTCTTACCGGATGATCGATAACATTCCAAACACCCTCTTCGACCTTTTTATGATCGACATACCGGACAACATCTTTCACAAGAGAGGTAAAATCCCCATGGGAGTTGGCCAGCGTGTGAAATCCCCTTGTAGTAGTCAACAACAGATAAACCTTCTTATTCAAAGTCATAACGTCTACATTGGTAATATGCTCCCATAGGAAACGCTTCTCTCTGAAAAGCTTTCTCATCTTGATACCATCATCCCCAATGGTCGTCCTGCGTGAAATCGATTGAAGAAAAATATAAAGGGTAGGAACAAATATAATGGAAAGAACCACAGTCTCAGAAGCAAATTCCCTGTCAAATATAGATATTACCAGTAGCACAAAGAGAAGCAGCGAATCCAGAAAAATAGGGAAGAGAAATGTCTCTCTCGTTTTATAGGTGTTTGTTTTCATGGCCGCTTACTCTTCTCTCACAAAAGTACCGCTCTTGCCCCCGCTCTTTTCCAGCAGTTTTATATCAGACAGCACAATCGCTCTATCCGCAGATTTGCACATATCATATATCGTGAGCGCGGCCACGCTCACCGCTGTCATGGCCTCCATTTCCACGCCCGTTCTGTTGAAGGTTTTGGTCCTTGCCTTAATAGTTATCTCACCTTTCTCAATATTACTCGAAAAATCAAGGTCAATCCCGGTAATCTCGAGTGGGTGACACATCGGAATAATATCACTTGTTTTCTTGGCAGCCATGATTCCCGCAATCTTTGCAGTGGCATAGGCGTCACCCTTTGAAACACCACCTGATTCAATAGCTATAACAGTATCAGGCCTCATCAGTACCCTGCCGATAGCTACAGCCTCCCTCAGGGTAGGTTCCTTGGCAGTTACATCGACCATTTTCGGCCTGTTGTTTTCATCAAGGTGCGTAAATTCCATCATAATCTCCAGTGCAACGTGCAACAAGGGAAATTTAACACAGCCCATCCATTCAGTCAAGAAAGTTAGAGGCTGCGGAAATAATATTCTGAA
>CAYLXS010000060.1:0-8418 GCA_964387765.1 uncultured Syntrophaceae bacterium
TTCGGAAAATATATACACGGTCCCCTGAATTGCCAATAAAACAACAGGTAGAGTACTGATATGGAACAATTGAAATTAGGAAATATTACTGTTGATGTGGTGCGAAAAAGCATCAAGAATATCCACCTGCGCGTTTATTTCCCAGAGGGCAGGGTTAGAATTTCTGCACCCAACAGAATAGATCTGGCCATTATTCGTGCATTTGCCATTTCAAAAATAAGCTGGGTAAAAAAACAACAGACGAGGCTGAGAAATCAGAAAAGGGAACCACAAAGGGAGTTCATAAACAGGGAAACCCATTACTTCGACGGCAAGCGCTATTTGCTGAAGGTTATTGAGCGAAATGCCGCTCCGAAAGTGGTTTTAAAACATAGCATGATTGAACTCTACGTAAGACCTGGAACAGACACATTAAAAAAGAAATCCATTCTCGATGAGTGGTACAGGCGGAAACTGAAAGAGACAGTGCCGGCACTTATAGAAAAGTGGGAAAAGAAGATGAATGTTCAGGTCAATGAATTTGGGATTAAAAGAATGAGAACGAGATGGGGTACCTGTAACCGGCAGGCAAAACGAATCTGGCTGAATCTGGAATTAGCCAAGAAACCGCCCGAATATCTGGAATATATTGTGGTGCATGAAATGGTTCACCTGTTGGAAAGAAAACACAACGACAGGTTCAACATGTTAATGACTGAGTTCATCCCTAAGTGGCGACTTTATAAAGATGAATTTAATCGTTTACCGATAAGCCATCTGGATTGGGATCGCTAACTCGAAGAAAAAAGTTTGCCTTTGTACGCCCTGTGCACTTCACATCCTTCCTGAGCGAAGGATAGATATCAGTAGACCTATTCCAAAGATGCCTGCAATACTGAAACCCGCAAGCCCCAGTATCGGGAAACCGAAGAGGAAAGGTCCGATCTTTGTCGTGATGATAAGGGATGATCCGATAATAAGAGAGGAAATGATGAGCGAAGAGGCTATCCGGTTTGACGACCTGTCCAGTCCGGATATTAGATTTTCAAGCCCCCTGTGCTCAAATATTACGCTGGCCTTTCCCTGCCTCAGTTGTTTCAGGATGGTTCGCAGTTCTCCGGGGATATCTTTGAGAAGTTGAACGAGATCCTCTCCGGATTCGAGAAAATCACCCACTACCCGTTTTGGAGAAAGACGCGCCAGCTTAATATGCTTGATGAAGGGGGCGGCCCTCTCGGTCATGTCAAAATCGGGGTCCAGTACCAGACCCAGTCCCTCGACCTGAGCCATTGCCTTGATCATAAGAAAAATGTCTGGCGGGAGACGTAATCCATGAGTTGTAATTAATTCGAGCAGTTTTTGAAGAATGTCCGCTATATGGAAGTCCTTGAGAGATTTGTACAGATATGACTCAACAAAATCGCTTATATCCCGTTCAAGGACACGGCGGTCAGGTTCTTTGTCCCACTCCACGACCTTCAGTATGGCATCTGCAATCTTGGACTCATCCCGCCTGACATAACCATACACAATATCCGCGAAATGCTCTCTCGCGTATCGATCGACACGCCCCATCATACCGAAATCAAGGTAACAGATAACATTATCCGGCATGATAAAGACATTACCCGGGTGAGGATCAGCGTGAAAAAATCCGTGCTTGAATACCTGCTCGAGTATTAAATCCGCTCCACGGGAAGCTATGATACTCCTGTCGAGACCCGCATTATCCAGCTTGTCAATCTCAGATGCCTTTATGCCGTCTATAAACTCCATGGTAAGGACTTGCTTCGTTGTTGTCTCCATGAAGATACGTGGGACATAAACCGATGAATTTCCAGTAAACTGCCTGGCAAATCTCTCCGCGTTTGAAGCTTCGATCGTATAGTCTATCTCTTTTGCAAGTGAACTGGCGAATTCTTCGACTATCCTTGTGGGCCGGTGTATTTCCCATTCCTCAATATGTCTCTCAATCAGGGTCGCCAGGTGGAGCAATATTTCTAAATCCACCTCTATAATCGCGCGTATACCGGGGCGCTGTACTTTGACGATGACATCATCTCCGTTTTTAAGCTGTGCCCGGTGTACCTGGCCGATGGAGGCAGCCGCCAGAGGGGTTTCTTCAAATTTTTGAAATATCTCATCTATCGGAGATGTTAACTCGGCCTCGATGATTTCTCTGACCTGGGAAAAGGGGAACGGGGGCACACTGTCCTGAAGCTTTGACAATTCCTCTATGAATTCCACAGGGATAAGATCCGGGCGGGAAGAGAGTATCTGCCCCATCTTCACAAAGGTGGGACCCAGTTCCTCAAGGGCCATCCGCAGGCGTTCGGATCTTGTAAGTTTCTCG
Source organism: uncultured Syntrophaceae bacterium (assembly GCA_964387765.1). GTDB lineage: Bacteria > Desulfobacterota > Syntrophia > Syntrophales > UBA2210 > UBA2210. Next base: position 2,333 of record CAYLXS010000060.1, read on the forward strand.
ACGCGCTCACGGCGCTTTCTCGAAACCATCTGCATGCCGATCTCGAGATATTGCCCGACATGGAGCCGGTCAACCAGATCACCGAATCCATATTTAAACAGGACGGTGATGATCTGACGGTATCGGTTCATATGTCGATATGTCCGGGAAACGATGCCGATTTTTCTTATAAGCATTGCTTATACCTTGGTTTTTCGGGATTTCTCTATTTTTTCGATCTTGTTCTTCAGTGCCGTGAATTCTTTCCTTGTCGGAATGTTTAATTTTGCTATTGTGTCGGCAACAGCCTTTTCCGCCTTTTTCGTCAGGTCTTCTTTAAACTCTTTTGACTTCTCCGTGAATTCTTTAATGGTCTCTTTACCCTCTTTTTTCGTCAGCTCGCCTTTCTTTATCAGTTCATCAACCGTTTTTTCTGCTTTTTCCTTTGTCAAAACCGCCAGACCGATACCTGCCAGCATGCTCTTTTTGATAAAATCCATCTTTCTTGCCTCCTTATCAAAATAGGTTTTAAGTTGAAAACATCTGCAGAGATTTGATTTTCCGATAATATTCAAACCCTGCAACATTAAGGATTGATTAAATCACAATCCCATTCTCAAATCATGTTTACATCACAACCCTAAGAAAAATATTATTATACACTTCAATATAATTTAACAACAGGAAAAGTCGACGGCTTCGTAAAACAGGAAAGCAGGGTCAGGCTCGCATTGATTTCCTAATCTGGGAGATTTTCCTCATCGTCTTCCTCATACTCTTTCAGGCGGTTTTTTCTCCGCTTCAGAAGTTTTGCGGATCCTACTACAGCAAGTAGAAGAGCTGTAAGAAAAAAGAGGATCTGATAGAAATAGGCATTTAGAAATAAAAGCCAGGAAATCTGCTGTTTCAGGTGTTTGTGCCACTGATCTTCCAATTCGTGCAGAGAAATAAAAAGTCTGTTTGAAATGGCGGTATCGAGATCCTGACCGTCTTCCAAATCATACAGAATCCAGAGCATTCTCCTGATTTTGTATTCTCTGATTATGTATTCGACAACGCTCTTACTTTCCTCATACGCAAGCAGAAGAGCTCTTTTGTCTCGGGGAAAGTCAAGGCGTAAATCTTCCAGGCGAATATAGCGGTGCGTCAAAACAGCCCTGTTGAGAATAAATTGGTCATTCTTCATAATTATTTCTGCCAGCCCGTCGCTTGCCCATTGCGCAATGCCTTCGTCAAGCCACCGGGGCAGGTTGCCATCTTCAATGTGATGATGGAGAATCAGGTGACACAGTTCATGCTTCAGGATTGTTCGCAGGGTGAAGGGGTGGGTCATCCGTGAGCAATCGATGATAACAAGTTTTTTCTGTGGTATGGCCATGGCAACAAAAAGATTGCTGCCAGTCATCTTTTCAAATTTATCTTGATCTTTGATCAAAAGAACATTGGACCTGTATTCCAACTGCCAGCCTAACATTTCTTCGAGTTCCTCTTTGACCTCGGGATAGATCGATAGAATTTCCCGGGCTGAAGGTTCAAGCGATTTTGCGAAGTACACCTTAACCCCTTGCGCCTCGAACATTTCAATGTCCTGTCCGGGAAAACAACAGCAGGGACATAAACAATGGAGAGCAAGAAGAGCCAATGTGATAAGAAATGCCGGATATCTCATATATTATTCCTTTATGGCCTATATAGAGACTACCAATTACTTCAAACTATCCTGTTCGGCAATAGAAATAGTTGTAGTGTAAGGGGAATCAGTACATTCATGGTTTCCACCGACACGCGGGCCTGTGGTGTTGCCAGGGACGCCTTGGAACTCGCCGTAAAATATGCAAAGAAATGGGTGCAGTTTGGCAGGCCAATCGCTGGTTTTCAGGAGATCAGCCGGATGCTGGCGGATATGGAGGCCGAAAGCGGAATGCACCTGCCGGAAGAGGAGTGCAATTGCACCCTAAACAGGTGACACCAAGGTGTTCTGTGAGAAAAGCTTTCCTACTTTATCAGCATACTGGATGCATCCAGGGTCAGATGAGTCAGACCGGAGATCATCTTTGATGGTCCCTTCAGTGGCTTTATATGAATGTCTGTTTCCGAGGGCTGGAGCTGTAGCACAATATCAAACAAATCTTCGACAACCAGAAGTCGAGACGGAATACCATCCTGAGGAGTTTCTTCATCGCGATGGGTATGCACGCTGAACCATGCGTGGAATGACTGCTCACCGGCAAGTTTCTTCAAATCCGCAAGGCATTCCCTTGTTGATTCGTCAAACTTGAGTCCGTCAATAATAACCATATCAGGGTGAAATATATCTTGCCCGGTAAGGTCTGCCAGTCTTTCTCTGAGCCTCGGCACGCTGAAACCAGCTACCCTGAAGGTCATGATGAACCTGTGAGGCGCCAGAGATTCCCAGAGCTGGCTTGCTTCCTCGACAGCGTGACGCTGCGCAAGATGGTGGAACAGTTCTTTGTACCATAGTGTAATCTTGTCAACAGGATCATTCATGCTTATATGAAGGACGTTTCTGTTTCTCAGCATAGCGTTGAGTGCAAGCTGGACCAGAAAGGCGGTCTTGCCTACGCCGGCCCTTGAAAGAACTGCACCGAATTCACCCTTTGAGATAATATCTGTTTCATCTCCCTGGATCCCAAGGGGATGTCTGGTGATGAGATCCTTTTTTAACATCATCATGTTTCTGTACCTTTCCTTCAGCCTGTTCTATTATATACCTTTTTTCTTTTTCGCCGCCTTTTCAATCAGCTCTTCCGCGATTGACTGGGGAACAAGTTTGTAGAGCGCGAATTCCATAGTGAACTGGGCCTTTCCCTGTGTTGCCGATCTCAGGACAGTCGAGAATCCGAACATCTCCGCCAGTGGTACCTGTGCCTCAATCACGCACATGGGTCCATCATCCTGCGCACCTACGATCATTCCGCGGCGCTGATTTAAAAGACCCATGACGGGACCCTGGAATTCGGTCGGTGTTTCAACAACAACCTTCATGATGGGTTCATGGATGACCGCCCTGGCCTTGGCATAAGCTTCCAGAAATGCACCGCGCGCGGCTGCCTGGAATGCCATCTCTGAAGAATCCACGTTGTGCGATGCTCCATCGTTAATAACAACCCTTACCCCGGTTACCGGGAACTCCATTCGGGGTCCTTTTGCCATGCATGCACGAAATCCCTTCTCACATGCAGAGATAAACTGTGTGGGAATAGCTCCTCCGGTAATCTTGTTGACAAACTCAAATTCTGTTTCCGTGACGGGCTCCATATATCCCGCGACCCGGCCGTATTGCCCCGACCCGCCGGTCTGTTTCTTGTGCGTATAGTTAAATTCCGCTTTTCTGGTAATGGTTTCGCGGTAGGCGACTCGGGGATTGCCGGTTTCGACTTCGGCTCCATACTCGCGCCGCATCCGCTCAACATAGATTTCCAGGTGCAGTTCACCCATGCCTTCAATAATAGTTTCTTTTGTTTCATCATCAACGTAGGTCTTGAAAGTGGGATCTTCTTTGGTAAAGCGGTTCAGGGCCTTGGACATATTTATCTGTGACTGGTTGTCTATAGGAGAAATGCACAGAGAAATTACCGGGGCGGCGACAAACATGGAACTCATGGTCAGTGCGGTTCTCGGGGCCGCAAAGGTGTCACCCGATGCGCAGTCAATACCGAAAAGAGCTCCGATATACCCTGCGGGAATAACCTCCATATCCTCCATCTGATCGGCATGCATGCGGACAACGCGTCCAACCTTGACCTTTTTCCCTGTGCGGGTATTGACTATTGTGGACCCTTTTTTAATGGAGCCCTGGTATACCCGGATGTAGGTAAGCTGGCCATAGGCCCCGTCTTCCAGCTTGAATGCAAGAGCTACTGCCGGATCCTCCGGGTTGGATGAAAGGATGACAGGCTTCTCATCATTATCCATGTCAAGGGCTTCATTTTTCATCTCAGAGGGGCAGGGGAGCAACTGTGTTACAGCGTCAAGCAGGGGCTGAACGCCTTTGTTCTTATAGGCCGATCCGATGAGGACCGGCGTTATTTTCCGCGTGAGCGTTCCACTGCGCAATGCGTTTATAAGAAGTTCTTCCGGAATCTCCCGTTCTTCGAGGATGATTTCAGTGAGTTCATCCGAGAACATCGAGGCGGCGTCGATCAACGCTTCCCTCTTAGCGGTGGCTTCCTGCATCAGGGCGCTAGGGACCTTCTCGATGCGAACATCCTCTCCATTCTCGCCGTCAAAATAGGCCGCTTTCATCGAAATCAGGTCTACAATTCCCTGAAAATTGTTTTCGAGTCCGATGGGTATCTGCATGGCAACCGCGTTGTGTCCCAGTTTCGATCTTAGCTGATCGATGACATGGGAAGGATTTGCGCCGCTGCGATCGCACTTGTTTATAAAAGCAACGCACGGGACTTTATAACGTTTCATCTGCTGATCAACTGTAATCGACTGTGACTGCACACCACCCACAGAACACAGAACAAGGACAGCCCCATCGAGTACTCTCAGGGAGCGTTCAACCTCTACTGTAAAATCGACATGACCGGGAGTGTCGATTATATTGATCTCATGATTTTTCCATTCGCAGAATGTTGCCGCCGAGGCTATTGTGATGCCGCGTTCCTTCTCGAGCTCCATGGAGTCCATGGTGGCTCCGACGCCGTCTTTCCCCTTTACGTCATGAATTGCGTGAATGCGTTTTGTATAAAAGAGAATTCTTTCTGTCAGCGTTGTCTTGCCTGAGTCAATATGAGCGCTGATGCCTATGTTTCTTACTTTTCTGTCGTCCATTCCTGTTTTCCCTGTATGCGGTAATAATTATGAAGAAAGTCTCCAGTAAATAACCCCCCTGACGGCGAGTTGCCATATGGGGGGTCAGTAATTATCTTCTAATATGTAATTGATAAATATAGTAGCTTCAATAATATCTGTCAAGAATTATTTTGCTTCTAACGTTTTACATCTGAGTGATTGCGCTACACAGCATTCTCCATTATAATCTTCTCAGATAGTCAGGAGTCACTTTCTTATGAAACTTTTGCCACGCTGTAAGACAAAGCTTATCTGTACGATAGGCCCGTCGTCGCGTTCAGAAAATGTCCTAAGGGATATGCTGAAAAGCGGTATGAGTATTGCCCGTCTTAATTTTTCCCACGGAACACTTAAAGACCACAAAAAAGATATAGAGGTTATCCGCTCCACCGCGGCGAGCCTTAACCAGATAGTCCCTGTTCTTGTTGATCTCCCGGGACCTAAAATAAGAGTGGGCGTTCTCGAAAATGGACCCATTTTCCTCGAAAGGGGAAATATCGTAACGCTTACAACAGAAAAGATTCACGGAACAGACAATCTTATACCGGTAACCTACAAGAGACTTACCGAAAGCGTTTATCCAAAAAGTGTAATCTATCTCAATGATGGATTTATCGAGCTTGAGGTCATTGAGATAAAAAAGAGTGAGGTTGTCTGCAAGGTAATTTCGGGAGGTCATCTGCTTTCAGGAAAGGGACTGAATCTTCCAGGTGCGCACCTCTTCGCAGATTCTCCTACAAAAAGAGACCTTGAACTGATGGGATCCGCCCTCGATGAGGGAATAAACATCTTTGGAATCTCTTTTGTTGAGTCGGCGGAGGCGATAGAGCGTGCAAGGGAATTCGCCCGGGAAAAAGGCAAAGAGATATATATAGTGGCCAAGATTGAGAGGGCCGGCGCTGTGGACAATATCGATGAAATCCTGAAGGTAGCTGACGCCCTGATGATCGCGAGAGGAGATCTCGGAGTCGAGGTGCCCATTGAAGAGGTTCCTGCACTGCAGAAAGAACTGATACGGAAGGCAAACATTGCCTGCCGTCCCGTCATTACGGCAACTCAGATGCTCGAATCGATGGTGGACAGTACACGGCCTACGCGGGCCGAGACCACCGATGTGGCCAATGCCATCCTTGACGGGACGGATGCTGTCATGCTCTCCGAAGAGACGGCAATCGGAAAATATCCCGTTGAGACAGTTTCAATGATGGCACGTATTGCCACTGTGACGGAAACCAGGCGAAGGACCATCAGGTCTTCAGCCTTTATCCGGAATCTCCTGCATG
>CAYLXS010000061.1:0-8394 GCA_964387765.1 uncultured Syntrophaceae bacterium
CTAATACGAGAAAGGCCAGAGCCTGAAATTAGAACGAATAATGCGCCATACCTCGGCAAGGCCTCTCGGTTCCAGCAGGATAAAGAGAACTATAGCCGCTCCAAATGCTATTTCACGCAACGGTGCCATTGAGGCACCCACCGCCCTGAGCATATCAACGCTCATGAGAATACCTGTCAGCCACCGCAATCCTTCATTCAACCCTGTAATAAACAGGGCGCCGTAGATAGCACCGGCAATGCTACCCAGACCGCCTATGATAATCATCGCTATATATTCCACGGAAAGCCCCAGATTAAAGGGCTCCGTTGTGATGCTGATCATGTAATAGGCCCACAGAGCACCGGCTACTCCCGCGTAGAAGGAACTTATCGCAAATGACAGAAGTTTATAGGGAAATATCGGTATACCCATCCCCTCGGCGGCCCGGTCATTGTCGCGTATCGCTATGAATGCCCGGCCATAACTCGTTCTCATGAGATTAACGGCAATAAGTGTCATAACAATCAGGCAGATATAGCAGATATAGAAAAAGCTTCTGTCACTGTCAAATGCAACACCGAAGATGGATATCCCGGGAAGCACAATTCCCATGGTTCCTTCTGTAAGCCCTTCCCAGTGGACAAGAAGATATTCAATGATAAACTGTCCCGCAAGGGTTGCGATCGTGAGATACAGGCCCTTCAGCCTCCCTGAGGGTAACCCGAAGAGTACCCCTACCATGGCAGTTATCAGCCCGGCGGAGGGTACTGCAAGGATAAAGGGAACACCCACCTTTGTGGCAAGTATGGCAGCCGAGTAGGCGCCCACTCCGATGAAGGCCCCGTGTCCGAGGGAAAGCTGGCCGGTAAATCCCGTCAGTATATTCAGGCCAATCGCCGCTATAGCGGTAATGGCGACCATGTTGAGAACATAGATAAGGTATGGTCCACTTGCATAGGGAACCACAGTAAACAGAATCACAAGCCCCACTGCAAGTGATGTACGACCGAAATCCGTTTCGAAGATTGTAAGCTCCTGCGCGTACTTCTCTTTGTAATTACCACATGGGTGAAACCGTAATTTTCTCATCAGACCCTTTCAATCTCTACCAGGCCGAAAAGGCCATAGGGTTTTACCATCAATATAAATACAAGCGCCATGTAAGGAACTACGTCCCGCAGTGAAGTGGAGAGGTACCCGCCTGTGAAGGTTTCCAGAAGCCCAATAATTATCCCTCCGATAACAGCGCCTCCGATACTGTCCAGGCCACCCAGTATAACCACAGGAAAGACCTTTAGGCCTATGGAAGAAAGGTCATGGACATTAATCCCGTTGATAATGCCAAGGACAATCCCGCTCATCCCTGCCACGAGGGCCGCGATAGCCCAGGACAGGGCAAACACCTTCCTTACGTTCACCCCGAGAGAAAGGGCTGCCGGCTGATTGTCCGCGACCGACCTCATATAGATACCCTGGGAGGAATATTTGAAAAAGAGCCCAAAAAGTATAAGAAATATGAGGCCGATAGCGATTGACATCACATAAACCGGAGGTATGTTTACACTCTTCCAGTGTATGGCAAGACCCGCCGGGAGAAAATCGGGAAAGGTATAGAGGTTCCCCCCCCATATGAGCAGCATGATCCCTTTGAACACAGAGGCCAGCCCTACTGTCAGCATGATGACATAGATAAGAGGCTCACCAATTAGCGGACGCAGAAAGAGACGTTCAACGACAAATCCAAGTATAAAAGATCCGGCAAGGGCCAGGGGAAAGGCTACATAAACAGGCAGTCCAGCCCATCCAATCAGAACAAGGAATATAAATGCCCCCAGGGCCATCAGCTCCCCATGCGCAAAATTTAACACACTCGAAGATTTGAAGATCATTACAAATCCCATGGCTGCCAGGCCATAGAGAAAACCTATGCTTATTCCGTTTACCAGAAGCTGGATGAAAAATTCCATGCGACAATCCTTTCTGTACAATTTTGTCATTCCCGACCTGATCGGGAATCCAGTCCTTTGCTCATTTCCCTCTGAATTCCCGCCTACAGAGAATGACAGACTTTTTACGAGGGAAGATAAGGGGTTGCTAAAGTTCCAATATACGTACCCTTGTTTCCAGTGTACCCACCTGTCCGTTCCGATAACGTATCGTCGTTTTTACATCCAGTTCCTTTTTATCTTCGTACATGGCGGTTATAAGCTTCAGATAGAGCCCGTAGACAAATCTCCTGCGCACCTTGCCTGTCCTTGTCAACTCCTCGTCATCCGCATCGAGAAGTTTGTAGAGGAGTATGCACTTGCGTATCTTCATGGCGTCCGGTAACTTTTCATTAACCTTCTCAATCTCCGTGTGGACCAGTCTTTCTACTTCGGTCTGCTGCGAGAGATCGATATATGTTGTGTAGGGTAGCATTCTCTCTTCGGCCCAGTTACCGACGTTTCCCATGTCAATATTTATCAGCGCGGTTATATATGGACGCCCCTCGCCAAAGGTTACCGCCTCTCTTATATAGGGACTGAACTTCAGGCGTGTCTCTATAAAATCAGGAGAAAATGCTTCTCCCTGCTTGTTCCTGATGATTTCCTCCCGGCGCCCTATAATAACGAGATGACCCTCATCATCGAAATACCCGGCATCTCCGGTTCTCAACCACCCATTCTCAAACGCGTTCTTCGTGGCCTCAAAATCATTATAATATCCTCTGAACACCGTTTTACTTGAGAGAAAGACCTCCTGGTCCTCCGAAATCTTCACATCCATGCCGGATAAGGGTCTGCCGACCGTTTCGGCCTTGACCTCAGTATCGGGCTGGATCTGGAATATTCCACCCGATTCTGTAAGCCCATAACATTGTTTGAGATTAAGACCCAGCGAGCGGAAAAACCTTATAACATCAGGACTTATCGGATGCCCTCCTGTATACGCGCTGTAAAACCCGGCACAACCAATCCGGTCCAGGAGCGGGCGAAAGATAATAACAGAGCCTATCCATCCAGCGAACCTGAGACCTGGACCGACTGATTTTCCCTGCGATTCCAAGTCAGTGATCCTGCCGCCTATATTCTCCGCCAGATAAAAGAGCTTTCTTCTTATCAGACCGGCATCGCCCATCTTCACACGAATGGTGGAGGCAAGATCTTCCCAGAACCTGGATGATGTAATAAGTATATTGGGGCCTAATTCACGGAAATCCTCGGGAATAGTTTCACGGGTCTCAGGAAAGTTCATCGTCATACCACCGGCCAAGGCTACACCTGCCCCCCACATCTGATCTACTATCCATGCCGGGGGGGAAATCGACAGCCAGTTCACCTCTACACCTGCGGGAATTGTTTCCAGCCAGCTTGCAGCCATCTCAGTAAGATTGAGGTGTGACAGCATTGCCAGTTTGGAGATACCGGTTGTTCCCGAAGTCATTATCATCAGGGCAATATCGTCCGGCCTCCCCTTCCATACCTCCCCGGCAAACAGCTCCGGTTGATGTTTGTCAAGATCTTCGCCCAGATCCAGCAGGTCGGCAAAGCTCATAAGCCACTCATCATTGCGATAAGAGCTCATGCCTGTCCGGTCAACATATATGACTTTCTTTATGTGGATAAGCCTGTCACGCATTTCCAACAGCTTATCCGTCTGTTCCTGATCCTCTACAATTACGTACGCGGCTTGGATTCTATTGAGAGTACCGGCCATCTCATCGCTCACTGCGGAGGTAAACAGATTCAGAGCAACAGCGCCAAGAGACTGTCCTCCTAGTTGACTGAACAGCCATTCCGGGTGATTGTCCATTATAATCCCGACATTATCACCCCTTCTCAGACCGAGAGCCCTGAGACCCAGCCCCACTTTTTTCGCAAATTCCAGATAGTCGCACCAGCTGTATGACTGCCATATGCCATACGCTTTTTCACGAATCGAAGTGCGCCCGCCGAATTCTTCCGCATGCTTCAGCAGGATCTGAGGAAGCGTGAGGCCGGTCCCGGGAGTGTCCCCTTTTGAGGGTTTCGGGCCTTGAGTTTCGAGTTTCGGGCTCATTGTGTATCTCCCAGATACGCCCTTATAACTTCCGGATCATTCTGTATTGCTTCAGGTGTCCCCTCAGCCAGTTTGTCCCCGAAATTCAGAACCATTACACGTTTCGATATGGCCATCACAATAGACATGTCGTGCTCGACGAGTATCATTGTTTGCCCCCAATCCCTGTTCAATTCGGACAGGAATCTCACCATATCCTCTTTCTCTTCAAGATTCATTCCGGCGAATGGTTCGTCCAGCACGAGGAGTTTCGGTTCAAGCGCCAGCGCGCGGCCAAGTTCAACCCTTTTCCGCAATCCATAAGGTAATGATCCCACCGATTTTTTCCTGATTGCCTGCATTTCCAGAAAGTCGATCAATTCCTCCACGACAGCGCGGTGTCTGACCTCTTCTCTTCGGACACCGCGCGTAAAAAGGAGCGCCCTGCCCGGCCCGTAATTACAATGGATATGGCGCGCCAGGAGCATATTGGACAGTACCGTCATACCGGGAAAAAGCTCAATGTTCTGGAACGTTCTCCCGACGCCGCTGTTTACAAGTTTGTGCGTCGGAAGATTTGTTATATCCTTTCCGTTGAACAGTATCCTGCCCGCCTGCGGTCTGTAGAATCCGGTAACGCAGTTTAAAAGGCTTGTCTTTCCGGCACCGTTTGGTCCTATAATCGCGAACAGCTCCCCGGTGTTCACCTCGAAGTCGATACTGTTCAAAGCCATAACACCTCCGAAGCTCAGGGTAAGGCCGTTCACTCTCAGATCGGCGCGTTTCCCGTCACCGGATATCGCCTTGAATATGTCAGGCTGACCACGAAAAGCCTTCATTATTTCTCCAGAATCTTTATCTCTTCTTTTCCCGGTACAAAGAAGTTTGTAATGGGAATATATCGTCCATCCTCACACACCTCAACGATTCTCCCTTTGAATGATCCCTCGTGATCTGTTTTCGTATAGGTAATGTTGGGCACAAGTCCCCCGAAATCTTCATTTGAGAAAGATTCCATCGCCATGTTTATTGTTTTTCTTGTTATCTTTCCATATTTTTCACTGGCGCGGATAAAAGCCCTCTCCATAATCATTCCTACTACAACACCCTCCCAGTAAGACGCATCAAACTTATCAACGGTCTTATAACGCGTCCATAGATCTTCCATGATTTTTATGCCCGCGGTTTTATCAATCGGCAGACCACCGGGGAATTGTATCTTAAGACGATCCCTGATTAAGCCCTTGCCCATCCTGAAAAAATCGGGGTCGGTAGATGTCCATGTTCCGAAGAATTCCGGTTTATACCCGATCCTGTCGGCACATTTAAAGGTGGTGATTATCGCCGCCGGAAGCATCTGCATGAAAATATATTCCGCCCCGCTCCTTTTCAGGCGCAGCAGTTCAGTCGTCAAGTCAAGAGTTTTCGGAGGAAATTCCTCAATTGTGACAATATCTATATTGTGTTTCGCGGCATATTCCCTGCTCGGCTTGTGAATAGAGCGCCCATAGGCATTATTGTATGTCAGGAGACCAACCTTTGGTACATCCTTACCTTTATGGTTTGCACGAATATATTCCAAAACCGCGTAACAATCCAGTCGGTAGCTTCCGAAAGGCAGATACATATAATCGACCGGTTCCTTGAGGATTTCCCAGCTTGTGGAGTAGTTTATTGTGGGTATTCGGTATCTCTGTACAAGGGGTTTTGCCGCGAGTCCTTCACCCGCACCCCAGGTGGCAATCATATCTACCCTGTCGCTGACGGCAAACTTTCTGACCGCCGCCACGGCCTCGGTGACCTTGTACATGGTATCCACGAGTATCATCTCTATCTTATTTCCATCCACACCTCCCTTTACTTCATTTACATAACGGAAATAATCCTGTTGACCCTTTGCATGAAACTGTCCCCATGTTGACGCCGGACCGGTCAGATTAATCGCTGCCCCCACCTTTATGGCTTTTGTGGGGACTACTTCAACCATACCGAAATGACGATAAGCCATTATCATTAAAACTAGAAGTACCAGAATGATAACTACAGTGTAAATTACCTTTTTCATTATTCCCTCCTCCTTTTTTCAAAATAAAAAGGGCCGTGGATATACATCCACGGCCCCAAAAAACAAAAAAGCCGTGGGCAGACGTTCGGTCTACCCACGGCTCATAAAGTGCTACGTCAAGAGCTCAGAAGGCAAACCTCCCCAAAAAAACTAAAAAAGCTAAAAAAGTTGCCTGCCTGTTTGCTCATGATGTTTTTCATCTTTTCCACTATCCTTGCCAGTTCTGCGGTTTAATAAAATTAAAACGCGGTGAAGTCAAGAAAAAATTGTCAGTTCATATATTTAAAAAATGGCGCATCCAGATTGATAACCAGTTTTGTATCCTTTTCGAGCGCTTTCCCGTATGCCTCGAGACTCCTTATAAATCCATAGAATTCAATATCTTTCTTGTAGGCTTCGGCATATATCTTTATCGACTTGGCATCTCCTTCGCCCTTCAGTTTCTCAGATATCTTGTAGGCTTCTGCCAGTATAATCGTTCTTTCCATATCTGCTTTTGCCGTAATCTTCTTGGACTCTTCCTCGCCCTCTGAACGGTACTGTTTTGCCTGCCGTTCCCTCTCTGCCTTCATCCGACCGAACACATGCTTCTCATTCTGCTCAGGCAAATCGGCACGCTTTATCCTTACATCCACGACACGGATGCCATAATCTTCCGCACGTTTCGCCGACTTTTCCGTTACCTTCATCATAAGCGCGTCCCGGGTTTCAGACACAATATCCGACAAATTATGCTGCCCTAATTCAACTCTCAGCCCGGCGTACACAATATCGTCGAGCCGTGCCTGAGCGCCTCTTTCATTTCTCACCGTGGTATAGAACCTCAGCGGATTATTAATAGCCCACTTCGTATAATTGTCCACGACAAGGTTCTTTTTATCCTTTGTAAGTATCTCGGTCGGAGACGCGTCGTATACCAAAATCCTCTTCTCGAAAGTCATCACCTGTTGAATAAAGGGCACTTTAAAGTGAAGACCCGGCCCGTATATGCCTTCCAACGGTTTCCCCAGCTGTATGACAATCGCCTGCTGTGTCTGATCCACAGTAAAAAGTGAAAGTGATACAACAAAAATAACAATCAGACCAGCAATTACTCCTATTTTTCCTTTTAATTTCATTATCAGCCTCCAGAATTCCCCGCTATTTCGTGTTTATCTTCTTATCAAGTTCTCTGCCAAGCGATAAATGAGGCAACATATTTTTCCCTATCTTATCGTCGACAATAACCTTATCAACCCCTGGAAGTACCTTCTCCATCATTTCGATATACAGCCTCTTTTTTGTCACTTCCCGAGCGGTTCTGTACTCAGCGAGTATCTGCATGAATCTACTCGCGTCACCTTCGGCGGATATAATCTTGGATTCCTTATAGGCTACGGCATCGTTTGTAATCTGGGCCGACTTTCCCTTTGCTTTTGGAAGTATTTCGTTCCGATAACCATACGCGTCATTTACCATCTTGGCCTTATCTTCCTTGGCGCTGGCAACATCCTTAAATGCAGCCATAACCTGAGCAGGGGGATGGACATCCTGAAGCTGAACGGCCACTATATGTATTCCCGCATTATAACCGTCTAATATTTTCTGGAGAATTGCCTTCGTATCCTGCTGAACCTTGAATTTACCTGTGGTCAGGATGTCATCGATTTCGCTTTCCCCGACCGTTTCCCGCATAGCAGCCTCCGCGGCATCCTTTACCGTCTTATCCTGATTCTTTACATTAAACAGATATGCTATTGCATCTTTTATCTTGTACTGAACGATAAAGGTCAGGTTTACTATGTTCTCGGCCTTAGTAAGCATAAGGCTTTCATTGGTTACAGCCCTCAATCTGCCGAGTTGCCTGTCTCCTATGGTTCTGAATCCTATTTCTATTCTTCGAACCTGCGTTACCTTCGGCTTCATAACCGTTTCCACCGGCACCGGAATGTGGTAATGAGGGCCCGGCGTGGTGGAACGCACCGCTTCGCCGAATCTCTTAACTACACCGGCTTCGTCAGGAGCAACAAAATAGATCCCGGATGCAAGCCAGAGAATCAGCAGAACCACAACTATTATCGGAACCAAACCATATTTCCCTCCAAATGGAATCTTGAAGGGAATCGATTTTTTGATCTTTTCAATCGCCTCTTTTAAATCAGGTGGCTTTTGACCACCCCATGGGTTTTTATCATTATCCTGCCAGCCCATAAATTCACCCCCCGGTAATTCTTCTGTAATTTTGTCTGAATCTAACACGACCTGAAACAGGTGTCAACTGATATCGGAGAACATGTTGTCAACAAATAGAACTGTCCGGTTTTGTAGCAAATGAATTGTCCGCTTTG
>CAYLXS010000062.1:0-8200 GCA_964387765.1 uncultured Syntrophaceae bacterium
GAGGAACTCTCACGTGGGAGTTGACCGAGATTTTTAAAGATGTACTGTCTCTAATTCCTCCGGAACGTCTCGGCATTCACGCCCATGATGATTGCGGTCTGGCGGTAGCCAATTCGCTTTCCGCTGCCATGCTCGGGGTTTCAATGGTTCAGGGAACGGTAAACGGATATGGTGAGCGATGCGGGAATGCAGATCTGATCTCTGTTATAGGTAACCTTAGCCTGAAGATGAAAAAGAGATGTCTCCCGGAATCATCGATCCGGTCTCTTGCCAGCCTGTCCCGTTATGTAAGCGATGTTGCGAATACGCCCCATGTCAAATCGAAACCTTTTGTCGGCAGCAACGCATTTGCCCACAAGGGGGGAGTGCATGTAAGCGCTATTTTAAAAAATCCAGTAGCCTATGAACACACAGATCCAGAGCTCGCGGGAAACAGACGCAGGGTGATTGTCTCAGATCTTTCAGGGAGGAGCAATATTGAGTATAAGGCAAAAGAGCTGGGAATTGATCTCGGCAAAGACAGTAGTGTGAGCAAGAAGATTGTCCGGGATATAAAAAAAATGGAAGATGAGGGATATCAATTTGACACCGCTGACGGCTCTCTTTCGCTCTTAATGAAAAGGGCGGTTGATAACCTTAGTGAACCCTTCTCTCTTGAGTCTTTTCGAGTGATAGACGAGAAGACAAAGAACAACTCCTCACACTCTCAGTCTATGATAAAGATATCCGTGGGTGGGGAATATGAGATTACTGCCGCCGAGGGAAATGGGCCTGTCAACGCTTTGGATAATGCGCTCAGAAAGGCATTGATCAAATTTTATCCCCGGATCAGCGAAATGCACCTTGTGGATTTTAAGGTCAGGATACTGGAGGGGAGTGATGGAACGGCGGCAAAGGTGCGTGTCCTGCTGGAATCGCGTGATGACAGTGAGGAGTGGACAACGATAGGAGTATCGGAGAACATTATCGAGGCAAGCTGGTATGCGCTTATCGACAGCATGCAGTATAAACTGGGCAAGGATAACGAAATGGATCATGTCACGGAGGAGAAGTAAAGGATGAAATCAGAAAAGAACAGGGTATTCGTATTTGACACAACGCTGCGTGACGGGGAACAGGCGCCCGGGTTTAGCATGAACCCCGGCGAGAAGCTCCGCTTTGCGAAGCAACTGGAAAAACTCGGCGTAGATATTATTGAGGCCGGGTTTCCTGTTGCATCGGAAGGGGATTTTGCGTCGGTTCAACTGATAGCCGGGGAGATAAAGAAATCACAGGTTGCCGCGCTTGCCAGGACCAGTCTTGGAGATATAGACAGGGCATGGGATGCGGTCAAGGGCGCGGCCCTTCCCCGGATACACACGTTTATCTCTACGTCTGATATACATATAAAACACATGCTTAAGATGACGAAATCACAGGTCCTGAAGGAGGCCCGCACCGCGGTGAAACACGCATGCAGTCTCACCGGGAATGTGGAATTTTCGGCACAGGATGCCACGCGGACCGACAGGAAATATCTGGCGGAGATTGTGGCGGCCGTCATAGACGAGGGGGCTACGACCGTAAATATCCCTGATACTGTTGGATATGCCATGCCGGAAGAGTTCGGTGAATTGATAGCATACCTGCTCGATACCGTGGGCAACATCCATAAGGTAGTCATATCGGTTCACACCCATGACGATCTCGGCGTAGCGGTCGCCACCTCCCTCGCCGGTCTAAGCGCAGGGGCGCGGCAGGTGGAGTGCGCGGTAAACGGTATCGGAGAGAGGGCGGGGAACGCGTCACTCGAAGAGGTCGTGATGGCTATCGAGACGAGGAAGGACATTCTGGGACTCCACACGAATATCAGGACAAAACACATCTATCCCACCTCGCGGCTCCTGGCCGAGATAACGGGGGTAGAGGTCCAGCCAAACAAGGCGATTGTCGGGGCGAACGCCTTCGCCCATGAATCCGGGATACATCAGGCAGGTCTCATTAGAGAGAAGAGTACGTACGAGATCATGACCCCGGAGACGGTGGGGGTGTCGGACACTAATATCGTTCTTGGAAAACACTCCGGACGGAACGCTATCAGGGAACGCCTCAAAAAGATGGGATTCGATCTTGCCAGGGAGGAGGTCGATACGGTATTTAACCGATTCAAGGAACTCGCGGATATAAAGAAAGAGATGTTTGATGAGGATATAGAGGCAATTATTGCCGAGGATGTATTCAGAAAACCGGACAAGTACAAGCTTCTCTATCTCAACGTAGTGAGCGGAAACGCGGCAATTCCGACTGCAACCGTTCAGATGGAGATAGATGGAGAGGTAACACGGGAGGCGTATTTCGGCGTGGGACCGGTCGACGCCACCTTCGCTACCATCCGGAAGATAACGGGCACGAATCATCGACTCGTCAAATATCAGGTGCACGCCGTAACGGAGGGGACCGACGCCCAGGGTGTGGTAACTGTTCAACTCCGGTACAAAAAAAGGATCGTCTCGGGGCGGGGTTCCGATCCCGATGTCCTCGTTGCCTCTGCGAAGGCGTACATCAACGCGCTCAACAGGATCGAGTCGTTCCAGATGCTGGGCCACGCATAGACGGACGCTGTCAGCATGGTGTAAACCATTCCAAATACAAAGACAGGAGACAGAAACAATGCCGATGACAATAACGGAGAAAATCCTGGCCGCTCACGCCGGGCGGGATCGGGTTTCACCCGGAGATCTGATAGAGGCAAAGGTTGATATGGCTCTCGCGAATGATGTTACGGCTCCCCTTGCCATAAAAGTGTTCAGGGAAATAGGTGTGGAGAGGGTATTTGATACTAATAAGGTAACCTTGGTGGCGGATCACTTTGTTCCCAACAAGGATATTGCCTCGGCTGAGCAGGTCAAAATCGTGCGTGAGTTTGCCCGGCAGCAGGGACTAAAAAATTACTTTGAGGGAGGCGAATCCGGCATAGAGCATATAATACTCCCCGAGAAGGGACTTGTGCTTCCGGGACAGCTCATTATCGGAGCCGACAGCCATACCTGCACCTATGGCGCCCTGGGTGCATTTTCCACCGGTGTCGGGAGTACTGATCTCGGGGCGGTAATGGCCACCGGCGAGATATGGCTCAAAGTCCCGCCGACCATCCTGCTGAGATATGAAGGCTCTCTTAAACCGCACGTTGGTGGAAAAGATCTGATCCTGCACACGATTGGTCTTCTCGGTGTGGAAGGCGCCCTCTATTGCGCCATGGAGTTTACCGGCGGGGTAATTGACAGGCTGCCCATGTACCAGAGATTCACAATGTCGAATATGGCCATAGAGGCCGGTGGAAAAAATGGTATTATGGAACCCGATGAGACAACACTTGCCTATGTTGCTGAAAGAACATCTTTAAAACCCGATATATTCAGGAGTGATCCTGACGCGGAATATGAAAAGGTGATAGATATCAAAGTGGATGGGATAGAACCGCAGGTCGCGTTTCCGCATCTTCCATCTAACGTGCGCCCGGTTTCACAGGTGGGGAATATTCCTATTGATCAGGTAGTTATAGGCTCCTGCACGAATGGATCGTTGGAAGATCTTCGTGACGCGGCACGGGTTTTGAAGGGAAGAAGAGTCTCTCCGGGTCTGAGACTGATAATCATGCCTGGTTCTCCGTTGATATACAAGATGGCGATGCGGGAGGGTATTCTGGAGACATTTCTGGATGCCGGAGCTGTGATCGGCCCTCCATGCTGTGGTCCCTGTCTCGGGGGACATATGGGTGTTCTCGCGTCTGGTGAAAGGGCGGTGGCCACGACAAATCGTAATTTTGTAGGGAGAATGGGACATCCTGAAAGCGAGGTCTATCTTGCCAATCCCTTTGTAGCGGCGGCGTCAGCGGTGATGGGAAGGGTTGGCGGACCTGATAAGCTGTAGAAAAAAGAATTCTTGGAAATGGAGAAGATGATGATACAGGGAAAAATATGGAAATTTGGCAATGATATCGACACTGACGTTATCATCCCCGCAAGATACCTGAATGTTTCTGCCAGATCTGAACTGGCAAAAAGCTGTTTTGCCGATATCAGACCGGACTTCGCCGGAGGAGTTTCGATCGGGGACATACTGGTTGCCGGGAAAAACTTCGGGTGTGGGTCATCACGTGAACACGCGCCACTGGCGATAAAAGCGGCGGGGATCAGGGTGATCATTGCCAAGAGTTTCGCCAGGATTTTCTACAGAAATGCCTTCAATATCGGCTTGCCCCTTCTGGAGTCGAATGAGGCTTCAGAGTGCCTGTCCGATGGCGAAGATGCCGTTGTCGATCTTGCCACCGGGAGAATTGAAGGAAATGGCCGGGTGTCTCAGGCCCGGCCTATCCCCGATTTTATGGCGAAACTGATAGACGCGGGAGGCTTGGTAGATTATATAAAGAAGGTAAAGATTGGAAAATAATCATGTGCTCATTATATTTTCTGCTATTTTAGTTCCCATCTCGGCCGTCCCGATAATGTCACTTGCGCCGGCGGCAATATCCGCGGTGCGCATCCCGGACTCTATGGTACGTGTGACGGCACTTTCAATGGCTTTGGCAGCCTCTTCGTGATTCAGCGTATGTCTCAAAAGCATGGCAACCGACAATATCTGCGCGATGGGATTTGCGATACCCTTTCCCGCGATATCGGGCGCCGATCCACCGGCGGGTTCGTACAGGCCGAATCCTGTTTCGTTTAAACTGGCCGATGCGAGGAGCCCCATGGATCCGGTCAACATGGCACATTCATCAGAAATGATATCCCCGAACATGTTACCGCAGAGCATGACATCAAACTGATGGGGATCTCTGACGAGCTGCATTGTCGCGTTGTCGATATACATGTGATTAAGTTCGATGTCTGGATATTCGCTTCCGATCTCACTTACCACTTCTCTCCAAAGTACCATAGAGGTCAAGACGTTGGCCTTGTCGATGGATGTCACTTTTTTCTTTCTCAGCCTTGCCGCGTTGAAGGCCATCCTCGCTATTCGTTCGATTTCGCCCCTTGTGTATATCATTGTGTCAAAGGCTGTTTCTTTCTGACCGCTTCC
This sequence comes from uncultured Syntrophaceae bacterium, assembly GCA_964387765.1. GTDB lineage: Bacteria > Desulfobacterota > Syntrophia > Syntrophales > UBA2210 > UBA2210. The sequence continues at coordinate 5,062 of CAYLXS010000062.1, forward strand.
TGTTCTTCCCCTGGGTTTGCCAAAATAAATGCCACCGGTGAGCTCACGCACGCAGAGGATATCAAATCCTCCTCCAACTATTTCGGGACGGAGCGGGCTGGAGGCCGAAAGGGCACGGAAGATCCTGGCCGGCCTGAGATTACAGAACAGACCGAAATATTTTCGGAGGGGGAGCAGGGCCGCCCTCTCGGGCTGCCTGTCGGAAGAAAGCGTCTCCCATTTAGGCCCTCCCACTGAACCGAAGAGGATGGCGTCACTGTCCTCACATAATCTCAGCGTGGAAGGAGGGAGCGCTTCGCCATACCTGTCGATAGCACATCCCCCTGCGTCCGCAAAGTCATAGCGAAGGTCAAGCGAAAATCTTTTCTGCACAGCGTCTATTACCTTGATCGCTTCTTTCACTACCTCCGGACCTATCCCATCGCCCGGAAGTACCGCAATTCTCTTCACAATTCGATAATCCTTTCTGTGAGAACAATAATTTGTAACGGTTCACAGTTGTCAGTTTACAGTTCACCTTTTTTCGATAAATTATGCAACAACTGATTGCTTTTATGTTTCTTTCCACCGTTAACTGTAAACTGTTAACCGATAACTATAAACAGTGATTTGTCATTCCCGACCTGATCGTGTCCACAGATAGTACAACAGGTGGATTATTGCAACAGCTTTTGCATGCAAACGGGATTTTATATTGACTTAAAATAGTTAGAATGTTAGTGGAATGCCCACTTTGTAGTAGATAACACGCAGGCGGGAAAAGTTAAGATATGCTGGATATAAAGTTTATAAGAGAAAACATTGATCTTGTCAGGGCAACGCTGGAGGAGAGAGGAGATGCCATCGATCTGGACCAATTCTCCGCTATAGATCAAAAGAGGAGAGACATTCTTCAGGAAGTGGAGACCCTGAGAAGTGACAGGAACAGTGTTTCAAAAGAAATAGGAAAAAGAAAAAAGAATGGAGAGGACGCGTCCGGACTTATTACAGAAATGGGAAGCGTGTCATCCAGGATAAAAGAACTGGATGAATCGCTTAAAAAAACCGAAGAGCTGCTGAATGGTCTGATAATGACCATACCCAATATACCGCATGAGTCGGTTGTCTGTGGAACAGGGGACGAAGATAATCCCGTGGTAAGAAAGTGGGGAAAGAAACCTCAGTTTGATTTTGAACCCAGGCCCCACTGGGATATAGGCGAAGATCTGAATATCCTGGATTTTGCCGCTGGGGCCAAGATAGCCGGCGCGCGTTTTACCGTTTATCGGGGCGCGGGTGCACGCCTGGAAAGGGCGCTGATAAACTTCATGCTCGATCTTCACACGACAGAACACGGCTATACAGAGATATTTACTCCATTCATGGTGAACAGCGAAAGCATGACGGGAACAGGTCAGCTCCCCAAATTTGAAGAGGATCTTTTTAAGATAGCAGGTACGGATTATTACCTCATTCCCACGGCAGAGGTGCCTGTCACCAATATACACAGGGATGAGATACTGGATGAAAAGGATCTGCCTGTTTATTATGTTGCCTATTCCGCGTGTTTCCGCTCGGAAGCCGGTTCCTATGGAAAGGACACGAGGGGACTGATAAGACAGCACCAGTTCAACAAGGTGGAGATGGTGAAATTCACCAGGCCGGAAGAATCGTATGATGAACTGGAGAAATTGACAGCCAATGCAGAGGAGGTCTTGAAAAGGCTCGGCATCCATTTCCGGACCGTTAATCTGTGTACAGGGGATCTGGGGTTTTCCTCTGCAAAGACCTATGATCTTGAGGCATGGTTGCCGGGACAGGATACCTACAGAGAGATATCCTCCTGCAGCGACTTTGAATCTTTTCAGGCACGGAGGGCAGGCATCAGATTCCGCCGCGAGGAGAATTCAAAGGTTGAGTATGTTCACACACTCAATGGTTCAGGTCTTGCCATAGGACGGACAGTGGTAGCGATACTGGAAAACTACCAGCAGAAGGACGGAAGTGTGATTGTCCCTGAAGTGCTGAGACCTTATATGAATGGGGTTGACAGGATAGTTAGGAATAAGTAGAATTAACAACTGGTATAAAATCGGAGGGATGGCCGAGAGGTCGAAGGCGGCGGTCTTGAAAACCGTTAACCGAAAGGTTCGCGGGTTCGAATCCTGCTCCCTCCGCCATATAAACTCAGATTCAGAAGCGGAGAGATGGCTGAGCGGCTGAAAGCGATCGCCTGCTAAGCGATTGTACGCCCCAAAAGGTGTACCGGGGGTTCGAATCCCCCTCTCTCCGCCAGATTTGTATTGTGCGCCCATGGCTCAGCTGGATAGAGCGTCGGACTACGAATCCGAAGGTCGAAGGTTCGAATCCTTCTGGGCGTACCATAATAATCAAGGAGTTAAGGCAGCTTAACTCCTTGATTATTCATTCAGAGGGTTTTTGTAGGAAAATCTTTTAACTATAGTACTGGATAAAGACTAAAACAGGGAGGGAATAATGGCTTCTAAGGATAAAGTTGCAAGGGATACCCAGAAGACTTACTGGGAGGGTGCATTGAGCCGCCGTCTGAAGGCTCTGAATGAAAGCGGACTCGAACAGAAAGAGATAGCGAAGGATACCTCTGTCAGGAAGATAAGGGCTGAGATAAGGAAAATTAGCGCCAGACTTGCCGTTATAGACAAGAAACAGAAGAAAATAGAAGAAATGGCAAAGACCAAGGCTGAGAAGGTACTTGCTGCCACCAAGACAAAAGTCAAGAAAACAAAGGAGGAAGAAGAAACTCCTGAGGAGACCAAACGCCAGCAGAAACTGAAAAAGAAAATGGAGAAAAAGGAAGAAAAGAAGAAGGCAAAAGAATAAAGGAAAGGTTTTGGCTATTCTTCTTACCCTTGCCATAAGCGATCAACCATAGCGTGCCCCCTCTGTGGGGCACAAAGTCCCAACGCTACGGCGGCTACCATGGGCGACTAAAGTTGCCCCTGCCCTGATTCAATTCAAAGTCCCATATCTTCGTTTATTATAACGACCTTTATTCTCCCCCTGGGGAATGATTTTTCTGTGATAGTCCATGTATTGCATATCCGGGTAGAGCTTTTGCATTCTTCGCAGAAGGAGGTTTTAGCGCATGGGATTTCCATGCCAAGTCTTATGGCGTTAGCCG
>CAYLXS010000063.1:0-8145 GCA_964387765.1 uncultured Syntrophaceae bacterium
GCAACCTTAACACACATGATGAACCTCCAATAAGCAAATAAACTTTCTCAACCCCGCCATTCTTCGGTCAGAGCATGCGGATTCTATATGGACACAGGGAGATAGTCAATATTTTTTGTGTGTCTGTGTGACTGTCGCAAGTCGAGCTTGACAGGGGAAATAATCGTTTATAGAATGAGTCAATCTAAAAGTGATTGTCAGGAACAATGAATAAGTTTGTCAAAACAATATCTTGTATAACTCTCGTTATTTTACTTGTCTTTTCGATTTCTGCAAAGGGGAAAGGGGGAGAAATGGACAATGTAAGAAAAGCTGTTATTGCGGGTACATGGTATCCGGGAGACCCGTCGCGCTTGAAGTCTGATATAGAAGGATACCTCCATAGTGCGCGGGTGACTGATATTGGTGGGAAAGTGACAGGCCTTGTTGCTCCTCATGCCGGGTATGTATATTCGGGACAGGTTGCCGCTTATGCTTACAAAGTCGCGCAGGGGAATAAGTTCGACGCAGTGATTTTAATAGGACCAAGCCACAGAGCGCGTTTTCGTGGGGCTTCCATATATAATGGGGAGGGATATGAGACCCCGCTCGGTGTTATGCCTGTTGATTCAAGTCTTGCCGGAGAGATAGTGTCGTACAGCAATGGCGTGGTATCACTTGTGCCCGATGACCGTTCACCGGAAAATTCCCTTGAGATTCAGGTACCCTTCCTGCAGGTGATCCTGGGTGATATTCCTTTTGTTCCCGTCTTGATGGGGACGCAGGACATGGATACCTGCAAGGCACTGGCCGATGCGATTATAAAAGCTGTCGGAGACAAGAGAGTACTGGTTGTTGCCAGTTCCGATTTTTCTCACTATCATGATTACGACAAGGCGGTCGGAATGGATTCGGCAGCACTTGGACACATCGAAAAGATGGATATAGAGGGATTTCTGCGGAGCCTTGAAAGTGGAAGGTGCGAGGCCTGTGGAGCCGGGGCTATTATCGTGACCATGATGGTAGCCAAAGCGATGGGAGCTGACAGGGGCATGGTGCTGAAATATATGAATTCCGGTGATGTCACGGGAGATAAAAGCGGAGTCGTGGGATACGCCGCCGTCGCCTTTTATGAAGATGCCGGGAATGATATGAAAGAACGGGAAGTTACCGGGGATGAACTGACAAAACAGGAAAAGGAATTGCTTCTCAAAATGGCGCGGAAGAGTATCGAATCCGGCTTTACCGGAGGAGAAATTCCCCGTTTTAAAATAGAATCCAGTACCCTGAAGAAGAAAATGGGTGCATTTGTCACACTCAAAAAACAGGGCCGGCTGAGGGGCTGTATAGGGCTTATCGAAGGCAGGAAACCCCTGTATGAAACTGTTGAAGAAATGGCACAGGCGGCTGCCTTTAAAGACCCGCGGTTCCGTTCTGTAAAGAAAGATGAACTTGAGGGGCTGGATATAGAAATATCGGCGTTGACACCATTGAGGCAGATAGAGAATGTCGGTGAGATTGAAACAGGACGGCATGGAATCTACATTGTAAAGGGTTTCCATTCGGGATTGCTGTTGCCGCAGGTTGCCACGGAATATAGCTGGGACAGGGATACTTTCCTGAGAGAGACATGCGCCAAGGCGGATCTGCCACAGGATGCGTGGAAGGATAAGGACACAAAGATATTTATTTTTTCCGCAAGCGTCTTTGGTGAAGATTGATTCATTCGTAAATCCCAATTCGTCGGGACTGACCCGGTTTTTACTCTTCACACAGAATTTCCGAGAGACAGGAATTTTTGAAGCCTAAGAGGTGTTTCTTTTTCAGTTTAACTACTCCACCTTATTATTTCTTATTTTTTTCTTGACATATTGTTCCTATTCCTCTATTCAGGCGCCGTTTAAAAAATAACTATCAATCTTGTTACAGGAGGTTAATCATGAGCGAGGATTTACCATTACACCGACAGACTGTTTTGATATGCTGGCTGACATTTATTATCGGAACGGTTGTGCTTTTTCTTCTTCCAGGAATATTTTATAACTACAACCACCTTCAACCATCAGAAAGTTATTCTCTCCAATCCACAGCACCGGGAGCAACAGAGCCTCTGTTCCATTCGATTATACAAAAGGCGTCTGATCGCTATCAGGTCGATCCGGAACTCATAAGGGCTATTATCATGACAGAGTCGAGTAACAATCCCAGGGCCGTCTCCGGAAAGGGTGCACGCGGACTAATGCAGCTCATGCCCGCAACGGCAAAAGCCCTTGGGGTGGAAGACAGCTTCAACCCTGAGCATAACATATATGGTGGTGTCAGGTACTTTAGACAACTCCTCGATAAATTCGATGGAGACACCAAAGTGGCCCTCGCGGCATACAACGCCGGGAGCAGGAAGGTCAGGCAGTACCAAGGGATACCTCCATTCAAGGCCACACATTATTATATCAATAAAGTGCTTTCCTATTACAATCGCTATAAGGCTGAGATAGAAAACGTGTGATCATCTCCAGAACAGATAATGCAGACCGTTTCCTCACCTCCTGGTTACTTTCCCGTAAAGTTGGGCTCTCTCTTCTCGGTAAAGGCGGTAACCGCTTCCATTAGATCGTCTGAGGGGACAATATTAGAACTGATAGAGGCAACATATCGAAGCCCATCATTGACGGACTTGCCGACACCGTAATTAAGCACTTCTTTTGAGGCCTGAACCGCCAGCGGGGATCTCTTGCCAATCTCCATCGCCATCTCCTCCGCTCCCTTCATAAGCTCTTCGTAATCCCTGTATACCTCGTTAACCAGCAGTATTTCCTTCGCGCGAGCGGCGCTTATATACTTCGCGCTATAGGCAAGTTCCCTGGCGATGCCCTGCCCTACAATCAGCGGTATCCGTTGCAGCACACCCACATCGGCTACGAAACCTACAGCGGTTTCTCTCAGCGAAAAGGTTGCGTCTTCCGAACACAATCTGATGTCGCACGCGGTCGCCATATCAAGGCCGGCGCCCACACAGTATCCGTGAATGGCGGCAATAACCGGTTTACGGCATTTCTCTATACAGGTCATGGTCTCCTGCAGAGGATATATCCTGGATAGAAGGCTCCATTTGGTTCCACCCTTCTGGTCATTATTCAAAATCTCCGGCACAGCTCCCATCATGCTCATAAGATCGATACCGGCAGTGAAACACGAACCTTTGCCGCTTATGACAACCACTCTGATGTCTGGGTCCTTATCAAGATCATCAAATATCGGTATGGATTCTCTCCATGCCGGCAGATTCATGGCATTTTTCTTCTCGGGCCGGTTGAGATACACCCACGCGACCGGTGGTTTCTTCTCCACTGCATAGTATTCATATTTTTCCATATCTGTATCCTCTCTTTAAGTTTTTGTGAATTTCAATCATTGATTACCCCCTCAACTACTCCCTCCACCCAGTACCGCATAAAGCTTCACCCGGTTGGCGAGCCTGGCCAGACGGAGCGAGGTAAGTCCCTGCTGCGCACCATAGAGGGATCGCTGTGCATCCAGGACGCCAAGATAACTGTCAATTCCCATTGTATAGCGTTTATTTGAGAGTTGATATGTCTTCGCAACGGCATCGACCAGAGATTGTTGCGCGGATACCTGCTGATTTATTGTCCCCTGTGCGGCAAGGGCATCGGCGACCTCCCGGAAAGCGGTCTGGATGGTCTTTTCATACTGGGTCAGGACGATTTTTTGATCGGCCTTGCTGACCCGCAGCGCGGCCCAGGTGCGGGCGTCAAAGATCGGCATAGTGATCCGCGGTATAAAGCTCCAGACAGCCGAACCTGAACTAAATAAATCGGACAGCTCGGCGCTTGCTGTTCCCACTGAGGTAGTCAGAGAGATGCGGGGGAAGAAAGCCGCCCGGGCCGCGCCGATAAAGGCATATGCCCCCTTGAGCCGATGTTCCGCCGCAATAATGTCCGGCCGGTTCAAAAGCGCCTCGGAGGACAAGCCCGGAGAAATTTCTCTGGGAGGGGTAACGCTGCTCAGATCCGTCGGCAGGAGAGCTTCGGGCACCGGAGAGCCGGTTAGAAAGTTCAGGGCATTTCGGGCCTGCGCCGCCAGTTGCGTGTAGCGGGCGACATTCCCCCTGGCAGTATCCACCGGGATTTGCGCTCGGCGCAGATCCAGTTCGGTCACGATACCGACATCATATTGTCTTTTAACTAAATCATAAGCAGCCTGCTGGGTCTCAAGGGTGGATTGTGCTAGTTTGAGGTTTTTCCGGTCGGCCCCAAGGGTCAGATAGACTCTTGCGACCTCGGATACCAGCGCAATCTGGGCACTGCGGCGGGCCTCCTCCGTGGCCAGGTATTCCTGTAGAGCCCGATCTTTCAGGCTACGGATACGGCCGAAGAAATCGATTTCCCAGGAGCTGATACCCAGATTGACACCGTATTGTTCCACCGTCATCGATTTTCCGGTGGTTGAAAGATCGGCGGGTACCCGTTGTTTGGTTCCGCTGCCCACCGCATTAACTGTGGGGAACAGTTCAGCCCGTTGAATGCCGTAAAGGGCCCGCGCCCGCTCCACATTCAGGGCCGCAAGCCGCAGATCGCGGTTGTTGTCCAAGGCTGTCTCGATGACCTTTTGAAGTCGCTCATCGGCGAAGAATTCCTGCCGGCTTAGCTCCGGTACTACCATGGCACTGGCCGTAGACTTGTTTTCTTTATAGGCCGCGCCCTGTGGCCAATCTGCAGGGACCGGGGCTTCAGGCCGTGTATATTCCGGGGCCAGTGAGCAGCCTCCAGAAAAGAGGGCAATCCCAATCAGTAAAAAAATCACTCGTCTATTCATGCGACTCACCCCCTGATGAACTTATGCCGGGTACCTCGGCTGATTCATGCCTGCCTTTTCTGCCGAAGATCCTTTCGACCAGCACATAGAAGAGGGGCGCGAAAATGACCACCAGGACGGTGGCGCTCACCATCCCCCCCAGAACACCGGTACCGATGGCATTCTGGGCCCCCGCGCCAGCCCCGGTACTCAGAGCAAGCGGCAATACCCCGAAACCGAAGGCAAGAGAGGTCATAATGATCGGACGAAATCGCAGTTTAGCACCCTCCAGGGTAGCGTCGATAAGCCCCATCCCCCTCTCAAGACCGGCCTTGGCGAACTGGACAATCAGGATGGCGTTCTTGGTGGCCAAACCCAGCGTAGTCAAAAGGCCGATCTGAAAATATACATCGTTGGCCAGCCCACGCATGCTTGAGGCGATTACACCACCAATAGCTCCAAGGGGGAGAACAAGCAGGACCGCGATGGGTATAGTCCAGCTCTCGTAAAGTGCCGCCAGACACAGGAAGATAACGAAAATGGAAAACGCGTACAGCAGGGGTGCCTGAGAACTCGCCATAATCTCCTGATAGGAAAGCCCGGTCCAGTCAAAACCTATACCTTTAGGCAGCTTTTCAACTGCCTCTGTCATAGCCTGCATGGCCTCTCCCGAACTCTCTCCAGGCGCCGCTTCACCCCAGATGTTTACGGAAGGAAATCCATTGAAACGCTCCAGCTTGGGAGAACCGGATGTCCAGTGGCTGGAGGCGAAAGAGGAAACGGGAACCATCTTTCCGGATATATTCCGAACATACAGTTTTTCCAGGTCACGGGGCAACATCCGGTAGGGAGCATCCGCCTGCACGTATACCCGCTTGACCCGGCCACCCTGAATGAAATCGTTGGCATAAGCGCTTCCGAAGGCCGCTGAGATCGTCCTGTGTATTGAATTAATGGGAACCCCCAGGGCTCCTGCCTTATCCCAGTCCACATCAACCCGATATTCGGGCACATCTCCCATGCTGTTGGGCCGAACGGAGGCCAATCGCGGATCCCGGGCGGCTATCCCGAGGAGCTGGTATTGAGCCGCCATCAAGGTCTGGTGCCCGAGACCACCACGGTCCAGCAGCTGGAAGTCAACCCCTTGGGCCATTCCCAGTTCGCTGACAGCCGGAGGCGGAAAGACGAACACCATGGCATTACGAATTTGCGAAAGAGCCCCCATCGCCCTTCCAGCGATTGCCTTGGCCTTCAGGCTGTCCCGCTCACGCAGTTCCCAGTCTTTCAGTTTTACAAACACCATGCCGTTATTCTGGCCCCTTCCGGAAAAGCCCATACCCGAAATGGTCATACAGGATTCCACCGCCTCTTTTTCGTTCTCCTTAAAATAGCTCTCGATCTGTCTGGTTACTTCTCTGGTCTGCTCCAGCGTAGAACCTGCCGGCATGATCACCTGGGTGAGCAATATCCCCTGGTCTTCATTCGGGAGGTATGAGGTTGGCATCCGCTGAAATAAAAATCCCAGAGCCGCAACGATAACAAGGAAAACAATAAGATAGCGGATCTTTCTGGCAAGAGAATGCTCCACCAGTCTTACATACAGGCGTCTGAAGCGAAAAAAGACGTGGTTAAACCATCTGAAAAACGGGCGGAGAAAGACAATAGCATTGTCCGCTTCGCGTCCCGAAACCACCGGTTTGAGAAGCGACGAGCAGAGAACCGGGGTCAGGATCAAGGCAACGACAACCGACAGAAGCATAGAGCTGATAATGGTTAAGGAAAACTGGCGATAGATAACACCGGTGGAACCGGGGAAGAAAGCCATGGGACCAAACACCGCCGAGAGGACCAGTCCGATACCGATCAGCGCGCTGGTGATCTGTTCCATGGACTTGGCCGTGGCCTCTTTGGGTGGAAGTCCTTCCTCGCTCATGATCCTCTCAACATTCTCCACCACCACGATAGCGTCGTCCACCAGGAGACCGATGGCCAACACCATGGCAAACATGGTCAGCATGTTGATGGAGTATCCGAACAACCCCAGCATCCCAAAGGTCCCCAGAATCACAACCGGAACCGCGATGGTAGGGATCAGGGTGGCTCTAATGTTGCCAAGAAAGAGCCACATGACCAGAAATACCAGCAGAATAGCCTCGAAGAGGGTTTTAACCACTTCATTGATGGCTACCCTTATAAAAGGAGTTGTGTCAAAAGGATAGACAACCTTCATCCCCGAGGGGAAAAACCGGCCCATTTCTTCCATCTTCGCCTTGACAGCATCGGCAGTATCCAGGGCGTTGGCACCGGCGGCCTGGCGTATGGCTATGCCAGCAGAAGGTTTCCCGTTGTGAAAAGCCTCGATATCGTAAACCTCTGTTCCCAGTTCCGTCCGGCCCACGTCGCTGATCCGCACGGCAGAGCCGTCCGGATTTATGCGAATGGGGATAGCGGCAAACTCATCAGGAGTTTTGAGCATATTCTGGACAACAATGGAGGCATTCAAACGCTGACCTTCCACCGCTGGCGCCCCGCCTAACTGTCCTGCGGAAACCTCCACATTGTAAACTCTAAGAGCTGTAATAACATCATCCACCGTCATATGGTAATTCGTCAACTTGTCGGGATTGAGCCAGATGCGCATTGCATACCCGGCCCCGAAGATTTGCACCTCGCCCACGCCCGGCACACGAGCCACGATTTTCTCCAGGCTGGATTTGGCATAGTCTCTCAAATCATTGCCGTCCATGCTGCCGTCTTCCGAGATCAGACCTATGACCATCAGATAGTTCCTGGTGGATTTACCGACCTGTACCCCCTGACTCTTGATCACCTCGGGCAGACTCGACATGGCGAGCTGAAGCTTGTTCTGCACCTGAGACCAAGCAAGATCTGGATCGGTCCCCGCCTCAAAAGTCAGCTCGATACGGGAAGCACCCGCGGAATCACTGGTGGCGGATATATACAATAGTTTGTCAAACCCGGTCATCTTCTGCTCAATGATCTGGGTCACACTGTTTTCAACGGTCTCGGCCGAAGCCCCGGGGTAAAATGCGCTGATGGCGATGGTCGGCGGGGCGATGGGAGGATACTGGGATATAGGCAGATTGTAGATCGCCAGACCTCCAGCCACCATTATGATGATGGCAATAACCCACGCGAAGACCGGACGATCCAGAAAAAATTTTGATACCATTATGCCCCTCCGTCAGTTTTTTCTTGCGGCTGGATTTCAGATCCGGTCTCAGAACCACGCCGGGGTTTGTTATCATTGAAAGGGACAGCCTTTACACCCATACCGGGCCTCACCTTTTGCACCCCTTCGACAATCACGCGATCGCCGGGAGCAAGACCTTC
>CAYLXS010000064.1:0-2768 GCA_964387765.1 uncultured Syntrophaceae bacterium
GGACACCTTCTCCTTCAGTCCCGAAACGGAGAGGTTCCTGTCAAGGACAATCAGCGGCGCCTTTCCGCCAAGCTCCCCTATTTGTTCGGCCAACTGTTCAAATGCCCCGTTACCGAATACTATCTTTTTCGCCCCTGTAAAAGAAAACGTCTTATTCATGTCAGGTCCTCCTAAATTATATATTTCTCAAATAAATCTGTCTCGCGACCAGCAGTGCCAATCCCGGACAGCCGTTAAATCACTCCCATTCTATCGTGCTCGGTGGTTTTGAACTTATATCATACACAACACGGTTAATCCCCCTTACCTCATTGATTATCCTTGAGGATATACGCCCCAGGACATCATAGGGAATTCTGGCCCAGTCCGCTGTCATCGCGTCCAGGCTTGTCACAGCCCTCAGCGCCACCACGTTATCATAGGTGCGTTCATCTCCCATGACTCCGACGCTCTTGACCGGCAACAAAACGGCAAAAAACTGCCATATTTCATTCTTCTTATCGTAGTGCTCTATCTCTTCCCGGACGATCAGGTCTGCCTCTCTCAATACGGTCAGGGCGCCGTCAGTGACTTCGCCTATTATACGTACCGCCAGTCCAGGACCCGGGAAAGGCTGTCGGGCAAGAAGCTTTGAGGGCAGCCCCAGCTCTTTTCCGAGGAGGCGCACTTCATCCTTGAAAAGTTCCTTCAAGGGTTCGAGCAGCTCGAATTTAAGACCTTTCGGCAGTCCACCCACATTGTGATGGCTCTTTATAGTGGATGAAGGTCCTCCATTCGCCGCCCGGCTTTCTATAATATCCGGGTAGAGCGTACCCTGCGCGAGGAATTTCGCCCCCTGCACATCAGCCGCCGCGTCGGAGAAGACATCGATGAAGGTCTTCCCGACGATCTTCCGTTTTGTCTCGGGATCGACGACCCCCTTCAGTTCGGTAAGAAACCGCTCGGCGGCATCCACGATTCGGAAATTGATAGGATAATCATTGGTAAACATGGAGTGTATTTCCTCCACTTCTCCCTCTCTCAGAAGGCCATTGTCTACAAAAACAGCCTTCATCCGGTCTCCGATGGCGCGGTGTATCAGTGCCGCCGCAACCGAGGAGTCCACTCCGCCGGAAAGCCCGCAGATTACGTTATGATCCCCCACAAGGGTTTTGATTTTCTTTACCGATTCATCGATGAACCGGTCCATCGTCCATCCGCCCCGGCAGGAGGCAACGTTGAACAGGAAGTTTCTGATAATGTCCGAGCCTCTCGGTGTGTGCACGACCTCCGGGTGAAACTGTATCCCGTATATCTTCTTTTCGCTGTTGGCCATAGCGGCGATGGGACATGCGGGGGTACCTGCCAGTGTTCGGAATCCTTCAGGGGCCTTTGTCACATGATCTCCATGACTCATCCAGACATCAAGGCCGGGGGGCATATCCCTGAAAATATTGGTCGGGTCTTCAACTTCTATCCGGGCGGGGCCGTACTCTCCCTCTTTTCCCTTCTCTACCGTGCCACCCATTATTTCTGCCAGCAGTTGCATTCCATAGCATATGCCCAGTATCGGGATTCCCATGTCCAATATACGCCGGTCCATCCTGGGGTGCCCAGATTCAAACACGGAAAAGGGGCCGCCGGAGAGTACAATTGCCGCGGGTCCTGATTTCAACAATTCATCCTTTGAGGTATCGTGCCTCACTATCTCACAGTACACTCCAAGCTCACGTATCCGTCTCGCAATGAGCTGCGCGGTTTGTGAACCAAAATCAAAAACCACAACGGTTTCTTCCATATTATGCTTTCTTGATCGGAGAATATCCCCTTCGTTTATATGGTTATTCTGCCTTCATAGACAAACTCGACTTTTCCTCTAAGCCACACGTCCTTAAAGGAATTACCCTTACTTTTGAAATCAACGGTGAGGGTCCCACCGGGCATCTCAACCTGGATCGGAGGTTCTCCCACACTCTTAAACCTGCTACTTATGATGGCCGATGCCACTGCCCCTGTTCCGCACGCCAGGGTTTCTTCCTCAACACCTCTTTCATAGGTGCGCACGCGGATACGCCCCGGTCCGATAATCTCCACAAAATCAACGTTTGTTCCCGCGGGCTCGAATGTCGGGTGAGATCTGATCGCGTATCCTGTTTTCGCCACCTTATCTGCCGGCATTTCGGCAACCCTGTCCATGAATATTATGGCGTGTGGAACTCCTGAATTTATGAAATAGAAGGGGATATGCGTGTCATCTATATCAAGAAAGCTTTTATCTTCCGGAGAAGATGGGTTTGTAAGCTGGATAGCTACTACTTCGTTTTTCATAAAGGCACCAACTGCTCCCGCCATCGTCTCCATAACCATCTGAGCCTTCGCCAAGCCTTTTTTCACGGCAAACCCGGCCGCGCATCTCGCACCGTTGCCACACATCTCCGCCTCGCTCCCGTCGGCGTTGAATATCCGCAGCCTGAAATCGGCAGATGAGCTCGGCTCGATTATGAGAAGACCGTCAGCACCAACAGATGTGCGGCGTTTGCAACACACAGAGGCGCGTTCGCTCCAGTTTGTAATGATATCTTCGGAGTGATTGTCTATGACAATAAAATCATTCCCATGGCCGGACATCTTTGAAAATGCAATGGATTCATTTGTGTTTTCAGCCAAATCGGATCTACCCCCTTAAAAATGTCTTAGTATGGCAGGATTGGCTTCAGATTTAAAGTCCTTTTTTTATAAAGTTGGCAGCATTTCTGAAAATTGAAGGTTTTGCTCCGCCTTCGGGCAGA
>CAYLXS010000064.1:2868-5533 GCA_964387765.1 uncultured Syntrophaceae bacterium
TATAAAGTTGGCAGCATTTCTGAAAATTGAAGGTTTTGCTCCGCCTTCGGGCAGATTCTCCCCTTACCCAGCGGGGATGATTGCTGTGGTAAAGACAGGCCTGCGAGTGAAACATACAGCCGAAAATCCATGCCAGAATGAACATCTTGCCGAGACTATTCATTGCATGAACAGGACAGAAGAATCCTTTCGGATTGTTGCTGTACGCAAGTCGTATCAAAACAGTCTCTTTGATGAGAACGATATAGAATCGAGCTATACAGTAATAGCCCGTAATATGGATGGGTTAGCTGAAGACGTTTTGAAATGGTACAACCAGCGTGGTGACAGCGATGAGACTCGCATAAAGGAACTCAAGATCGATTTAGGCATGAAAAGGATACCCTGTGGTTAGGCCGAAGCAAATAGCGAGGACCGGCGAAATAGGAGATGGCAAAATATTTATATCCGATGTAGTTGACACAATAAGAATACGTACCGGCGAGGAAGAAGAAGCGGCAATAGGTTAGAGAATCTACAAATATACATGTATTATGAGTTGCTTTCTACAGGATGGTAGGATAGTATGTGCGGCCGTATGGTTTAACTAGCTGATATACATTTGTAATGTGCTGTTTTTAAATGCTATTTATATTTATTTGACATATGGCACAGCATTTGCGCAATTATGAATCCGATAAGCTGTGATAATTTAACAAGATCAAAGTGCAGGAGGTTGTAATATGGTAAAGAAAGACAAAGAATATGTACTAAAACAGGTAAAGGAACAGAATGTAAGGTTTATACGCCTCTGGTTTACAGACGTACTTGGTTTTTTGAAAAGCTTTTCGATTACACCGGCTGAACTGGAAACTGCCCTTGAAGAAGGAATGGGCTTTGACGGGTCCTCTATTGAAGGCTTTGCCAGAATTGAAGAGAGTGATATGCTGGCAAAACCTGATCCGGGAACGTTTGTTGTTCTTCCCTGGAGAGTCAAAGACGGTATGAACGTTGCCCGAATGTTCTGTGATATCACAACTCCCGATGGCAACCCCTATGAGGGTGATCCGCGCTGGGTTCTCAGGAGAAATTTGAAAAAGGCTGCTGACAAAGGGTATAAATTGTATGTAGGGCCGGAGCTTGAATTTTTCTATTTCAAAAGTGATTCAGGAAAACCGGAGTTTCTTGATCGTGGAGGCTATTTTGATCTTACGCCCCTAGACGTTGCAAGTGATCTCAGGCGAGATACAATTCTAACCCTTGAGAGTATGGGCATTCAGGTTGAATACAGTCATCACGAGGTGGCTCCGAGTCAGCACGAAATTGACTTGCGATACAAAGAGGCACTTTTCATGGCGGACGCGGCCATGACATATCGGCTCACGGTTAAAGAAATAGCAATGAAACACGGGGTATACGCCACATTTATGCCAAAACCAGTATTTGGTGAAAATGGAAGTGGAATGCATGTACATCAGTCTCTTTTCAAGGGATCGGATAATGCCTTCTTTAATAAAACAGATGAGTATTATTTATCTGATATGGCTAAGAGCTATATTGCGGGGCTACTGACTCATTCCCGTGAAATATCTCTTGTCGTTGCTCAATGGGTAAACTCATACAAAAGGCTTGTTCCGGGTTATGAAGCACCGGTCTATATATCATGGGCGAGGAGAAATCGATCAGCACTTATCCGTGTTCCCATGTATAAACCCGGCAAGGCAAATGCTACACGAATGGAATTTCGTTGTCCTGACCCTGCGTGCAATCCGTATCTTGCCTTTGCGGTTATGCTGGCCGCCGGGCTGAAAGGTGTTGAAGAAGGATATAAGCTTCCCGAACCTATTGAGGATGATATCTTTAAGATGACTCCTGCCGAGCGCGAAAGCAGGGGTATTGAATCTTTACCAGGAAGCCTGGGTGAAGCAATATCGGCTACGGAAAAGAGTGACCTTGTGCGAGAAGCACTGGGTGACCATATATTTGAAAAGTTTATCGCTAATAAAAAAATAGAGTGGAATAATTACCGGATGCACGTAAGTGATTACGAGATAGAAAAATATCTGCCAATCCTTTAGGTGAGGTGAAACGGTACTTATTATTACACATGTCAAATCCGAGGCCCCCAGTACGCTTGGAGACTTTCTTTAATCCTTTAAAGATTGACAGATTTAAAAAGCGGAACTCCACAATGGCGAAAATCTCCCGGATGATGCACAGAATTTCGATGCCATTGTAACGATGGGTGAACCGATGAATGTCCATGATGAGCCCGTTTCTGAAAGAAGAAACAATATTTCTAAGGCGGGCGATTGATGCGAACATCCCGATCCTGGTAATCTGTCTGGGCGCTCAGGTGATTGCCAGGACTCGTCATGCCCCGGTGAATAAAGCTCTTGAAAAAGAGTCAGACTGGGAATCTGTTTCTCTGACCGACTCAGGTCGGAGAAACATTCTTTTTCATAGGGTTACAGATCAGCTGCAGGTATTCCAGTGGCACGAAGGTACATTTGAAACACTATATGGAGGATCTTTACTCGCAACATCAGAAAAATCCCCCAACCAGGCGTTCAGATATGTTAATGCATATGGTCTCCAGTTTCACACTGAGGTTACTCGTGACATGTTAATTGAATGGATGACTAACCTTCTCGAATGCGGTAATTAAAGCGTATGATTTCCATTA
>CAYLXS010000064.1:5633-8078 GCA_964387765.1 uncultured Syntrophaceae bacterium
TGAATGGATGACTAACCTTCTCGAATGCGGTAATTAAAGCGTATGATTTCCATTATTGATTACAGGGCTGGTAATCTCAGATCAGTTGAAAGGGCATTGCTCCACCTTGGAGTAACATGCAGGATTACCAGCAACCCTTTGGAGATTCTTTCTTCAGACAGGGTAATTTTCCCCGGCGTCGGTGCCGCGGGAAGGGCGATGGATGTTATAAAATCTTTGGGCCTGGATGTGGTAATCCGCGATGTGGTGAATAATGGTATTCCTCTTCTCGGAATCTGCCTTGGCGCGCAGATTATTCTCGGAGAAAGCGAGGAGGACAGCACAAAATGTCTCAACCTGATACCGGGAAGGGTGAGACGCTTCCCCGGCTCAAAGCTCAAGATTCCGCATATGGGATGGAATACCATAGTACTGACTCAACCGCACCCCCTGCTTGCCGGTATTGATTCGAGGGCGCAGTTTTACTTCGTCCATTCTTATTATCCGGACCCGGAAAGAGATGAGCATATCATTGCGAAGACAGAATACGGGATAAACTTTGCTTCGATCATAGGAAAAGATAACGTGGTGGCTACCCAGTTTCATCTTGAAAAGAGCGGTGGCTATGGCCTGTCAATCCTGGAAAATTTCAGTAAATGGGATGGTAGGGTGCGTTAATGCTGAGCAAACGAATAATTATCTGCCTCGATGTCAGAGAGGGCAAGACAACAAAGGGCATAAGATTCAAGGGGAATGTCGATATCGGCGACCCTGTGGATATGGCCAGAGAATACTATGAACAAGGTGTTGATGAGCTTGTCTTTTATGATATCACAGCATCATCCGATGACCGGGGAATCCTCATTGATGTGGTAAACAGGGTGGCACAAAATATTTTTATCCCCTTTTCTGTAGGGGGAGGTATCCGGAACGTGGATGATATGTATAGCGTTCTGGATGCGGGGGCAGAGAAAATCAGTATCAATACGGCGGCGGTTTTGAAACCCGGGCTTATCTCCGAGGGTGCGAGAATTTTCGGAAACCAGTGTATCGTTCTGGGAATGGATGCAAAACGGGTTGAAAAAAGCAGGTATATTCCCTCCGGCTATGAAGTTTGGATAAATGGTGGAAGGACTCCCATGGGAATTGATGCCCTGAAGTGGGCGAAAGAAGCGGAGGATTGGGGCGCGGGAGAAATATGTCTCAATTCCATCGATGCCGACGGAACCAATAAGGGATATGAACTCACCCTGACATCGCTGATATCCGGCGCCGTTTCCATACCGGTGATAGCGTCAGGCGGCGCAGGAAAACCGGAGCACCTGAAGGACGTCTTCGTCGAGACCGGCGCCGACGCGGCACTCATTGCCTCCATGGTCCACTACAAAAATTACACGGTGGATCAGATAAAGGCCTACCTGTCCGGTGAAGGCGTGCTGGTTCGTGAACTCATTTGATCGAAATCGTTGCGGAAAAGAAAAGATAACCGGCAAAGAACAGTCCTCTTTACATCTCACCATAGGGGAATGCCCGTCTGAAAATATTCACGCAGGACCTGCTCAGAGATTTTTCTGAATAAAATCGATGGCATTTCTAAAGATTGAAAGTCCCGCTCCGTCTTCAGGAAGGTCCTCTCTTGTCCATCGGGGGTGATTGGTGTAGTGGAGAGATAAGTTTCCGGATGAGGCATAAGGCCGAAGATCCTCCCTGTTTCACCGCATATTCCTGCAATGGCATCCACCGAACCGTTCGGATTGTCCGGATAATCCATCGTTGCTCTTTCATAATTTTCATCACTGTACTGCATGACGATGTTATTGTTTGTGTGTAGTCTCTCCAGCCCGTCAGGGTTTTCTGTGACGATTTTCCCCTCGCCGTGTCTTACGGGAAGATATATCTTTTCAAGGCCCCCTGTAAAAACGCAGGGTGAATCCCCGTTTATCCTGAGGGTAACCCACCGGTCTTCAAAGCGTCCCGAATCGTTAAATGTCAGTGTAACTGTCTGGGCGGAATAATCTCTGTCAAATGCCGGCAGCAGCCCAAGCTTGACCATAAGCTGAAACCCGTTGCACACACCGAGGATTAGTTTGCCGTCATTAATGAATTTGACAAATTGTTCGTACAGCTTTCCTTTTCCGCCTTTGATATCCGCATGGATGATCCTGTTCACTCCAGCTTTTGCTGACATCTCCAGAGCTGTCGTCTATAATAATGAAATCATTCCCATGGCCGGACATCTTTGAAAAGGCAATGGGTGCATTTCTGTCTTCAGCCAAAACGGATACCTCCTCATAAAGGCAGACCGTGAGCGGGGAACGCGCTCGCCGCTCAGCTCAGTTTTCTGTTCAGCCTGCGTCAACTGCCCTTGGTATCGCACGTGTGTAGAGGTCAGTCAATTCCCTTATACCGGCATTGATATAATCATTAATAATAAGGGCATCGCCTTTTACCTGGCCCAGGAGTGTG
>CAYLXS010000065.1:0-1697 GCA_964387765.1 uncultured Syntrophaceae bacterium
AAGCGGAATTATCGGAACCTGCTACTGCTATCTTTCCTCCATATGCCATAACTGGATCTCAAGACATTTTTAGGCGGAGCTTTTACCGTCCTCAGCGAGCGCTTCCAATGCACCGCGGTTAACCAGCCTGATATTGTACCCTTCTTCTTCTATAAGCTTTCTGCTCTTCATATTTCCCAAGGCTCTTGAAAGTGATTCCGGGCCTGTACCCAAAATACCGGCAAGCTGGAGTTTTGAAATGTTCAGTTTTATGATATACTGCTCACCCTGTTCTTCAGACAGATAGAGAAGATAGGCGGCCAACCGACCGGGAATTTCCTTCAGGGAAAGATTTTCGATCTGGATAGTAAATTCACGAAGCCGCATGGAGAGGAGCGCCAGAATATTCATCGTGAGCGATGGATTGTTTGTTATGAGATTTATGAATTTTTCCCTTGGAAAAAATAAGAGATGGCTTTTTGAAATTGCCCGGGCATTAGCGGGAAATGATTTTCCTGAAAAGACGGGAACAGCGCCGATAGCTTCCCCCTCTTTAACGATGTGCAGGATCTGCTCCTTCCCTTCGGAAGAAACTTTATACACATTTACGCTTCCCTCGATTACAAGATAGAATCCGTTGCCTTCATCCCCGTCAAAAAAGATTATCTCGCCCTTGTTGAACTGTTTATCAACCGATATTTTTTTGATCTCTTCGAGGTGGTCTTCAGACAACCCACCGAAAAGCTGGCTTTTTAATAAAATATCGTTCACTTTTGTCATAATCATGATCCCTTTTTGAGAAATATCACCTCTTCTTAACATAAGTCAAGGTGATGCAATGTGCTTTAAGATAACTTGGTAATCAGCAATAACAGAAATTAATCTTAAATAAGGAGGAATCACATGTTTTGTTATCAATGTCAGGAAACGGCAAAAAACACGGGTTGTGTAGTAAAGGGTATTTGCGGCAAGACGGAAGAGACGGCGAATCTTCAGGATCTGCTCATTTATGTCTTAAAGGGCGTCGCAATCTATGGCGAAAAAGCGAAAGAAAGAGGCGAATCAGATAACAGGTATGGATTGTTCGTTGCCAGAGCCCTCTTTGCGACCATAACGAATGCAAACTTTGACAATGACAGATTGATCACACTAATCAGAGAGGGGTTGAAGCTCCGGGATGAATTAAAGAAAAAATGTGAAGGTGATATTCCGGAAGAGTTGCACGATTCTGCCGTGTGGTTCTCGGATGATCCTGCTGAATTCGATAAAAAGGCTGCCAGTGTCGGTGTCCTCTCCACAGACAATGAAGATGTCCGTTCGCTCAGAGAACTACTCATTATTGGATTAAAAGGCATCGCCGCCTATGTGGATCACGCGGCTATTCTAGGTTACGAGGATGAAAAGATATATGATTTCCTGATGGAAGCCCTTGCCTCCACAACAAAAAACCTGACCGTTGACGAGATGGTGGCGATGGTCATGAGGGCTGGAGAGTTCGCAGTCAGTGGAATGGCCCTTCTTGACAAGGCAAACACATCCACCTATGGAAATCCTGAAATCTCCAAGGTCAATATCGGTGTCAGAAGCAACCCGGGAACCCTTATCTCCGGTCATGATCTCAAGGACATGGAAGAGCTCCTGGAACAAACCGAAGGAACGGGTGTGGATGTGTACACCCATGGCGAAATGCTGCCGGCCAATTCTTATCCCGCATTCAA
>CAYLXS010000065.1:1797-8036 GCA_964387765.1 uncultured Syntrophaceae bacterium
GGAGGCTTTGCCCATAATCAGGTCATTGAGCTGGCCGACAAGGTTGTGGACGCCGTGAAATCCGGGGCAATCAAGCGCTTCGTCGTAATGGCGGGCTGTGACGGACGACAT
Organism: uncultured Syntrophaceae bacterium; assembly: GCA_964387765.1. Classification (GTDB taxonomy): domain Bacteria; phylum Desulfobacterota; class Syntrophia; order Syntrophales; family UBA2210; genus UBA2210. The sequence goes on from CAYLXS010000065.1 coordinate 1,909, forward strand.
AAAACAAGGAACTATTATACAGATGTCGCTCGGGAGCTTCCCGAAGATACGGTTATCCTGACCGCGGGCTGCGCAAAGTATCGCTATAACAAACTTGATCTCGGCGATATCGGCGGTATCCCTAGGGTGCTTGACGCGGGCCAGTGCAATGATTCCTATTCCCTAGTCGTTATCGCCTTGAAACTGAAAGAAGTCTTCGGGCTCGAAAACATTAATGAGCTCCCCATATCTTATGACATTGCCTGGTATGAGCAGAAAGCTGTGGCTGTGCTTCTGGCCCTCCTCTTTCTCGGGGTTAAGGGGATTCGCCTTGGACCAACACTGCCGGCATTTGTATCTCCAGGGGTTCTCAAGGTTCTAGTAGAGAATTTTAATATCAAGCCAATCGGAGACGTGAAGACAGATATCAAAGCGATGATGAAAGGAGAATGACTCGCAATAAGGTGATTCTATGAAAGCATTACGTAAAATAATTGAGATTGATGAAGAATTATGTGACGGGTGCGGTAAATGCCTGCCGGGGTGTGTCGAGGGTGCCTTGCAGCTTATTGACGGCAAGGCGCGGGTCGTTTCAGACATATATTGTGATGGCCTTGGTGCATGTATCGGAGAATGCCCCACCGGGGCGCTCAAGATAATTGAACGAGAAGCAGTGCCATTTAATGAAGGGGCTGTGGAACAGCACCTTGCGGAAAAAGGGCTGCCCACCCTGCCTTGTGGATGCCCGTCAACGAATATCCAGACTCTTGAAACATTCACATCATGTCAGGAGGCAAACAGACCTGCCGATATCGTGGAAAGCGGCGGCGAATCATCTCTCACGCACTGGCCTGTCCAGATAAGACTTGTACCCGCGAGCGCCCCTTTTCTCAAGGGCTCCGATCTTCTTATACTTGCAGACTGCACGGCCGTCGCCTTTCCCACCCTTCACCGGGATCTGCTGAAAGGGAAAGTAGTCATGATGGGATGTCCGAAATTCGATGACGTCCAGGATTACACAAACAGATTTGCGGATATTTTCAGAACCGCGGATATTAATAGCGTTACCACCGTTACTATGGAGGTTCCCTGCTGTTCCGGCCTTCCCATAATGGTGGGAAAAGGAATAGAGGCATCGAACAGGGAAATACCGATGGAAGAAATAGTGTTAAGCACAAAAGGAAAAATCATATAAAGGAGAAAGCAGAATGTTTGAAGTTTCAGAAAAGGCACAGGAAATGATCAGAAAGGCCCTTGAATCTAGAGAAGAAAAAATCCCTGTCCGGCTGGTGTATTCCGGAGGCGGGTGAGCTGGTCCTTCACTGGGAATGTCTCTGGATGGGGCTAAGGAAGAAGATAAGATTTTCAAGGAAGATGGCATCACATTCGTGATAGATGAACAATTATTTGAACGGGTGAAGCCTGTAAGCATAGATTTCACTACTACGTACAGAGGCTCAGGGTTTTCCATTACCTCCAGCCTGTCTGGCGGTTCATGCGGAGGAAACTGCTCCGGGTGCTGAAGATAATACCTGCAATGGATCGCTGCCGTCAGTACATTATAGGGCAAAGCACATGAGTTTTGTAGTGCATGTATCAAAAGAGATTTTGTTCTTTTTCAATGAGATATCACTGTATCTGTTGTTCGGATTTATTGTTGCCGGGATACTCTACGTTTTCTTTCCGGAATCCGTCATACGTCGTCAGCTGGGGCGCGACTCCTTTCTCTCTGTCGTAAAGTCAACAATATTCGGCATACCCCTTCCCCTCTGTTCATGCGGCGTTGTGCCGGTTGCAGCTTCCCTCAGGAAAAGCGGCGCGTCAAAGGGCTCTACCATATCATTTCTCATTGCGACGCCGCAGGTTGGCGCGGACAGTTTCATGATTACCTATTCTCTTCTCGGATGGGTGTTCGCTCTTTTCCGCATTGTCGCGTCACTGGTCACCGCACTGACTGCCGGTATCATGGTTAATATCCTTGGCAGGAACGAGCCTGATCAAGCAGAGATTGTTTTACCGGACAATGCTGTCCCGCGGGAGAGTTATTATAAACGGCTCAAATCAATTCCCGGCTATATTGAATATGACCTGCTCGGTTCCCTTGCAAACGCACTGGTGGTGGGGATAATTGCCGCGGGCATTATATCCGCTCTGATACCTGACGGATTTTTTGAAAAATACCTTGGCAGTGATTTTCTATCCATGCTTTTAATGCTGGCCGTCGGAATCCCTGTCTACGTGTGTGCCGCGGCATCCACACCTGTCGCCGCTTCACTTATAATGAAGGGCATCTCACCAGGCGCTGCTCTGGTTTTTCTCCTGACGGGTCCCGCGACGAATGCCATGACTATTTTGACGGTCTTTAAGGTTCTTGGCAAAAAATCCACCATTATTTATCTGTCGGCCATTGCCCTTATCAGCCTCTTGCTGGGATATCTGCTCAATATATTTACAGCGCATTTCGGTTTTCAAAACGTCATAATCCTTCATAATCACGAAATGCTGCCTGCATGGCTGAAGACAGGCGGCTCTGTTATACTGGCCATGATGATCGGGTGGTATTATCTAAAAATCAAGATTCTGGACAAGGTAAAAGGAGAAAGAGAAGTGGGAGACAATAAAATACGTCTGTCTGTTCAGGGTATGACCTGCATGCATTGCGCGGGCACGGTAAAAAAAGCTGTCGAATCGGTCGCCGGGACATCGAATGTAGATGTTCACCTGGACGAAAAAAGCGTGGCATTTGAAATAGAGGGGAAAAGCAGCATTGAAAAAGTAAAGGCGGCGATTGAACGCGCAGGCTACGGCGTTTAACTCTGTCCGGGGATATAACCAACAAGAAAACAGCTGTAAGGAGATCTGTTTATTATGAAAGAAACATTAATCATGTTTGCGATTATTGCAGTCTGGTTTGTTCTTCAGGCTTATATATTGCCCAAAATGGGAATATCCACCTGAATGAAACAATCCTGCCAGTTGGCAGACCGTAAAAGTGATGCAGATAAACCCGACGTCAAAAATGTAAAGTGAAGTTTGGCAAAAGGTGAAATTGTCATATTATGTCTAACAATCATTCAAAAATGGAGTTGGAAAGCAGAACAGCTGAGACGATGATTGAGATCTTCTGTCATGGACAACATGGTACTAAAGAAGGGCTCTGTCCCGAGTGCCGGCAGCTCTTGGACTACGTTGTGCAACGCCTTGAAAAATGTCCCTTTCAGGAGAACAAACCAAAGTGCGCCAAATGTCCTGTACATTGCTACAAACCGGACATGAGGGAGAGGATCAGGGCAGTGATGAAATATGCCGGCCCCCGCATGCTTTACCAGCATCCGCTCTTATCAGGCGCGCATTACCTGGCGGGGAAATAGCTTCCGTGCGGTCTTCGGAAATCGTCAAACGAATACGGTGCTCACCGGGCTCCTGCAATTTTCTTACTTATAAAAAGCTGACAACGTCTCACATCTCTACGTGCAAGAACAGATAATACAAGGTATAAGAAAAGCGACATAATAAATTTCTCAGTCAGGAGGATAACTATGAAAAATCCAGCAAAGAAGTTTATTGTCTCTCTGTTAGTATGCGTTATTTTATATACGCTATTAGGTTTTTTGGTTGTACCTCTTGTACTCAAGTCGATTCTGGCAGATAAACTCTCTCAATCTCTTCAGCAAGTTGTCTCTATTGAAAAACTCAGGATGAATCCATATGTTCTCTCAGTTTCAATAGAAAATTTTACAATAAAAGAAAAAGAAGGGGCGGCACCATTCGCATCATTCGGTAAATTTTATGTGAATTTGCAGAGCAAGTCTCTCTTTAAAAAGGCATTTATATTCAAGGAATTGATTATTGAAGAACCCTTCATACACATAAAGCGGAATCAACAAGGGGTTGTTAATTTATTGTCCCTCGTTCCAGCCACAGAGAAGAAAGAAGATACGCAAAACACAGAAGCATCGGAAAAGAAAAGCATAGAAATATCAGAAAAGGAAAGTAAAGCAGCCCTCCCGATTATACAACTCGACAGTATAGATGTCTCAAAAGGCAGAATTATTTTTTCCGATGCCTCTTTAAGCTCCGCAGAACATCCCGTCAGCATCAAGATTCAAAACATGACATTAACTGGTAAGGATATTTCGACAGCTCCAAACAGTCAAGGCAGTATTATGCTGACCTTGGAGGAAGAGCTTGGAGGAACTGTCTCTGCGGAAGGGCCATTGAGCATTATTCCCGTCTTTGCTGATCTGCAGATAGCTGTTGCCGACTATCATATTCTTCCATTCAGGGCACATGTTTTGGATAAAGTGAGAATAATCATAGAAGATGGCAAGATTGCGACAAAGGGAACTGTTGTAATCAATGCACCAACAGGAGGCAAATTAACGGCTACCTACAAAGGTACTGCTGCAGTGTCCGATTTTTCATCCATTGACGAAGCAACAAAAGATCAACTTCTCAAATTCAAAGATCTCCGTTTCATTGATATAGATACAGGCTATAACCCCGGTTTTTTGAAGATAGAAAACATTAACCTTTCGGATTTCTATGCCGGGCTGATCATCAACCCTGATAAAACTATCAACGTTCTGAATATCCTTAAAAAAGAAGAGGCAACAAAAGCAAAAGTTTCCGCTTCGAATGAAAAAGAAGAAACAACAGAAAAAGAATCACAGCAGTTATTTGATCCCATTATTATCAAGAAAGTAAGCTTTAAAAACGGTCATGTTAACTTCACCGATAAATTAATTAAACCGGTTTATTCTACAAATCTTTTTAACATTGAAGGAAAAATATCGGGACTTTCTTCCAAAGAAACTCGTGGTGCGAGCGTTGAATTCAGGGGAAAGCTTGATAAGACCGTCCCGATAGAAATTACAGGAGAAATTGACCCCTTTTCTGAAGATTTGTATGCAGATATACAAATTATCTTAGACAATAAGGATTTAAGCCCCTTAACGCCATACTCCGGAAAATATCTTGGGTACGTTATCGACAAGGGAAAATTAGTCCTGAAGCTGAACTATAAAATCGACGGGAAAAAACTCATCTCCCAGAATAAGATATTTATTGATCAGTTAATACTTGGTAACGAGGTGGACAGCCCGGATGCCCTCAAACTACCCGTAAAATTAGGCATAGCGCTTCTCCAAAACAGAAAGGGAGAAATTGACCTCGATATTCCCGTAACCGGCGATATTGACGCCCCCGAATTTAGTGTAGGGTATTTCATTGTTAAGATTATCGGGAATATTATTGAAAAAGCGGTAACCGCACCCTTTGCCCTCATCGGTTCAATATTTGGTGGCGGCGAAGAACTCGGTTATGCGGAATTCGGCTATGGAAGCTCTGCCATAACTGAAGAAAATGCTAAGAAACTGGATATATTGATCACGGCTCTATATGACAGACCATTGTTAAAACTTGATATAGAAGGACATGTTGATATTGATAAAGATACGGAAAGCCTCAGGCAATCTATTTTAGAGAAAAAAGTGAAATCTGCAAAGTATGACTATTCCATCAAAAAGGGATTAAAAACTCCATCTGTCGAAGAAATCAACATAGAACCTGATGAATATCGAAAATATCTGATAATGGCCTATACTGCGGAAATAGATCTCAAACAAAAAAAGGAGAAAGACAGGATAGAAAAGCAGAAAACTGATGAAGTGGAGCAATTAATGTTAAGTAAGATTATAGTTACTGAAGGCGATTTAAGGGGTCTTGCTTATGAACGTGCTTCCCGGGTTAAAGATTACATCCTCCGTTCCGGCAAGGTAGAAAAAGAAAGAGTATTTCTCGTAGAACCCGAATCTCTTCAGGCCAAAATGACGGAAAATGTCAAAAACAGTAGAGTAAAATTCTACTTAAAATGATCGTTTCTTTATTCTTTAGCCCGCTAACAATATGAGGCTTTGGACTGTTTATATTAGGGGAATAAACAGTAAGAGTCTGACCCCCTGCACCCCTTTACCGTTGACAAGCTTTGGTAGTCGATCATAAGGAAAAGAAGATGAACATATCCGATATGCGCTTTCCCCGTCAGTTGGAAGCGGACGGCTCTGCCGAAATTATTCGCGGGGAGTTGATGTCGCGCACCTCAAAACTCTGGACTGGAGGCGAAATTGATGTTCCGGTCATTACTCTGA
>CAYLXS010000066.1:0-7902 GCA_964387765.1 uncultured Syntrophaceae bacterium
ATCTAGGAGGAATGTTCCTCCATTCGCGTATTCAATAAGTCCGATCTTTTTCTTTCTGGCGTCGGTGAAAGCGCCGGCCTCGTAGCCGAAGAGTTCACTTTCCAGCAAAGTTCCCGGTATCGCCGCGCAATTTACTTCCACAAAATGGTTTGACTTTCTGGAGCTCTGTCTGTGAACCGCCCTGGCTACCAATTCTTTTCCGGTACCGCTTTCACCTTGTATTAGTACGCTTGTGTCATGTCCGGCCACATCGTTTATTATCTGAAATATATCCAGCATCTTGCTGGAATTTCCTATGATATTATGAAAGCCCAGCAACTTGCTTTCTTTTTCTTTGAGGGCTTCAACTTCCGTTTTCAAGGATTTTGCTTCCAGGGAAAGCTGAGAATGCATGATTGCACTATCATATGAAACAGCGGAGTTTATGATTAGTATATCAAGAATGCTTCGCTGATCTTTTGAATAATCTCCGTGTTTCTTGCCAAGATAGAGTACGCCTTTAAATTGATTCTTTATCCTCAAAGGTATAGCTATTTCCGAAGGATAGCCATTGAATATGGGTGCAGTATCCGTATCCCGGAGCTGAGATTGGACTATCATGGTTTCGGTATCCAGGGCCCTTTTGATGATGCTTTGTTCTATCTTGGAATGGTATATGTTTTCTTCATCCAGAGACACCTCTTCCCCGTTGCTTATCAGGCATCTGCCCTTTTCTGTATCTGTGAAGTAGAGCAGTGCCCTGTCCGCACCTCCTATTTTGAGGGCGCTGTTTATAACGGTTTTGTGTATCTTATCCAGAGCATAGCTTGAATTCAACTGGGATACCGTTTCCTGTAATGTCAACAGCCTTTTTATTTTCTGTCTGTTACCTTCAAAAAGTCTCAAGTTATGTATTGCTAGGCTAATATGATTTGCGAAAGTCAGGAGGATGCTTATCACCTCCGGTGGAAAGTTGGTCTTCTTTTCGTACCACATAGCTATTATGCCGATGACATTGTCATTTATCTTGAGTGGGCCACAAAAGGCTGAGTAAAACCCGCTCCCTCCTTTGTAGAGGCTTGTTATCTTGCGGTCTGTCGGTGTAATCCGGGGGTCTTTTTCTGAGTCTTCAAGGACGATGTGAGTGCCGGTCCTCGCCACTTTTGTTACGAGGCAGTCATGATTTTTCATGTTGAGGTTTTTAGAGAACGCTCTCTGCGCTTCCTCGGGACTGTAATTTTTGACTACCTTTGTGATCAGGTTTTCTTTTTCTTCATCCAACAGGCATATTACACCCCTGTGAAAACCCATCGTATCCACCGCTTCATCTAAAATATTCTGAAGGACATCATCATCACTGAGAGGGGTTGTGACGAGGGCGCTTATGCGATAAAAGCATCCGAGGATGCGTTCGGTGGAGTAAAAAAAATCAGAACTCATAAAATTGCCTCAGGGTATTTATACCTTATCGTATTTCAGGAACTGCATTGAAAAAGTTCCCCTTCCCTGGGTGAGGGAACGCAGGTCTGTTGAATATCCGAACATTTGTTTCAAGGGGACGCGAGCTTTTATTTCGCTGATGGGATCTTTGTGATTTATACTTTCCATTTCCCCTTTCCTAGAGTTGATATTTCCGATAACTTCACCCATGAATTCACTCGGTGTTATTATATCCACCGTGACGATGGGCTCCAGCAAAATGGGCTTTGCGCGCGAGCACCCGCTTGAAAAGGCTGTTGAAGCGGCTATTTCATAACCTAAGTTTGTTGAGTCTGCTTCTCTGAAAGAACCCCCGGTGATTCTTACAATGACATCAACAACCGGGTAGCCTGCCACAACACCGCTGAGGGCGGCATCCCGAAGACTTTTTTCTATAGTGGCGTGAAACTCATCCGGGATCACTTCATCTTTGACCTCGTCAATTAGATTCAGTCCCTCTCCCCGTTTGTTGGGTTCCAGATGCAAGGCAACGTGACCGAAGTGCTTCCTGTCGCCAAGCTTCTTGTCGAATATTTCTTCGACATCTGTTTTTCCTTCTATGGTTTCTCTGTAAACAACCTTGGGCTTACCTATATTCACATTGGTGTGAAACTCTTTTATAAGCCTGTCGATGATTATTTCAAGATGGAGTTCACCCATTCCGGAGATGATAGTCTGTGCCGTTTCGTCGTTATATTTGATCTTGAGGGTGGGGTCTTCGCTTGCCAGTTTTACAAGAGCGAATGAGAGTCTTTCTTGGTCTCCCGGTGTTCTGGCTTCAATTGCCTGGCTGATTACCGGTTCGTAGAATTCTATCGGTTCCAGGATAATCGGAGCAGATTCATCGCATATGGTATCCCCTGTAGAGGTATCTTTCAGACCTATAACCGCTATTATATCCCCGGCCACGGCTTCAGTAACACGCTCTCTCTTATTAGAGTGCATTTTCAGGAGTCTGGAGACCTTTTCTTTTTTCCCCCTGCTTGCGTTGTATATATCTTCCCCGGCCTTTATTTTGCCGGAGTAGATTCTCATATAGGTGATTTTTCTTCCCTCATCCAGCATGACCTTAAATGCGAGTGCTGCGAGAGGGCCCTTTATATTACTGCGACGCTTTTCAATAGCTTTGGTTACGGGGTTGACTCCCTCAATGGGGGGAATGTCTTCAGGGGAGGGCAGGAAATTGGTAATAGAATCAAGGATTAATTGGATCCCCTTATTCCGCAGAGCCGTGCCGCACATCACAGGGACTACACTTAGCGAAAGGGTCGCATTCCTGATTGAAGAAATGATCTCTTCTTCAGTAATTTCTTTTTCCTCTAAATATTTTTCGGCGATAACGTCATCGATCTCCGCAAGTGTTTCAATGAGTTTCTCACGGTATTTTTCTGTCTCGGGCATCATATTGGAAGGAATATCAGAAATATCATATAATAATCCCAGACTATCCTCATCCCATGTAATCAGCCTTTGTCTGATAAGATCAATCACTCCATAAAATGTTTCATTTTTCATATATGGGATCTGGATCGGAAGGGGTATGGAATTGAATTTTTTTTCCATCATGTTTATCGTACTATGATAATTTGCACCCACTCTGTCCATCTTATTGATGAATGCTATTTTAGGGACGCCATATTTGTCCGCCTGATGCCATACTGTTTCCGATTGTGGTTCTACTCCGCCAACGGCGCAGAATACTGCCAGCACTCCATCCAGAACCCTGAGAGATCGTTCAACCTCTATGGTGAAGTCCACATGTCCCGGGGTGTCAATGATATGTATTTCATTGTCTTTCCAGTAGCAGGTAGTGACCGCGGAGGTAATGGTTATTCCCCGTTCCTGCTCCTGTGCCATCCAGTCCATAACCGCCTCACCGTCATGCACCTCGCCCAGTTTGTAGGTCTTGCCGGTGTAATAGAGAATCCTCTCCGTTACGGTGGTCTTTCCCGCGTCGATATGGGCAATGATCCCTATATTTCTTGTCTTTGAAAGTTTTCCGGTGGCCATGGTGTGCTAAGTCTTTAAGAATGATTTCCTGCTATTAGTTCTCTGTTTACCTCGAAAGGTCTGGTTGTGTCTATGTGACCCTTTATCGTTTTCAGGCCCTTGCCATCTATCAGTAGTTTCACCTTTTTAACGGATGGCACATTGATGGTAATAGTGTTGGTCAGTGAATATATGGTCATCATCTCACTGGAACTTCCTCCGGGATGAAGGTCAATCAGATTTCTACCGAAATCTATATAAGCTGTCCCATTCTTTACGTTGACTTTCCTAAGTTCTGTTTCCTTCGGGAATGTTTCTACCAGATCGGTGTTAGGTCCGCCGATCAACGCAACTACCAGTTCTCTGACATTATCGTTGAGGGATTTTCTCTTTGTAATATACCTGTTTTCCGAGATGAGGAATCGTTCACTGAGATCAGAGAAATACAGTTTTACCTCTTGTTTTTCTTCCCTTGCCATAGAAACCCTCTTGCCATCAGCGGGAGGATAGATATAATCAAACAGTGAGAGGAAGAAGAAGACAAGGAACCCCACTCCAATCAGGGTAATTAATGAGAGATAAAGTATCCTGATATTCTTCTTTTTCTGTTTTGCCTTTATCTGCCTGGATTTTGTCTTTTTCTTGGATCCCATAATAAATCTATTCCTTTGTTGAAAAGTCCGCCAAATTTAAGGTAAAACTTGTGCTCTGTCAAGGCAAGAAAATCAGGAACCGCCAACTATACCGAATTGTTGGCACCTTGTCTGTATTGAGAACAATATGGAAACAATAATTTCGGATGCGACGGTTCACAGCATACTGCTAATTCGGAGTTTTACCCTGGCGCGGGTTTATGGTGAAATATAGTCCAGTTGTTCCCTTGCTTTTAATCCAAATACTGATTCAGGGTTGGTCTCAATGACGGCTCGGAATTCTTCAACTGCCTTTTCTCTGTTTCCCTTTTCGAGATAACTTATTCCCAGCCAGTACCGCGACTCGATCATTCCGGGTGCCATGTCAATGGCCCTTTTCAGGTGGAATACTGCCTTATCGATGTCATGCTTGGCGAGATATGCAATCCCCATGTTCTTCTCAATGAGTGGAAGTATCATTGTGCCTGGTTCTCTCTTTAGAGCTGATCCATATTTTATCAGTGCGGTTTTGTAATCTCCCTTTTTGTAATATGCCCAGCCGATGTTGTTCAGTGCTATGGCCGGGGTTTCATAGAATACATTGGAAAGGGCCAGGTCAAATTTCTCTATTGCCCTGTCATAAAGCCCCTCTTCCAGGTATATGGTTCCCATATAGTTGTTTGCTTCCGAATAATCGGGTTTTATAGACAGGGCTTTTTTGAATTCCCTCTTCGCTTCTTCCTTCATGCCGCTTCCGTAATATGAAAGGCCGGTGTAGTAGCGTATTTCCGGATCACTCGGGGAAAAACGTTGCGCTTCGAGGAATTCCCTCAGAGCCGGGGAGAAATGTCCCGATTTAAGATAGGCAGTGCCCATATTGACATGGGTAGAGGCCCTCTCTCTGTTTTGAAGGCTTGTGGCGCAGCCTGAGAGAAATGTCATGCAGATTATCACTGACAGAAAAATAGAGTACCCCAATATTTTGTTTTTCATAAGATAGCCCTTACCTGCTGTTGTTTGCATTTACCCACCAGTCACTTTTACCTTTGAACCACCATTCGGACGAATCTGTTTCTGCTATAGCTGCCGCAAGCTTTTTCGAGGTGGCCGTGCAAAGTCTTTTTACGGCAAATGCTATCCACTCTTTGCTGTACTTGTTGCCGAGATCGCCATACTCTTTCAGCTGAAGGATCAATGCCAGCTGATCGGCGTCATGCGCTACAAGAGATTCTCTTGTCTTCTTTTCGTTGAATTCATCTATAGCGCATCTTATTTCATCTCCAAAAAAGAGGGTTTTCGCAAGATCATCAACCGCTTTCTTTTCATCCACATATACATATTTTTTGTTGACATAATTCATGTCACCGGTTCTTGCCTCCGGAAAATCATGAACCAGACATAATTTCAGGACCCTTGCTTCATCCACTTCAGGTTCCAGTTTGCACAGGGTATAGCCGATGAAGATGGTCTGCAGCACATGTTCCGCTACGGATTCGCTGCCGGACCCAAAAAACTGAAAGCCCGATCTCGGTGTTTTTTGCAGCATTCCCGCCTCGAATAAAAAATTTGCTATATCTTTCATATTAACCTTTCTTAAGTATCTTAATCCTGTTCTCCATCATATCGTACACCTTTTTTATCTCTAACTGGAGAGATGCAATACCGTCAGGTTTCATGGACACCAATCTGCCAAGCCGCTCGTACCAGTACTGGACTACGGATATCTCATTCTCTCTTATCTTTTTTTCAACCTTCTTTTGAAATTCTTTCAAAAACTCAGGATCAATCATGTTGAGTTTTCTCCTTGTTTCAAGGGATTGTTAATTACAGGGGAACCATATATCATTTAAGTTACAGTTGCAACAGGGACCAGAGCTACAATAAATGATACTTGTTTCCTTTTCTGCTCACGGCTTTCTTTTTTATCAGGCGACTCAGGTGTTTCTTAATCATTCCCCGTTCGCCTGGTTCAAAAAGGTCTCTTGGTTCTCTGGGCTTCTTATAAATAATCCATTGATTGACGATTTCATCCAGTGTCCTTGGTTTTTCGAGAAAATTCAGCAAGGTTTCTTCCCTCTGATCTATTATTCCAAGATATTTTTCCGCTTGTTTTGTGATATCCCCTTCTATTATGCCGGCCTCGTGGGAGGTGATGAATATTTTCGCAGGAATTGTTAACAATTTGTGGAGAGAGGCTATGGTCTGATCTATATCGGATACCCTGTCACCATACCAGGGTCCGAAATCTGTCAGGTCCAGATCTCCCATAAAGAGTATCTCCTCCTCCGGGAAGAAAAAGCTTGAGTGCCCTATGGTATGACCGGGCGTATGAATTATCTGAAGAGTTGTATCGCCGAAATTCAGGAGATCTCCATCACTGAATCCGAGGTCGGGAATACGTTCCCTGTAGTGAAAATGATTCACGAAAATATCGTGCCATTTATGCTCCAGATTTGTTCCCAGTAGCCCATAGAAATCGAGAAACTTCTCTATGGATCTGAAACAGGGTGCCTCATCTTTGGGTACATAAAGTTTTGCCTCCGGAAAGAGGTAATTGAAAGAGGTGTGATCTTCATGGTAATGCGAATTTATAATGATGTCGATCCCCTTTTCCATGTCAAATTTCTTCAACAGTTTCTCATCGGAACCGGGGTCTATAACCACTCTTTCTCTGTCATCAATAAATAGAGAATTACAAAAGGGGTATTTTCCTCCATTCTGTCCCTGTATGAAGGTAAGTTTACTGAATTTTATTTTATCCATTGTCAGCTCCGTATTTTTAAGTCCGGGTAAAACTATTATGGTGAGAATGACAGGAAACCTGTTTATATGAAATTTTGGAGAGTGTCAAACCAATGTCACACCCTTGAAGGCTCTTTTGTACATTTCCCGATTTGACTTTTGTGTGGTATGCATATATAAAAACTGCCATATTTGAAGGAGAATTTCAATGAACAGGCGGAATCTGCAGGGTTGTTTTCTCATCATCATATTTTTTCTTATCTTGACTTATCCGTCGGGTGCGTTTTCTAGGGAAGATACTGCCTATATTTCATTAAAGAGAGTGGGCGTCTCAAGTCATCAGGCAGACGTCTATATGGTCAAGAAAAATGACTGTCTGTTTAAGATAATCAAAAAGAAATATGAGGTCTCAAAGAAAGAGGCTTACGGAATATTGAAACTCGTAAAGCTTGATAATCCTGAGCTGAAAGACATAAATGTTATATATCCCGGACAGAGGATACTCCTCCCCAGTAAAAGAGGGTCAGGAACAGTGGGTGACATGCATACATCTCCCGGTGTGATTTCCGATAAAACGCAAAAAGATGCTGTCCTGAAATATGTTGTAAAAAGAGGGGATAGCATATCAAGTGTTATCCAAAAAAAATACGGAGCTTCTCGCGGGAAGATCTATAAAATATTAGGTATGGTAAAGCGTCTCAACCCGGGGGTTAAAGATTTAAACAAGATATATCCCGGACAGATCGTTATGTTTCCGGGTACATCCCCCGGTGATACACTTCTCCCGACTGGAAGTGGAAATGTATCCGCACCCATACCTGAATACAAAGATGTCACCATACCCGAACATAAGATACTGTCCATTGTAAGTCATGTCATAAACAGGATGTATGGCGAGGTAATAACAGAAGGGAGTTACTGTATTCCGGTACCCCCTTCCGGTGAAGTGAAGATCGATTGCTCCAGGGTTCCTGTTGTAGAAATAAATGATGGCAACATAATTCTACTGGATCTTTCCAACCGGACTCCTGCGGACCTGAGAAGAGTTATAGAATCAACTTGGGAAAACTACCGCGTGGTC
>CAYLXS010000067.1:0-1559 GCA_964387765.1 uncultured Syntrophaceae bacterium
ACAGTGCAAAGGAGGTGTTAAGTGAAACGTACAAATATTGTGCTTGATGATAAACTTGTGGAAGATTGCTTAAAAGTGACCGGATTAAAAACTCGCAAGGCCCTGATCGATCATGCATTGCATGAGTTGTACCGTCATGAATCTCAAGCTAAAATTCTTGAACTCAAAGGCAAAATCAACTGGGAGGGTGATCTTAACAAATGGCGGCAAGGTCGTGATATATAATAATCCTTGTCGATACGACAGTATGGTTCGATTTTTTTGCGGCACGATCGCTACCACACGTGGCAGTTTTAGAAGATATTATTGCACACAGAGAAGACATTTGCACCTGTGGAATCATTCTGACAGAGGTACTCCAAGGCATTCGAAAAGATACTGAATTCAGAAAAACAAGAGATTTATTCAATACTTTGATTTGGCTTCCGATGCACTATACTGTCTTTTTACGTTCTGCAGAAATTTACCGAAAATTACGTAAAAAAGGCATAACTGTCCGAAAACCCTTAGACTGCATGATTGCCTCAACTGCCATTGAGAATGATATACTACTTCTACACAATGATAAGGATTTTCGGCCTATTGAGAAACACTGCGGGTTAAAGGCGCTGTCATCAAATGAAAAAAGATAATCACAACATGCAGGCGACCCAAAAAACCGCGCGGGGTTTTTGCATTTATATATTCTTTTACAGCCTCAAATGATTCGGCAATTACCAATTTCTTGAATTGGACAGCGAGCGCATTCCCCGCAACTTGTTGCGGGAAGCTTCAATTGCTTTTCGATCGCCTGATTTTAGCATTTGGCCTTCATAACAAATAATGAGTATCATATTACAATTTTATGTTGCATTATGCTATTTTTTTATGTTATCTTTATTGAGAATAAGATCAAAGGAGCTAATGATAATGACAACCGCAGTAAGAATCACCGATGAATTAGTCAGGGACGCAAAAATATTTACTAAAGTCGATAAACGTTCTTTAACTGGTCAGATTGAACATTGGGCACGGATTGGAAAATGCGCTGAAGAAAATCCCGATTTAACCTATAGCCTGATTAAAGATATCCTGATTGGTCTTGCAGAGTTGGAACAAGGTGAATCATCAGAGTACAAATTTGGATAATCGACAATGAAAATTCTTCAGTCCCGATCATTTGAGAGAAAAGTAAAAAGATTCAGCAAGCAAGAAAAAAAGGCGATGGACAAGCAGGTGATAAAGATTGCCGAGAACCCATCTATTGGCACGGAGAAAAAAGGCGATCTCCGTGGAGTGTTCGTTCATAAATTCAAATTAAAAACTGCCCAATATTTGCTTTCATATCGTTTTGTTGGCGATGATCTTGAATTAATAATGATTGGCCTACATGAAAATTACTATAGAGATTTAAAAAGTTACATCAAAACAAGATAAATGGCGAATTTGATACCGGAGCACCCGCAGGAAAAGATTTTTGGCAATAATGGATAATTACATTCCAAACAGAGGCGGGCTGTTCCCCCGTAATTAACCAGGGTGGGTAATTAATGTCAGCTCCCGAAGAAATCCACAAAAAA
>CAYLXS010000067.1:1659-7901 GCA_964387765.1 uncultured Syntrophaceae bacterium
GGGTCAAGTCTCTGTTTGACTTATGTTGACTGTTTTGATAAGTAATGCCCATGAGCAGGCCATTAAGAATAGAATATGAGGGCGCCTGGTATCATGTAATGAACCGTGGGCGGCGATCTGATCGGATTTTTGAAGTCCGAAATGATTACCTGATGTTCCTTGATCTGCTCAAGGAGGCCGCTGAATTATGGGGTGTCAGGATAAGCGCCTATTGCCTGATGTCCAATCACTACCATTTGCTTATACATACCCCGAAAGGAAACCTGTCGCGATGCATGCGCCATATCAATGGTGTATACACGCAACGTTTCAACCGAGCCCACGGCTGTGACGGGCCATTGTTTCGTGGACGGTTTAAATCGATTCTGGTAAATGGAGACAATTATCTGCTACAGTTGGTTCGTTATATACACAGAAACCCATTAAAGGCGGGCATTGTGGATCATCTGGAGGCATACCCCTGGAGCAGCCATAACGGCTATTTATCATCAGCCAGGGAATGGGACTGGCTTCACAAAGATTTTATTCTTTCCATATTGTCCACACAGGAGAGGGATCGAATCGGGGCTTACAGGCAGTTTATACGGAATGAGGATTCAGATGAGATTACGCAAGTTTTTGAACGGAAGAAATGGCCGGCATTTCTTGGGGATGAAAAATTTACCAGTTGGTTGAAAGGTAAATATTTTGAACAGAAGCGTGATCCTCAGATTCCCGATTCAATGATTCTTGCTCCTGAACTTGAGACAATAAAAAAAGTAGTTTCTTCTTATTATCAGATAGATGAATCCGAATTGCTGAAATCCAGAAGGGGGAAATTCAACGAGCCGAGAAGCATGGCTATTTATTTAGTCCGAAAGCTCCGGCAAGACAGTCTGACTAATATCAGCTCCGAGTTTTGTCTGAGTGGTTACAGTTCCGTCAGCAGCGTTCTGGAAACTATGGGAAAGCTGTTTCAAAAGAATCAGGATTTGCACAAGCGATATGAGATAATAAAGAACTCCATGATGATAGGTCAAACGGAGACCTGACCCCTTCTGACCCCTTCTCTCGCACTTGCGGTAGATGCAGTTTATTCCTCCATGATTGCCACAACCCTGGCAGGCCCCGCACTTCCCCCCTTGATCTTCAGAGGAAAACAGGCTATCTTGAAACCGAACGGCGGGAGCGGCCCCAGATTGACGAGCCTTTCGATGTGGCAGTAGGGAATGTTTACCTGATGGGCCGCCCAGAAAATGCCCTCTTCCTGTTTATCAATCGCCTCCTGCGCCTGCATATTTAGTGGTGAATCCCAGCCCCATCCGTCAATCCCCATGACACGAATGCCTTTTTCGTACAGCCACTTTGTGGAGCTTGCCGTGACGCCGCAACCCTTGAAAATGTAGCCGGGGTCATTATAAAATATATCTCTTCCGGTCTGAATCAGTACTATATCCATCGGCTTGATTTTGTATCCGATACGTTCCAGCTCTTTTTCAATGTCCTCTACGGTAACAGCATCCCCTTCTCCTTTCCATGTCATATCCAGCTTCACACCGTCGCCGAAGAACCATTCAAGCGGCAGTTCGTCAATCGTTTGCGCCCTTTTGCCATCAATTGTGCTGTTGTAATGCCATGGTGCATCGACATGAGTCGAGTCGTGCGTGCCGAGTTTTGTGATGGTTTCTGTTGCCCATCCCTCGCCATCGCGAAGGAGGTTTGCCGGAAGCTGGAGAAGCGCCTTCACCTGCGCCGCGCCTTCGGCATGATCGTGATAAACAATCTCCGTCTTCAGAAATTCAGGGGTTCCCTCGGGGCTTGGGGAAATTGTGGAAGAAAGATCTATAATGCGCATGTCATGTACCTCCATAAAATTAGATTTATTCTGCTGTAACTCCTTCATTGACTTTAAACTTTTTCTTTACATAATCGGGGTACCAGGAAGTGAACTTAATAGCTCCCATGAAGATGAGAATGTGTATCACCCTGTCGATCCAACGCGGTGACTGTGAGCAATACGAAAAATACTAAAGTGCCCAGATCAAGGATCTTGATGTTGTGCTCCCGGATATCACGGATAGTTATAAAAACGACTACGACGGCAGAAGCCGCAGCGGCAATTGCAAAACTTCGACCGCTCAGCACCCAGAATGCAATCCACGGCAAAAAACTCAGGAAAATACCCATTAGAATGTCCTCCTTTACCCGTTTTGATATATAGAGTGACTTCTATCTTTTTATTAGAATTTTTCCATAGTTAACAAAGAGAATCATGAACTGTCAAGGACAAAATAGTGACTGATTTTTTATACAACCTCATTACATCCCTCACTTCATCAAGCAGATTTCTGTTTTATAGATATTTTCAGGCGTTGACGTATAGGGCTTCTTCCTGTTAAAAATAGCAGCAAAATTGAAAATAATACGCAAGATAAATGGGTCGGTTAATGACGAAGGCAGTCAGCCTGCTTGAGAATGTTTCTGTCCCCCTTGGCGCGAGAACTATTGGTCTGCTTTTCATCGACTTTGTAGCCGCAGAGCAACAGCAACAAATAGCGGAACAAGCCAGGAAAAGGGCCCATTGTTTGGGAAAGAAACTGGCCTCTAATAACCCCTTGCAGGCAACATCGCATGCGTATCGCGCCTGATGCAGACATTAGTTGATATGTAACACCATCAGGAAAGTCGATATAGAAGGCAAAATCATTTATCCTGCGGGGAATACGGATTTCATTCCGGAGATGAAAGAAATAGACAGACGGAAAACACAGGAGTATCCATGATAAACATAATCAGAGAAACTTTTTGTGACTTATGAAAGATTTATCTGTAGCATTTCTTGTTATTCTAATTATTTCGGGGTGTTCCGCGTGGGATGCTGCCCGCGTGGCCAGAATAGCGGCTACCGGGGATGTTGTGTCTGCCCAGCGAATGGCCGCGGAGAAAGCGGTCCGGTATGCCGCGAACCCGAAGGCGCTAGATCGGGACATAAAGCGTTTTCAGAAAGATTTTGCGAAACTTATTGAAACATTCAGAAAGGCTGTCGGAGGCATCTGGGGAAAAGAAGAAATAAAAGAACCGGGATCCAGGGAGTATGTCAAATACACTCAGAATTATCTTTCCCGCGCTTCGGTCGATTTTGACAGGGGGATAATCACTGTTGAAACGCTGGACCGGAAAGATCCATTAAAAAGCTTAAAAAATGCCATCATTACAACCCTGCTTACCCCTGATGATCCCAGAGCCGTGGATATTTATTCTGCCAGAACTGTGAAACTGGGTAAAATGCCTTTTCTCTATGGTGAAGTAAATGACCAGGAGGGCAAAAATATTCGATGGTCCTGGCGGGCAGGATATTTTGCCGATTATCTCATTAAAAACAAACTTCAGACTAAGGCAATTAAAACTGGGGATAAGATTAAAAAGGTATCTCGTGTGGTTATCCCGATGGTAAAAGATCACGGTGAAATCCGGGCTTTGAAGTACAAACCGCTCGTTGAACGCTTTGCAAAGGACCTTTCCATCAGCAAAAATCTTGTCTATGCTATTATTAAAACCGAAAGTGATTTCAATCCATACGCGGTGAGTAATGCTCCGGCCTTTGGACTCATGCAGATCGTTCCTACAACTGCCGGGCAAGATGTTCACAGGTTTTTGAATAAGGCTGATGGCCTGCCTTCCAGAGAGTTTCTCTTTAATCCCGGGAACAACATTCAATATGGCACTGCTTACCTTCATATCCTGCATTACAAATACCTGGGCGATATTCGAGATCCCGTATCCAGGGAATATTGTGTAATTGCCGCCTATAACACCGGTGCCGGCAATGTCCTGCGCACCTTTGACCCCGACAGAGACCACGCGCCGCAATGCATAAACAAGCTCGACCCGCTTCAGGTGCTCAAGATTCTTCAAACAAGATTGTCCCACGATGAGGCAAGAAAATATCTTGCGAAAGTAATGGATGCCAAGAAAAAATTTGTAAATTTTTAGCTCCTGAAATTTCTTGATAAGTATTGTATTTTGAGACTTCGAGGTAGTTTGAATGTGTTCTGCGGGCCACAAAGATTCCATGCTACGCTTTTTAAAGTATGACTGCCGCTCTTTCCCCAGACTTTTTTACCATCTTGCCATGCAGGTTCGTTGATTTTTACAAAAAAGTTGACAGTATCAGACAAAAGCAATAATGTGATTTCATTCTCGGGCATGACAGAGAATGGGAGGCAATCTTCTTCTCAGTGGATCATAGAACGAGGAGCTAAAATATTTGAGGAGGGAAGTTACATGCAACACGATAGTGACGCGGTGATTGTAAGTGCGTGCAGAACTCCACTTGGGACGTTTCAGGGCGGGTTGAGTAAAATTCCGGCTACAGAGCTTGGCGCAGTTGTCATTAAAGAAGCGGTAAAAAGGGCGGGCCTTCAGCGGGAAGATATTGACGAGATCATTATGGGCATGGTTCTCCCCTGCGGATACGGGCAAAACCCGGCGAGACAGGCCTCCATCAACGCGGGTATCCCCGTCGAAAAAGGTGCGATGACCGTCAATAAAGTGTGCGGCTCCGGTCTTTTGGCGGTAATGCTGGCGGCACAGTATATCCAGACAGGTTTTGCGGACCTTGTGGTGGCCGGTGGTATGGAAAACATGAGCGCGGCGCCGCATTATCTCCCCAATTCGCGCCTCGGGATTCGAATGGGGACAGGCAGCCTTATTGACCATATGGTTCACGACGGGCTCTGGGATGTCGTTAATGATTTTCACATGGGTTTAACCAACGACATTATTTCAGCAGAATGGAAGATCAGCAGGGAAGATCAGGACGCATTTGCCTGTGATTCCTACAGACGGGCAACTGAAGCAATCGAAAAGGGATTGTTTGTCGATGAAATCGTGCCTGTCACACATCAGGACAGACGAAAGGGGATCATTACTGTCGATACCGATGAAGGCCCCAGGGGTACCAGTATGGAACTCCTTTCTAAAATGAAACCTGCCTTCGGGAAAGAGGGATATGCGACTGCCGGGAATTCTTCTATCATCAGTGATGGGGCATCGGCCCTCGTGGTCACATCCCGCAAAACAGCACAGGAACGAGGTCTTTCTGTTCTCGCGAAAATTTATGCATATGGGGCGGCTGGAATCAAGCTTGAACATGTCCTTATGGCTCCCATCCGTTCTATTCCGAAAACACTCAAGAAGGCAGGCCTTCAAACAACCGATATTGATTTGCACGAAATCAACGAGGCCTTTGCGGGATCAACGGTTGCCGTCATGAGAGAGCTTGGTATCAACCACGAAAAAGTAAATGTCAACGGTGGTGCGATTGCACTTGGTCATCCGATTGGAGCATCCGGCGCCCGGGTTCTGACAACACTCATACATGAGATGAAGCGCCAAAAACTTGAGATGGGACAGGCTTCTCTCTGTCTGGGTGGCGGCGAGGCAGTCACCATGATTATAGAAATGGAGTAATATCATGCCCAAAAAAGACAAGAAATGGAAATCCTTTGGTCAAAGGATACAGGCCTTGCGGGAAAACCAGGGATTAAGCTTGGAGGAACTGGCTCATGAAACAGGCTATCCTCTTGATATATTGGAAGAAATAGAAAATGACAATACTGTCCCCCCCGTGTCACTGGTAATACAGCTCAGTCATATTTTCAAGATAGATGTTGACCAGCTTGAGAGTGTTGAAGAAAAAAAGGCTTCCCGACTGCGGGTCAAAAGTCACAAAAAAAGGGTGGATTCCTACTCGTACACTCCCCTGTCCCGTGCTGGTTCAGATAAGCACCTGAGGGCATATCTTGTGACGATTGATCCTGAAACACAGCATAAGGGTGTTGAGTACCACCACGAAGGTGAAGAATTCGTCTATGTTTTAAAGGGCGGCCTTACAATCCAAATCGGGGATAACGTGACAAAGCTGAAAAAGGCTGGATATATTCATTTCAATTCCGCCCTCCATCATAAATTGAGCAACCCCACAAAGGAGACCACCGAGCTTATGGTCATAGTTTATATTCCATAGGAGGAATGCACTTTGTTTCAATTGACAAGTGAACAGGAAATGGTCAGGCTGATGGCCAGAGATTTTGCGAAAAGAGAGCTTGAACCCTATGCCTGTGAACGGGACAAAAATGAAATATTTCCGGCGGAAGTAATCAGGAAAATGGGTGAACTCGGCCTTATGGGTATGATGGTTCCTCCAGAATACGGAGGGTCGGGCGCGGGCGCTGTAAGCTATTCGCTCGCACTCCAGGAGA
>CAYLXS010000068.1:0-7856 GCA_964387765.1 uncultured Syntrophaceae bacterium
CATAGCCGGTTTTACCAAGGTCGCAGAGGCAATGATGGCTCAGGGTGTTGTGTAAAACACGGTTGTAATCAAATGCCTGAATTACGTGGCGGTTTCTTCGTTTTTGAGGAAATCGCCACAAGTACTACATCCCCTCAACAACCTCTGGAATTCTGGAGTCAAGTAACCCGTTCATTAGGTGGCTTATGTGCGTTATTGTTTGGTAAATTCTTTGACTGCCCGAAGCAGATGGCATTTCGATTTTCCCGGGAAAGGAGGAAGATAAGTGAAGCAGGCTGCCCAATTGTGTATTGATGGAAAAATATACGATATTCCCGTGGTGATCGGGACCGAGGGTGAGAGAGCTCTCGATATTTCAAAACTTCGTCAGCTCACGGGCCTGGTAACCATCGACCCGGGTTTTGTGAATACGGCGAGCTGCAGAAGTAGTATCAGCTATATTGACGGAGAAAAAGCTGTCCTGCGATATCGTGGCATACCCATTGAGCAGTTGGTCGAGCACTCGAGTTTTGTTGAAACAGCCTATTTGCTTATTAATAACGCCCTCCCTACGGCTGATGAACTTGCTGACTTTTCACAGGAACTCACCCATTACTCGCTTATCCATGAGGATATGCTGGAATTCTTCCGAAAATATCCGTCCCGTACTCATCCCATGGGCATTCTTTCATCGATGGTGAATGCCCTCGGAGCCTTTTATCCCGAAATGCAGGATACCACGAAAATAGAGGCCCTCAATATAACCGTAGCGCGACTCATTTCGAAGATACGAACCCTTGCCGCCGTCTCGTACAATATATCCGTTGGTCACAAGGTGATATATCCGTGCCATGACCTGAGTTATTGTGCCAACTTTCTGTATATGATGTTCGATTCACCCGTGAAGACATATGAAATTGATGAAGATATCGTGAAAGCTCTGAATGTGTATTGGATTGTCCATGCGGATCATGGACAGAATTGTTCGACCACAACCGTGCGTGTGATTGGTAGTAGCGGTGTCAATCTCTATGCCGCAGTATCGGCTGGTATATCGGCGCTCTGGGGTCCGCTCCATGGTGGTGCGAATCAGGCCGTGATCGAAATGCTTCAAAAAATCTATGACAGCGGTGGTGATGTCGATCCTTTTATCGCCCGCGCGAAAGATAAGAACGATTCTTTTCTGTTGATGGGGTTTGGTCACCGGGTTTACAAAACCTATGACCCGCGTGCCCCCATCATGGAAAAAATAGCTGAAATGGCATTGCTGAAAATGAATCGGAACGATCCTCTCCTCAACATAGCGAGAAGATTGAGAGACGTTGCCCGGAAAGATCAGTATTTTATTGATCATTATTTGTACCCGAACGTCGATTTTTACAGCGGAATTTTCTTGAGAGCGATAGGGATTCCACTGAATATGTTTACAGTCATGTTCGCCATTGGACGCCTTCCCGGTTGGATCAGTCAATGGAAAGAGAGTCTTGACACCCCCAACCGGAAGATAGATCGTCCCCGACAGATTTATATGGGATTGACGAAGAGGGACTATATCCCCATTGGTAAAAGGGATTCCACTGAGAGTTAGGGATCGGCCTGACCTCTAGAGATTCGAGGAATGGTGACGGATAAAGGAAAAACCCTTTTTACTTTCTTACCTTACAGGGCTTGCTTTATATGAAACGATATCGGCAGTTCTTAAGCGAGCACACACGCGGTGCTGGCATACTGCGTGATACCCTCGAGCAAAAGCAATGTAGCCTGACGGTGATCCATCACAACGATGCCGACGGTCTCTGCGCTGCCGCCGCGCTGTCCATGGCGTTTGATATGCTTTCCATACGACATAAGCTCCTTGCGGTAGAGAAGATCCATGAATTCATGCTCGAAAGGATATACAAGGTGCCGGGAGAATGCCTTGTGTATGCGGATCTGGGTGGACAGAGTTCGGAACTGATAGGCCGCTATGCAAAGAGGAGCTTGTTGACGGTGATCCTGGACCATCATCTTCCCGGTGGTGATACCCCTGAAAATGTTGTTCATATCAATTCGGAGCACTTCGGCATTAACGGCGATACCGAAAGCTCGGGGGCATCGGTCTGTGCCCTCTTCGCCCGCAGATTACTCAGACTGTCAAACCGTGGCTCAATGCCCACCAATGCAAGACTGGCGGTCTTTGGAGTTATAGGGGCCTTTGGCGACAGGCAGTTTGTGGATGGTAATCTTGCGGGAGTCAACAGGATGCTTCTGGAAGATGCCCTGGATGGGGACGTTATCCGGCGGTCAAAAGATGGATATGTGATTCCGGGCTTAGACGGCAGGACGCCTGATGAGATTGCGAAAATGCTTGATCTTTTGGGCTCCGTGGGTTTCTATTCCGAATGCGCGCGCAGAGGTGTTGATTTTCTTCTTGGAAAAGACACAGAGAAGGCTACTGGCTTAATTCCGCGTCTGCTGTCCCCGTGAGGCATTATCTTATTGAGGAAGATCGAGTGAGATCATTTAAAAAGGCTATAGCTTTTACAGCCCTTCTATCAATTCTTTTCTCTTTCTGCGGTGTTGGTGTCTTACATTTTGATATAGACAGATCAAACTTCTCTGAAATAATTGGTTTAGGCATTTATGATTGGGATCTGCGGACTATTGCCTGTGCGGCTCCGGAGGGAAAGATTCCCGCCGAAAATAATGGAGTGAATAACGGTGTTCCGGATGATCAGAGTGATGATTCCGGAATAAAAAAGAGAGATTTATCACCCTGCTGCGGATATTATCGGTAGTTGCTATAAGTATTCTTCTTGTCTGGTATATAAGGGGAAAAATGAAACTATGAGAGTAAGGAGTGTTCGATAATGAGAAGAAAAGACAAAGAGATTGCTGGTAGAAAGAAAATCAATTGTCGTTAGAGGGAAATAATAGTTGACGTTCATCAGGTAGCCCTGGTTAGGGCGGAAGGCATCAGACAACAGGATTCAGGAGGAAGAGAGAGGAATGTACCTGTTACATAATGAAGAGCAGAAGATGTTTGTAGAGCAGCTCAGAAGGATGGTTGATGAGAAGGTTGCGCCGCGCGCGGCGGAGATTGATGAGAAAGAAGAGTTTCCCTGGGATTTGAAGAAGATATTTCAGGATATGGGGCTTTTGGGGCTGTCTGTTCCCAAGCAGTATGGGGGGACCGATCAGGGGCATATGTATACCTGTCTTGCCGTGGAAGAGATAGCGCGTGCCTGCGTCAGTTCTTCACTGATCGTGCAGGGACAGTCGCTGGGATGGGAACCAATTCTTATCGGAGGCACCGAAGAGCAGAAGAAAAAGTATGGCCCCATGGTTGCCTCGGGTGAGGTGCTTATCTCCTACGGACTTACCGAGCCGGGGGCGGGTTCCGATTCCGCAGCCATGTCGACCCGCGCGGTGAAGAAGGGCGACAAATATATCATCAACGGGAGCAAGTGCTTTATTACCAACGGCCCCGTGGCGAATTTCATTACCGTTTTTGCAATGACTGATGCGTCGAAGGGTGTAAAAGGAATCAGTGCATTCGTGGTTCCCACCGACGCCCCCGGTTTTTCCGTGGCGAAGTGGGAGAAGAAGATGGGGATCAAGGGATCACCCACGGGCGAGCTGGTTTTTGAAGATGTTGAGATACCGGAAGAGAACCTCATCGGTGTGGAAGGAAAGGGATTTATTTACGCCATGAAGACCCTGGACACTTCCCGTCCCGTTATTGCCGCTCAGGCCTGCGGTGTTGCCAAAGGAGCTCTGGAACTTGCCGTAAAATATGCAAAGGAACGTGTACAGTTTGGCAGGCCGATCTCCAGTTTCCAAGGGATCAGCTGGATGCTGGCGGACATGGCAGCCGAGGTAGATGCGGCTCGAAGCCTAGTATATCAGGCTGCCCAACTGATCGACGATAAAGATCCGAACAGGAGCTACCTGTCCGCGTCCTCGAAATTGGTTGCCTCAAATGTGGCGATGAAGGTCACCACCGATGCCCTTCAGATTGCCGGCGGATACGGATATATGCGTGAATATCCCTTTGAGCGCATGATGCGGGACGCGAAGATCACTCAGATCTATGAAGGGACAAACCAGATCATGAAGCTTGTAATATCGAGGGAGCTGTTAAAGTAAAGAACTGTTGCCGAAAAAGGAATCGCCCCCGTATCGGGAGCGAGAGAAGAGGGACACTGTTCCATGCGAAGGCGAGCCACGTGCGATTGTAAAAATACGAAAAGAAAGGGTCATATATGATCACGACCACGATTTTCCCCGGAAGATATATACAGGGAAGCGGCGCTATCCAGCGCCTGACGAAGCTTATTCCCCGGTACGGCACGAAGGGATTTCTCATCTGCAGTCCTTCCTCCTTTGATACCGTTCTTCCCCCTCTTAAGGTCGCGCTGGAGGATGCGGTCCCCGTTGTCGCCGAACAGTTCGGCCGTGAGTGCCTGGATGAGGAGATAGACCGGCTATCCGATCTGGCGAGGGGAGCGGGGTGTGATGTGGTTGTCGGGATCGACGGAGGAAAGACCCTGGATACGGCAAAGGCGGTTGCGCACGGTCTCGAATGCCCGGTCATTGTCGTTCCCACCATCGCTTCAACGGATGCCCCCTGTAGCGCCCTGTCGGTTATTTACAAGGAGACGGGCCGCATCAAGCGGGTGCTGGTCCTTCGCAGAAATCCCGATGTCGTATTGGTCGATACGGATATCATCGCCCGTTCGCTCGTGAGGCTCCTGGTTGCGGGGATGGGTGATGCGCTTGCTACGTGGTTTGAAGCCGAATCGTGCATGATCAAGCATGCCCGGAACATGGCGGGCGGCACAGGATCCACGGCGGTCTTTACCCTCGCGCGTCTCTGTTATGATCTGCTCCTGGAGCATGGTGCTTCCGCGAGACTGGCCTGTGAAGCGAAGGTTGTCACCCCCGCGCTTGAGCACGTCACGGAGGCAAATATCCTCCTGAGCGGACTGGGGTTCGAGAGTGGTGGTCTTGCCACGGCACACGCGATTCACGATGGTCTGACGACGCTTGAGCAGTGTCACGGATATTATCATGGCGAAAAGGTTGCGTTCGGAGTGCTGACCTCCCTCTTCCTCACCGATAAGCCGAGCGAGACCATTGATGAGGTCTATTCTTTCTGTGAATCGGTAGGTCTGCCCACGACATTCGCCGACATCGGTCTTGACAGTGTATCAGACGACGATCTGATAAAGGTCGCGAATGTCGCCTGCGGGGCCAAAGAAACGATTCACAATGAGCTGGCGCCCGTGACCCCCGAAATGGTAGTTGCGTCGATGAAGGTTGCGAATGCGGAAGGCGTCCGTCGGAAAGGCTGAGAGACGCATTGGGGCCAAATCTTTATTCAAAAAATATTGACAACCCCCCCGGCGATATGGCATCTTACGCCCGCAGGACAGTCAGATGCACGGGGATATATCTCGTCATGATGCTGGCGTCGTTGCCGCGCAGAAAAACCAAAAGGGACGAGGGAGATTTCTCGTAATTACGGGGAATGGAGTGGTATATAATTCATTCCTACATCTCGATTAAAGAGATAAAAAATAAACAAAGAGGAAGAGAGTAAATATGCAAGATTTCATGAAAATGTGTGAAGCCAACAATCCCGGGGAACCGCCAGCCATTCTTTCCCTCTGATGGGCAGACGATGCAACGACCTGAAAAGAGCAGAGCTGTCAAAATTATCCTCGTAAGTGTCCTTCTTTTGTTCGGTTTGAACATGATTCATGTTGACGGAAAGCAATCGGACATCACCGCAACATCCGGCAAAGAGACTTTTATAATGGAGAAGGGTGCTGTTTCGTATGCGGCAGAGACGGAAAAACATCCCGTCGGAGACTATAAAGGCGGTGAGCAGGTGAAGGAGACGACGGAGGGTGATCTCTCCACGAAGGAGACAAGAGATTATGTGACATACTTACGAATCATCTCGGTTATTGCTATGAGTATTTTTCTCGTCTGGTATATCAGAAGAAAAATGAAACTATAGAGGTAAACTATGAGAAGGAAGGACAAAGAGATCACCGATAGAGACGTTATTGATTCCATTATTAATGAATCACTATTTTGCAGACTGGCCCTTTCGGAAGAGGACAGACCCTATATCGTTCCGCTTTCTTTCGGATATGATGGCACGGCTCTCTATTTTCACGGTGCTGCGGCGGGTAAAAAAATTGACATCCTCAGAAAGAACAGTAATGTATGTTTTGAATTCGATAATGATGGCGAACCCATTCAATCAGATAAGGGATGCGACTGGAGTGTCAGATATAAAAGCGTGATAGGATATGGGAAGGCGCAACTTCTTGAGGACATGGATTCCAAGCTCAGGGCCCTCGATATCATTATGAAGCATTATTCGGAAAAATCCTTCGCTTATCCGGAAAAAACGGTGGAAAAAACTGCCGTCATACGGGTTGACATAGAGACTGTAACGGGGAAAATGTCGGGGTATAAGTAGGGGCGGGACCCCCTTTCCTTTGGTATAATGTAATAATCCGTGATAGAAAGATGAGGGGCCTGAGTACAGGTTCCGGAACATACGAAAAGCGGTAAAAAAGGGAGCGAAACATACATGAAGAATCCCGTTAAGAGAGTGGCTGCCATTCATGATTTATCGGGTTTCGGACGAGCTTCATTAACGGTGGTGATCCCCATACTTTCCACTATGGGGATTCAGGTCTGTCCCCTGCCGACCGCAGTCCTTTCAACCCACAGTAAATTCAAAAATTATCATTTTGTGGACCTGACCGATCAGATGGATGACTATATCCACCACTGGAAGGAACTGGGTCTGAGCTTTGATGCCATCTACAGCGGGTTCCTCGGTTCCCACCGGCAGATAAATACGGTCATGGATTTCATGAGTCATTTCTCACAGGAGGATCAACTGATCGTGGTGGATCCGGTTCTTGGCGATGACGGGTCCCTCTATGGTCCCCTTAGTGAGGATATGGTTCGGGAAATGCAGTCGCTGATAAGAAAGGCCGATGTGATCACGCCGAATCTGACGGAGGCATCCCTCCTTCTCGATAAAGCGTATGCTCCTTACATATCACTACCGGAGATAAAAGATTGGATTGCAGCGCTTGCGGAAAAGGGTCCTCGAATAGTCATAGTCACCGGCATCCATGAGAATGAGGATCGCAGCAAGACATCGGTGATTGCCTATAATAAGAAGGACGACCGGTTCTGGAAGGTTATCTGCGAGTATTTGCCCGCCAGCTATCCCGGTACGGGAGATGCCTTTACCAGTGTAATCGTGGGTAGTTTATTGCAGGGAGACAGTCTCCCCATTGCACTCGATCGCGCAGTGCAGTTTATCTCTCTTGGAGTAAGGGCGACCTTCGGATACTCCTATGATACGAATGAGGGTATATTGCTGGAACGCATATTGAGTAATCTGCGATCAAGCGTCCAGATAAGCAGTTATGAAATTCTGGACTGATTCCACAGGGAGGAAACAATACCGAAATGGGTAAATATTTTCTCATCTTTTTCATGATCCTGGGCGCGGCGGATTTTGCCTACGGCCTGTGGTCTAAAGACAGGATAAGCATTTTAATCGGAGGGATAATGATTTTTATTGCTTTTTCGATTATGAAGAAGGGTAGACAGGATAAGAAAAATAAAGTTTCTCAGGAGAAGCCTGAGGGAAGAGAATAGATTATATGAACAATTGCGGGGGCCCGAAAGCGGCAACAAAAGTGGTCTGGTCCGGCGAGCAGGATGAGATGTGGAAACATGTCACCCTGCTCGCCGGACCAGATAGCTGCTGATCTCCTTCTGCGAGACATAAAAACGATCTATCTCCGCATAAGTGAACATTTGCAGTATTGGCCGATGGATTCGAGCTATAT
>CAYLXS010000069.1:0-7675 GCA_964387765.1 uncultured Syntrophaceae bacterium
TCAATGTTCTGCACCTGTTCTCTCAACTTGGCAAGTTCCGTCTTTATCTCTATTACGTTGCCGGATATTGCGAGGTCGTTACTCTTGGACCCGATTGTGTTTATTTCCCTATGCATTTCCTGAAACAGAAAATCCATTTTTCTGCCTATGGCGATATCACTGTTCAGCATCTTGCCAAACTGTTTCATGTGACTTTTAAGGCGTACGATTTCTTCGGTGATGTCGCTCTTTTCAGCCATTATCGCGACTTCCTGAATCAGTCTTGATTCATCACACTCCACGCCGTCCGCCAGTTCCCGGACCCTTCCCAAAAGTCTTTCCTGGTACTGTCTGACCACCTGAGGGACCCTTGATTCCAGCTCTTTTATGTAAACGCTGATGACATCAAGACGCGCGACAAAATCCTTGCAGAGAAGGCTGCCTTCAGCCTCCTTCATTTGTATCAGGGAGTCGATGGAATTATCCAGGGCCCTGCAAATTGTATCCCATGCCTCCTCAGGGTCAATTTCTGTCTCCGACATACAGATGCCGCCCTTCAACCTGACGAGGGTGTTCAGCGTTATCTCATCGGTGAGATTGAACTTCTCCTTCAGGTCTGTCATTAAGGAATAATAGCTACTGATGAGAGGAAGATTTGCCTCCAGTTTATCTCCGCCATTTGCACCCGCATCTGAATCTATCTTGATGTTTATCTCAACTCTTCCCCTTGAAATTCGCTCTCCCACCCTTTTCTTGATATTCACCTCAAGGGGGGAGAGGAAGACGGGCAGCCGTATACTGCTCTCCAGATTTCTGTGATTGAGGGATTTGATTTCAACGTTCACTTTCTTCCCCGCAAAAACAGCTTCCGCGCTTCCATAACCTGTCATGCTTCTTATCATAGATTGTTCTCCTTGTTCAAAATTTACGGTTCACAGCTGGTTGTTTTCCAACTTTTGAAGCTGAATGGTGTATCTCTCTCTTATGTTGTTGAACATCATTATCACGTTTTTATCTGAATAATCAGGGTATGTCCACTCGAGACTCCGGAAGGTATGTTTTGTAAATATAAGCGTCAGATCGGCATATATACCGTTCCTGATATAGGGACGGTGGGTGTAGGCCTTTCCCGTGGCAAGGATCAGATGGGCCTGTGATATATATCCCGGGTCTATATTGACAAGCCGGTTACCGTCACTCATAAAGTTTTCTTCTACTTTATTTGTGAACAGCTTTATATCGGGAAGCGTATCCGGCGATACAAGGGTTTCAAAAGATATAAAACGCCTGACAAGGCCCCCCCCCGACTCTTTTGCGTAGTAATCGGTGTATTCAAAGGGAACAAACATGCTTATATAATCGATCCATCCAAATTGTTCTGACAGGATCGTTATGGCTTTGTTCAGTATGTCCCTGTTTCCGGAAAATATGCTGGATATAATCTTGACCGGTTCAGGGGAGGCTGGTCTGCTCATAGCGCCTTTTTTAATTCATCCTGATAGACCGGTGCTGTACCCACCTTGCCGACCGCGATGCCGGCCGCATGATTGGCCAGAACGGAGGCCTCTTTCAATGTTGCCCCCGCCGCAACGCAGAGAGCAAAAACCCCTATTACTGTGTCACCGGCACCGGTTACATCGAAAACTTCTCTGGCGACAGTGGGGATATGCGTGACCCCGCCATCATTTTCGAAGAGGCTCATTCCATCTTTGCCCCTCGTTACCAGGAGAGCTCCGAAATCGAATTTCCTGATAAGTGTCCTGCCACCCTTTATAATATCATTAGTATTCTCAAGCTCCATACCGAGCGCTCGTTCCATCTCCTGGTGGTTAGGCGTTATCAAGTCACACCCGCGGTAAAGGGAAAAATCACTTTGTTTAGGATCGATGCACAGAATTATTCCCCTCTCCGATGTTATTTCCTTTATCCCTTTGATGAGGTTTTCCGAAAAGACTCCCTTGTTGTAATCCGAGATAATAACTGCACCCAGATCATCCTTCACCGATTTTATGTATTCTATTATTCCCTGGAGACTGTTCCGAGAAACCGGGCTATTGTCTTCTCTGTCAAATCTTACCACCTGCTGGTGATGGGCAACTACCCTCGTTTTTACTATGGTGGGACGTCCATGCTCTATGATGACGCCTGCTGTATCTATGCCCATCCCTTCCAACCTGGCTGTCAGCCATCTGCCCATGTTGTCCGATCCGACGATGCCGGAGACGGCGACTTTTCCTCCCATAGAGAATACGTTGTTCAACACATTGGTACAACCACCCAGGAGAAGACTTTCAGATGTGACCCTTACGACAGGTACAGGAGCTTCCGGTGAGATGCGGGACACTTTTCCCCAGATGAACTGGTCGACCATAATATCTCCGACTACCAGCACTTTCGAATCGTGGAACCGGCTGATAATATCGAGAGCCCTTTTTTTGCCTATAATGTTCTCCATTGTACAACACCTTTCAATACCACGAACAGCAAGATAACTATTCTGCTCAGATCTTGTTCAGGTTTTCCATGCGCGAACAGGCCAGCATGCTATTATTATAGAGTTTTTTTGTCAATCCTTTTTCTCAAAACCCTTGACTAAATATGGAAAAGGATATAGTTAAGTTTGCTTTACGTTTAAGGGGTTATTTAATGGATGAGAAGAGTGAGCTGCTGCGGAAGAGGAAGGAAAAGATAGAATCGCTGAGGTCTATGGGGGTTGAGCTGTATCCGAATGATGTGAGGGTGACCGCCACCACTAAATCCGTTATCGACCGGTTCGGCGATATGGATAACGAGGAGCTTAAAGAGATTGAAGAAAAGTTTGCCCTGGCTGGGAGACTGATGGCAATACGCAACTTCGGCAAAGCCGCGTTTGTAAATATTCAGGACAGAGATGGAAGAATACAGGGATATATAGCAAGAGATAAAGTTGGCAGAGATATATACGCCATCTTCAAGAAATTTGATGTGGGAGATATAGTTTTTATTTCAGGAAACCTTCTCAAAACGAGAACCGGCGAACTGACCGTCGATGCCGATGAGATACGTCTCCTGTCAAAGTCTGTGAGACCATTGCCGGAGAAATGGCACGGACTCACCGACGTTGAAGCCAGGTACAGACAGAGACACATTGACCTTATAATGAATCCCGCCGTCAAGGAAGTCTTTTATACGAGAAGCAGGATTATAAAACTTATTCGCGATTTCATGCAGGGAAGAGATTTCCTTGAAGTGGAAACCCCCATGATGCAGCCCATGGCCGGAGGTGCTGTTGCGCGACCCTTTAAGACATATCACAATACCCTGGATATGGATCTCTACCTGAGGATAGCGCCGGAGCTTTACTTGAAGCGTCTTATTGTTGGAGGACTTGAAAGGGTTTTTGAGATAAACAGAAATTTCAGGAATGAGGGTATATCAACCTTTCACAACCCGGAATTTACAATGATGGAATTCTATCAGGCCTATGCTACTTATGAAGATTTGATGGTTATGACGGAGGAAATGATAACATTTGTTGCCATGGAGATCTTCGGTTCTCTCAAATTTGATTATCAGGGTACTGAGATAGATCTTCACCGTCCCTGGCAGCGCCTGACAGTGAAAGAAGCTGTCCTGAAATATTCAGATGTCACTCCGGATGTCCTGGAAGACAGGACAAAGGCCGCCCAATACGCGATAAGTATAGACCTGCCCGTTGAAGACGATGAACCGCTGGGAAAGATTATAGTGGCTATATTCGAGGAAGTGGCGGAGGACAGTCTTATCCAGCCGACATTTATCACGAGCTATCCGGTAGAGGTATCACCCCTTTCGAGAAAGAGTACTGATAACAGCGGATTTACCGATCGTTTCGAGTTGCATATTTATGGCAAGGAGCTTGCCAACGCCTTTTCAGAGCTCAATGATCCTGAGGATCAGAGAAACAGGTTTGCCATGCAGTTGAAGGAAAGAGAGGCGGGAGACAAGGAGGCCCATGAAATGGACGAAGATTACATCGGCGCTCTGGAATATGGAATGCCCCCAACCGCTGGCGAAGGGATAGGGATAGACCGGCTTGTGATGCTTTTTACCGATTCGCCATCCATACGAGACGTTATATTATTTCCTCACATGAGAGCAAAGGCGAAATAACAGGCGCAGAGTTCGGGAGTTCTTTGACTCGGAACTCAGAATTCGAAAGTCGAAGATTTACCGATATAAATACTGTGGGTTTCTAAAATATGTCATATGAGTTCTTCATAGGCCTGCGTTATCTCCGGGCAAAAAGAAAACAAACCTTTATATCAGCCAACACATTTATATCAGTGGCAGGTATCTTCCTGGGAGTTGCCGCGCTTATTATTGTGCTGGCTGTCATGAACGGTTTTGAGATTGAGCTTCGCGATAAGATATTGGGAATAAACTCTCACATTGTCCTTATGGAATACACCGGGGGAATGGGAAATCATGAACGGGTTATGGAGGAGCTCAAATCGGTTGATGGTGTTGTGGCCTCCACTCCGTTTATATATGGTCAGGCCATGCTTAAAAACAGCGGGCGGGTCACAGGTGTGGTTCTGCGGGGTATGTCGATCGAAACGTACGGCAATGTTATAAATCTCGGAAAGATGAGGGATGGGAATATTGATAATCTCTCCAGCGGGGGGAACAAGACGGATCTGCCCGGGGTTGTCATAGGGAAGGAACTGGCGCAGAATCTGGGCCTTTTGCTTTTTGACACAGTGGAAATATTGGTTCCCATGGGAATTTCAACTCCTATGGGAATTGTCCCCAAAATCAAGAAGTTCAGTGTAGTGGGTATCTTTGATTCAGGCTCGTATGAATATGATTCATCACTGGTTTTCATGTCGCTTAAGAACTGTAAGAAGTTTCTTGGTATGAAAGACACGGTTACAGGGATTGAAATAAAGGTGGACGATATCTACGGAGCAGGCAGGATTGCAAAGGCCATTCAAAACAGGCTTGGGTATCCCTACTGGGCAAGAAGCTGGATGGAAATGAACAAAAATCTTTTCTCTGCGCTGAAGCTTGAAAAGAGAGTTATGTTTATCATCCTCAGCCTGATTGTAATTGTTGCCGCATTCAACATAATAACCACACTGATTATGACGGTTATGGAAAAGTCCAGAGATATAGCCATATTGAAATCAATGGGTGCCACTGCGAGAAGCATCATGAAAATATTTATGATAGAAGGAATTATTATAG
Organism: uncultured Syntrophaceae bacterium; assembly: GCA_964387765.1. Taxonomy (GTDB): domain Bacteria; phylum Desulfobacterota; class Syntrophia; order Syntrophales; family UBA2210; genus UBA2210. The sequence goes on from CAYLXS010000069.1 coordinate 5,188, forward strand.
GAGGAATCGGGATCATCCTGGGCTGTATTGCAGGGATTACCGTTGCGCTGAATCTGGAATGGATAAGCCGGTCGGTGGAAAACCTCTTCGGCTTCAAGATACTCCCGGAGGGTGTCTACTACCTGAATGAAGTCCCCTCTAAGATAAACTATGGAGATGTTGCTGTTATAGTTATTGCGGCAATGCTTATATGCTTTCTGGCGTCAATATATCCATCGTGGAGGGCCTCAAAACTGGATCCTGCCGAGGCGCTGAGGTATGAATAGAAAGCAGGTAATGTAATGATTGAAATACACCAGCTGACCAAAACCTTTATAAAGGATGAAAACCGTATTGAGGTATTGAAGGGAATCGACTGTCGTATTGCGAGGGGAGAATCTCTGGCGATTCTGGGTGCATCCGGCACCGGCAAGACCACACTCCTTCAGATACTTGGAGCGCTTGATCATCCGACTTCCGGCCGTGTGCTCTTTGACGATGCGGATATCTTCGAATGGGATGAGCCCCGACGCGCTGAATTCAGGAATAAGAAGATCGGCTTCGTCTTTCAGTCTTACCATTTGCTTCCCGAATTCACCGCCCTGGAGAACACCATCATGCCTGCCCTGATAAACGGAATCCCGAAGGGAGATGCCTGCAGGAGGGGGGAGATTGTCTTGACTGAAGTGGGGCTTGGTGATAGGTTGGCCCACAAACCTGGCGAACTTTCCGGGGGCGAGCAGCAAAGGGTTGCTATAGCGAGGGCAATAATAATGAATCCGGATGTAATCCTGGCTGATGAACCTACGGGGAACCTTGATGTAAAAACGGGGGAAAGGATACAGGGCCTGCTTCTAGACCTTGGCAGGGCAGTGGAAACCACTCTTATTGTAGTCACTCACAACAGGTTACTCGCAGATGGCATGTCTCGCACTATAAACCTGAAGGATGGGAAGATTTATGATCTATAAACACAGAGAATACTTTTTTATCATCGTGTTGTTCCTTATGTTTCTCCCTCTAAATGCCTTGTCCGCTACGCACTCCTCCATTGAAAAGGAAAGTCTCGAGAAAGTTGCCGTTTTACCCTTTGAGATACACACCAGCGGAAATATTCTTTTACTGCAAAGCCAGATAACCGGCAAGTTGACAGCCGGACTAATGAAATCCGAATATATAGAAATTGTTAAAGAAGAAACTCCCGTGGGAGTGGTTCAAGGGAGTAGGCTGACTGATCAGAAGGCTATCGCTGCGGGGAAGAAAACAGGCGCCGATTTTGTTGTTGTGGGGAGTCTTACCAGGCTGGGTGATATGATTAGCACGGACGTTGGAGTGATAAACGTTAAAAGCGGGTATCGTTTCAATATCTTCGCTCAGGGGAACAACCTGGATGTCCTGGCCTCGCGATTGGGGAATGATATTCTTCTAAAGATACTCACCGCCCAAAGGATCGTGGAGATAAGGTTCACGGGAAACCTCAGAATCGAAGACGATGCCATATATAATGTTCTGAAAAACACAAAGGGTAAACTTTTCTCAAAGAAGGGACTTTCTTCCGACATAAAAGCCATATACAAGATGGGCTACTTTAAGGATGTCGCGGCCAGGGTTACAGGTACGCCTGAGGGAAAGGTTATAAATTTCACACTGGAAGAGATGCCTATGATAGTGAGCGTAAGCATCGAAGGCAATGACGAGATAGAGAAAGAAGACCTGGAAGGAGTTATCTCTGTTAAAGAAAAACAGATACTCAATCTGAGCAGATTAAAATCGGATATCGAAAAAATAAAGACTCTCTACAGGAATGAAGGATATCTTAACGCCGAGGTCAAATACAGTGTAAATAAAAATAAAAAGGGTGCCCAGATAGTTTTTAATATAACTGAGAACAAAGAGCTCTGTGTAAAAAAGATTACCTTTGAGGGAAACAGGGCATATACGAATGAAGAACTGAGTGACATGATGGAAACCTCGGAGTGGAGTATATTCCATTTTATCACTGATTCCGGTGTGTTCAATGAGTATAAGCTGAAACAGGACACCAGCAAACTAATGGTTTTTTACCTGAACAACGGTTATGTCGATGCCAGGATTGGCGAACCGGAGATCACCCATGATAAAAAATGGATATATATCAAGATACCTGTAATCGAAGGGAAACAATTCAGGGTGGGGGACGTGAAGATCACGGGCGATACTCTTACCGTTTCCCGGACCGAGTTAATGGATCAGCTTCAGATTACTGAAAAAGACTATTTCGACAGAGAGGCCATAATAAAGGACATCGATATTCTGACAGAGGCCTGTAATAAAGAGGGCTATGCCTATGCCAGTGTTGTTCCGCGGACCGTGTCCAGAAACGAGAAACAGAGGATCGATGTAACCTATGATATAGACAAAGGCGATCTTGTGTATATCAGCAGGATATATATAACGGGGAATACATCGACGAGAGACAAGGTAATACGCCGACAGCTTGCTGTTGTGGAAAAGGATCTTTATGACAGCA
>CAYLXS010000070.1:0-7579 GCA_964387765.1 uncultured Syntrophaceae bacterium
ATAGCGGAGCTTTTTACGAGTGTATCAGGTCTTCGATTCCCAAATTTAGGGGTTTTTAGTGATGCAATTGCATGAGAAACTGTGCAAAATTTATAAAGCTCTTAATGAACATTTCGGCGGACTCCACTGGTGGCCAGGTGAAACCCCCTTTGAAATTGCCGTTGGGGCAATCCTGACCCAGAATACGAACTGGAAAAATGTAGAGATTGCCATAGACAATTTGAAACAGGCGGATCTCCTCGACTCGTTGAGTCTTTATGCCGCGGAAGACAGTGTGGTTGCCGAACTTATCAGATCTTCAGGATATTATAATATAAAGACAAAAAGACTCAAGGCGTTCCTTCAATTTCTGCAGGAAGAATATGCCGGCAACATGGATAAAATGTTTAATGAAGAACTGCAGACACTCCGGGAAAAATTACTGGGTGTAAATGGGATTGGCGAAGAGACGGCGGACAGCATACTGCTTTATGGCGGCGGCAAACCGGTTTTTGTCGTTGATGCCTACACCCGCAGGATACTGGAAAGGCATGGTATTATTTCCCAGCACCGGAGTTATAAAGAGATACAGGCGCTTTTTATGGAGAACCTTCCACAGGACACATCACTGTACAATCAATACCATGCCCTGCTTGTAAACACGGGAAAGTGTTTTTGCAGGAAAAAGCCACTTTGCGGGGGTTGTCCGCTTGAGACTCTGAAGCTGCCATAAAACAGACGGTAGCTACTCAGATTCACGGTTCAATGATTAGATACTGAGGTTCTTCTCCAATTACCCAATACACCTTTCACTTGACCCCTCGAACCCCTGAATACTTGAACCCTTTTAGTGCCAACCGTAAATACCGCGCTTGTTTGCCGTAATTAGCTAGAACTAATCGGGAGACCATCCTATGGAATTATACGATTATACAGGAGTTATACATTTTCATTCCCTTTATTCTTTCGATGGAAGAGTTTCCATAAAAGAGATCATAAAGGCGGCCGGCGAAAACGGCATCGATTTTCTTATGCTTACAGACCATTCCACATTAGCCGCAAGAAAAGACGGATCGGAAGGATGGAATGGCGGTATACTTCTCGTAGTCGGCCAGGAAATATCGCCGCGATTTAATCACTACCTGGCGTTTGATATAAATGAAGAGCTTATCGTTAACGAAAACGATATAGAGTGCAAGCCACAAGATTATATAGACAGGGTAAATGCGCTTGGAGGAATTGGCTTTATAGCTCATCCGGATCACGAAGGCACAGAAAAGTTTCACGTGAAACATTTTCCATGGCAGGACTGGTCGGTCTACGGTTATACAGGAATGGGCGTGTGGGATTTTATGACCGACTGGCAATCTACGCTGAAAAGCCTTCCGAGTGCACTGATCGCGTATCTCTTTCCCGCTTACGTCTTAAAAGGTCCCCGGGACAAAACCCTGGAGAGATGGGACCACCTTAATAAAGAGGGCAGGGTTGTGGGTATCGGTGAATTAGATAACCATGATACCCCGCGGAAGATATTGGGAATAACAGTAGGAGTTTTCCCTTTTAAGAGGGCATTCCGGTTCACCAGGACCCATCTGCTGCTTGATAATCCCCTGAAGGGAAAAGCCGAAGAAGACATAAAAGCCCTTTTGAATGCCCTCGCAAATGGGCGGGCATATGTAGCTATGGAATATTTCCGAGACGCAAAGGGATTTTCTCTTTCTCTCTCTGATTTTAACCGAGAAGTTACAATGGGCGATGAATTTTCTCTGAAAGGGGAGGCATTGCTGAATGTTAAAATTCCTGAAAAGGGGAAAATCCGTATTATACACGATAGTCGTTTGTTTGCGGAGACAATCGACAAAAATATAACGTGTAAAATATTGCAGAGGGGTATTTATCGAGCCGAGGTGTATCTGAAGGTTAGGGGAAGATACAGGCCATGGATATTTTCAAACCCCGTCTATGTAAGGTAAGGGCTATATTAACGTAACGATTACTTTTCGTGATGCTCTCGGACCGTCAAAATCACAGAGAAAGACATTCTGCCATTTGCTGAGGAGAAGCTGTCGGTCCTGTATGGGAACAATTTCTGATGGGCCCACAAGTCCCGCCTTCATATGCGCGGCACCATTTCCATCTATTCTGTCATGCAGCCACTGTCCCTCCGGGGCTATGCTACGAAGGCAATTCAGCACATCGGTTTGTATGTTCGGATCCCAGTTTTCCTGTATCATGATCGCAGCCGTTGCCCCAAGGGCGTACAGAGCGCACAGCTCATGATCTTTGCCATACTTGGACACGACAGCTTGTACCTGCGCCGTGATATCCACTATCTCTTCCCTGGATGTTGTCCTGAATGTTATTGTTGTTCTCATTGTCTGCCTCTGTCGGGTATTGTCATAAAGAGGGGATTGTTCTTCACGAGTTCATAGAAGTCATCCGGGGATTTCCCTGTGGATATCTTGTTAAAAGGACACATTGCGTTCCCCTCGCGATTGATAATATAAGACACAGTTTTTATGATACAAAAGCCTTCCAGTGTTTAGCCTGCCAGATTGCTTCCAAACGTTGAAAAGACCTCGCGGCAGTGGCATCCCGGAAATGCCACCTTCAGTTATTCGACCGCGAATCCCGACGAGTCGAGATAAACCGTACATGGTTACCGTACATGGTTAAAGTACTTTGCAGTCGCCGGGAAAGCTTTAGGTTCGATCTTATTTTTCGTTGGACATGAGAGTTCTTAGAATATCCTCTTTGCCTATAATGCCAACCAGCTTGCCCTGCTCCAGAACAGGCAATGTATGCACGTTGTGTTTTAGCATCAGGGAGGCAATATCTTCCAGACTGGTTTCCGTATCAACGGTTATCGGGTTAGAGACCATAGCCTGGATCACGGTGGTTGCAACCATCTTTTCCACTTCTTTTTCAATCTTCTTGTAAGAAACCAGGGGAATAATACTATCAAGAAGGGTAAAGTAGGAAGGCAAAGGAACCTTTTTTTGCTGGATGATCAGGTCATCCTGACAGATAATTCCCAGCAGGCAACCTGCCTCATCAACTACAGGCAGGCCATTGAAATGGTGCTCAAACATCAGTTTTGCGGCCGCGGTAATTTCCGTTTCCGGTGACACGGTAACAATCTTTTTTGTCATGATATTGCTTGCCTTAAACATATCGCACCTCCTTGCTTTCACAGGGATAATATTACCTCCAAAGTTTCACTAAGTCTACAACAGATTTCAATCGTCTGTAATCTTCTCTATCTTTTTTTCCGTTACTGTCCATTTATCGTAAAGAGAATCGAGCCGGGAGGTGATCCGGGAATATTCAATATTGAGAGACTGGATTAACACATCGTCTTTATAGGTATTCTGGTCTGAGAAAGAAGTTTCAATCTCCAGTTTTTTCTTTTCATAAGCGGCTATTTCTTTTTCAATTTTCTCCTGCATGTCCTTTAGAGGTTTTAGTCTCTGATAGATGGAGTGTCTATCTTCAGCCTCCATTTTCTTCCGGTTCTTTTTGATGCTTAACGGAGTTCGGTTTTCCGGAAGGTTTTTTCCGGGGGCAGACTTTTCTTTCTCCCGGTGATATTTGTCCAGATAATCATCAACGTTCCCATGGTATATGATCAGACCGTCGTCCGTCAGTACGGCGACCTTGTTTACCAGCGGCGCGAGAAAATCCCTGTCGTGTGACACGATTACATATGCCCCGGGAAATCTTTTTAGGCTGCGTTGTAGGATGGTTTTTGACTGCGCGTCGAGGTGATTCGTCGGCTCATCCATTATCAAAAGATTCGCGGGTCCCAGAATCATCCTGGCGAGGGCAAGTCGGCTCTTTTCGCCTCCCGACAGGACGGAAACCGGTTTGAATACATCATCATCCTTAAAGAGAAAACAACCGAGAAGGGTTCTCAGTTCACCGGGGGATTTGAAAGGAGCGACCACATCAAGTGTCTGCAGGACAGTCTTGTCCGGGTCCAGTTCTTCAACGATATTCTGGGCATAGTAAGAAATAACCGCATTGTGCCCCGGTTTTCTGAAACCGCCCTGAAAGGTATCGACATCGGCAATAATACGTGCGAGCGTAGACTTGCCGGAACCATTGACCCCGAGGAGGGCGATCCTGTCTCCTCGTTCGATGGTCTGGGATATTCCATCCAATACCATATTGTCGCCGTAGGACTTTGTAAGGCCAACTAATTCCATTACCACCCTGCCGACATGCGGCGGGTCCGGGAAATCGAAAAATATGGAACTTTCGTCTTTATCTATCTCGATGTGATCCAACTTTTCGAGCTTCTTGATGCGGCTTTGGACTTGTTTTGCCTTGGTGTTTTTATAGCGAAAACGTTCTATAAAACGGGTTGTGCTGTCGATCATACGCTGCCGGTTTTTGAGAGAGGACTGCAACAACTCGAGACGCTGGGCCTTTTGGATCAGATGAGATGAGTAATCACCGGTGTATTCGGTGGCCCTTCCCATGGAAATTTCGATCACTCGCTCGACGAGATTGTCAAGAAAGCGGCTGTCGTGAGATACCAGCACAATAGACCCCCGGTAGGATTTCAGGTATCCTTCAACCCACTCCAGAGATTCCATATCGAGGTGATTGGTGGGCTCGTCAAGCAGCAGGATAGTCGGTTCTCTGAGGAGAAGCTTGGCGAGGGCTATCCTCATCTGCCAGCCGCCGCTGAACTCCTCTGTCATCCGGGACATGTCCTTTTCTTTAAATCCGAGACCTGAAAGGATCTGTTTTACCCGTATCTCTATATTGTATCCCCCCCGGTGTTCCAGGATACTCTGAGCCTGGCCCATCTCATCAATACGTTCCTGCAATCTCGGAGAGTTGTTCTCCTCCATAGAAGTGATATCCGAAATTTCATTGCCTATTTCCCTGATTCTTTCATGGAGGCGATTCAGGTCATCGAAGGCGGTTGCCGCTTCTTCGAAAAGGGTTCGACCCGTGTGGTACACGCTGTCCTGGGGAAGATACCCTACGCTGTTAAATCTGGATTGGACAATTTTCCCCGAATCCGTTTCGACTTCCCCCAGCATGATCTTCATCAGCGTGGATTTACCCGCTCCGTTCCGACCTACGAAGGCAAGCCTGTTTCCATCTTCTACGTGGAGAGAAAGATTCCTGAAGAGATATTTCCCGCTGTACTGTTTCGATATGTTTTGCAGTGAAATCATTTTCAGCCAAATTGGGATCAGTAAAAAGTTTTTGTAATGCCTTGAAAAACAGGGAATGGCGGCAGTCTATTGAAAAGAAGATCCGGGCCTGCCGAAAATCAAACAAGTAAAGCATCCTTTTCCCACAGTTTTACAAGGGCGTCATAATTGGTGCCGTTCTCAAGCGTGCCAATATCGATTATTTAAACGCAGGCGTCAATGGAAAAGTTCAGGAAGGAAGGACCCCGTTTTGTCAATGGAGTTTTCGGGCGTTCTTTATGAGATCATAGGCCGCCTTGATAGCCCGAGTTTTTTCAGTGGCAAATTGCATCATCTCATCAGGAAGACCTTTGGAAACGAGCTTGTCAGGGTGGTACTGTATCATGAGACGTCGGTACGCTTTTTTGACTTCATCATCGGAAGCTGTTTTAGAAAGCCCCAGCACGCCGTAGGCATCCCTGAGACGGGTGCTGTTCGCACTGTATTTCCGGTCGAAGCCCGCGGTACCTCCCGCGCGCTGTCCCGCCTGTACCATCTGTATGATGCGTTCAAATTCCGCCCTGGGATACCCTGTATGATCACAAACGTAGTAAAGAATATAGAGTTCCGAGTCATGAATCTCTCCGTCCGCCATGGCTGTTCCCAGGAGAATTTCAAGGAACATTCGTATGAGACTTCGCCTCCCATGACATTCTCGCCTGAACTGCTCCAGGATATCGTCAAGGGGGAAATCGGGACGTTTGCCTTCATTAAACAGATTGATAGCAGCCTGCTGCTGTTCCGGAGTAAGCTGCATATTTTTCATGACAGTGTGCACCGCGGCAATTTCTTCATCGGAAACCCTTCCATCCACCTTCGCGAGATGGCCCATTACGGAGAAGATTGCCGTAAAGAAGGCAATCTGCACCCGCTCAGGACTTCCGAATCCAGAATTCCCACCGATGGCAACTGTTTTAGCATGATCAAAGCTGTGTCCCACAGCAGCACCCAGGATTGCACCCAGCGGACCTCCAAAGAAAAATCCTACCGAGCCCCCTATCAATTTTCCCCACCAACTCATCTAAAAATCCCTTTCTGTTTTGTTGAAACTGAAGCGGCACCAAAGAGCCTGACAGCGAAGCAGTTGTAAAGCAGATCAATGTGTCTACTATATATAAGCAGCGGAAATCAAGAACAAAGCCCTACAATGCCGCTTGTTTTACGGCATCTGCTATCTTTTTGTGTACCCCGGGATTCATGAAGTTGGGGACGATCTCGTGTTTGCCTGCCAGAGATGCAAGGGTTTCAGCAGCGCTGAATTTCATGGGATATGTGATCCTTGAAGCTCTGGCGTTAAGCGTGCCGCGGATAATGCCTGGAAAGACCAGAGAATTGTTTACCGTCCTGCCGTCCAGCGCGACCGCCGCCCCCGCTTCCAATGCCTCTCCGAGATGTATTTCGGGAAGAGGATTGGCCAACGCGAAGATAATGGAGGCATTATTCATGCTGCGCACCATATCTTTTGAGACCAGATCTGCTGATGAGACGCCGATAAAGACATCCTTTCCTTTCATGACTTCTTTTAAGGGGCCTTTTTCACCGGTTTTATTGGTAATTTCAGCAATTGAATTCTTGTACGTGTTCATATGCCCCGGTCTACCCCTGTAGATGGCCCCTTCTCGGTCGCAGATGGTTATATGTCTGAAACCGTATTCCAGGAACATTCTCCCTGTAGCCATTCCCGCCGCGCCTGCGCCGCTGATGACGATTTTTACCTTTTCCTTTTCCTTATCTGTAAACTCCAGGGCCTTCAGCAGTGCAGCCAGGATAACAGTCGCTGTCCCGTGCTGGTCATCGTGGAAGACGGGAATATTGACTCTTTCCTGTAACTTCTCTTCCACTTCGAAGCAGAGAGGCGCCTTTATATCCTCAATCATGATAACGCTGAAAGTTTTTGATATTGCTTCAAGCGTGTCGACGATCCTGTCCGCGTTGTCACTATCTATAAGAAGAGGGATGCAACTGACGCCCGCCATTTTGTTCAGGATGACCGATTTACCCTCCATAACGGGCATTCCTGCAAGGACGCCGATGTTGCCGAGACCCAGCACGGCGGAACCGTTCGTGGCGATGCAAACGGAATTACCGATGGAGGTATAGTCCCGGGCCGCTTCAGGATGTCCAATGATGTAGTTGCACACCTGAGCCACTCCCGGAGTATAAATCATTCTCAGATCACTCAGCGTGTCCACCTTTACCGTCGGCGTTATGGCTATCTTTCCAGCGCGGTGTATATGCATAACCTCGTCATCGATGGAGATTATTTTATACCCTTTCAGGTGTTCCAGGTGGAAAATCGTGTCTGAAAACTGTTTTTCATCGTCGAAAAATATAATCACGTCACGAGTAATATACTGAGACGTAAGGTGTACCTTTGTAATATCACC
>CAYLXS010000071.1:0-2805 GCA_964387765.1 uncultured Syntrophaceae bacterium
AATGCCAAAAGAAATTATCTTTAACTGCACGGAATACGAAACAAGGATCGCCATATTGGAAGACCATGTACTCTCTAATTTCTATGTGGAGAGGGTCGATGAAAGATCCATAGCGGGAAACATATATAAGGGCAAAGTGGTTCGCGTACTTCCGGGGATACAGGCCGCATTTGTGGACATAGGCATTGAACGCAGCGCGTTTCTGTATGTAGCGGATATCAATAATGAAACATTTGGGGTGGATTTCCTGGCAAATGGAGATGACGATTCCATAGAATATGAAGAGGAAGTACATCCGGAACAACGCACCCATCCCATAGAAGACATGCTGAGAGAGGGGCAGGAAATTCTTGTTCAGGTATCCAAAGAACCGCTGGGGACCAAGGGCTCGAGGGTCACCACACATATATCGCTCGCGGGGAGAAACATTGTCTCTATGCCGACATTATACCATACAGGTATATCAAGAAAGATTACCAGCGAGGAGGAAAGAGACCGGCTGAGTGAGATCATCAAAAAACTGCGCCCGGAAAGATACGGGTTCATCGCGCGAACTGTGAGCGAGGGAAAGGGAGAAGATGAACTGAAAGGTGATTTCGACTATCTTTCCAAACTGTGGAACACCATCAGGGAAAAAGAGCAGCACACAGGCGCCCCGGGACTTGTGCACAGAGAAATGGGTATGACACTGCGCGCAATCCGCGACTTCTACACGGAAGACGTGGAGAGGATTGTCATAGATTCAGAGGAAGAATACCGGAAAGCAATCGATTTCATGGATAGTTTTATGCCTTACACGAAGCGCTCGATCGATCTTTACAGGGAGAATACCCCCATCTTCGACCATTTCGGCATTGAACTGGACATCGGCAAAATGCTCAACAAGAAGGTGTGGCTTAAGTCGGGGGGGTCCATTGTTATAGAAGAGACTGAGGCGCTGTGCGCGATAGACGTAAACACCGGTAAATACGTCGGTAAGAGAAACATGGAGGAGACTATCCTCAAAACAAACATGGAGGCCGTAAGGGAGATAGCCTATCAGCTTCGCATAAGGAACATAGGAGGAATCATCATCATCGATTTCATAGATATGGAGATCGAGGTGAACCGTGAAAAGATATTTGATACCCTTAAAACAGAGATGGAAAAGGACAGGAACAGGACCAGCGTGCAGAAGATATCGGAGTTTGGTCTGATTGAAATGACACGCCAGAGGAGACGAAAGAGTCTGAGCGGCATAATGTGTGAGGCGTGTCCCTACTGCTCAGGCAGAGGATCGGTTAAATCCGGGATAAGCGTATGTTACGATATATTCAGAGAACTGGAGAGGGAAGCGGCTTATGACATCGCGGAGACATTCTGCGTGCTTGTCCATCCGGAGGTGGAAAAACTCCTTCTCGAAGACGAGAACAACACGCTGAAAAAGCTGGAGAAAAGACTGGGCAGAAAGATTATCGTAGAAACAGGCAGCGGCCTCCACCGGGAGAACTTCGAGATAATACCGGTACGATGAGATGGAAATCTGGGAAACAGTATGTATATTATCCCCCAGAAAAATCGGGAATAAAGGGCCTGAATGTCAAAAATGAGGCATTTATCTATTGACAAACGATGCAATATTCTTATAATAAGCGATTCTAATTTAACTCGATAAGGATTTTAAACTATGTATGCAGTTATAAAGACCGGAGGAAAACAGTACAAGGTTTCAGAGGGAGAGGTCCTGAGCTTTGAAAAGATTGAAGGCGATAAGGGCGATACCATTTCTTTCGACGAGGTGTTACTGGTTTCCAAAGATGAGGATGTTAAGGTAGGGGCACCATTCGTTGAAGGCGCAAAGGTCACAGGTGAGATTATCTCGCAGATCAGGGGCCCCAAGATCACTGTATTCAAGATGAAAAGAAGAAAGGGATACAGCAAGAAGACAGGACACCGGCAGGATCTGACAAGCCTTAAGATCAAAGAAATAGTTGTTTGATGGAGGAAGGTTGAATGGCTCACAAGAAAGGCCAGGGAAGTACGCGCAACGGGAGAGACAGCCAGTCACAGAGGCGCGGGGTTAAGGTATATGGAGGGCAGCCCATATCTGCTGGTTCTATTATAATACGTCAGCTTGGAACAAGGATACACCCGGGAAGCAATGTCGGAATGGGCAAGGATTACACCCTCTTTTCCAAAATTGACGGGACTGTTAAATTCGAAAGGAAGGACAGAGACAGAAAGAAGGTAAGCGTGTACGCTTCCTGAAATTCTCTCTTATTGTCTCCTGTTGATGTAATAATTTTGAAGAAGGTGTTAGCGCCCGCAGGCTAACACCTTTTTTAGTTTTCATCCGGCAGTTACCTCTTATCATTGCCGGATAGACACTGGTTAGATTTTTTATGAGATTTGTTGACGAAGCAAAAATATATATAAAATCCGGTGACGGCGGACAGGGCTGCGTAAGTTTCCGGAGGGAAAAATATGTCCCCCGAGGAGGTCCCAATGGGGGAGATGGCGGCAAAGGGGGAGATGTTATCACCATTGCGTCCCGCAGCCATAGAACCCTGCTGGATATGAAGTTCAACCAGCATCACGTGGCAAAACGGGGAGGACAGGGAGAGGGAAGCAATAAGACAGGCAGGAACAGCCCCGATGTTGAGATAACAGTTCCCGTGGGTACGGTCATCAGGGACATAGAGACCGGCGAACTGCTGGTGGATATGATCGAAGACGGTCAGAGGGTAATTATAGCAAAAGGCGGCATAGGAGGAAGAGGAAACGCCAGATTCAAGACCTCCACGAACAGGGCTCCGCGCTACGCTC
>CAYLXS010000071.1:2905-7128 GCA_964387765.1 uncultured Syntrophaceae bacterium
GGAAGAGGAAACGCCAGATTCAAGACCTCCACGAACAGGGCTCCGCGCTACGCTCAGGAGGGGCTTCCGGGAGAAGAAAAGACTGTCAGCCTCGAGTTGAAGCTTATCGCCGATGTGGGGACTGTGGGCTTTCCGAATGTGGGCAAGTCGACACTTATATCAAGCGTGTCCGCGGCAAGACCTCGAATAGCAGACTATCCCTTTACCACGCTGAGACCCAATCTCGGAGTGGTAAGTGTCGGGGATTACAGTACCTTTGTCATCGCAGATATACCGGGTCTCATAGAGGGCGCCCATCTCGGAGCGGGACTGGGCACAAAATTCCTGCGTCACATAGAGAGAACCTCCATACTGCTTCATCTCATCGATATATCGAAGGATCCCTTCACCGGAGCGTGGGATGATTTTGAGACCATAAACAACGAACTGGAATCATTCAGCAGCAATGTGCGGGCAAAACCTCAGATAGTGGTTATAAGCAAGATCGACCTCACGGCAACAAAAGAGAGACTGGAAGAACAGGTGGATATCTTCAGAGAAAGAGGCATCCGCGTCTTCCCTATCTCGGCCGTCACGGGGGAAGGAATAAAAGAACTGATAAAAGAGATAGTAAAAGAATTGGATCATCAAAGAACAGTTCACGAAAACCGGTAACTGTAAACCGAAAACCGGTAACAAAACTGCAGAGAAGGGGCACAAAAATTAGGATGTCGGAAGAAAGAATCAACATACTAAAAGGCGTGAAGAGGATACTCGTCAAGATAGGAAGCGGCGTACTGACGGGACACGACGGTCTTGATCTCGATATAATCGGACATCTCGTTGATGAAATATCCGAACATTCCAAAAAGGGATTCCATTTCGTGATTGTTTCCTCAGGGGCCATCGCGTCCGGCATGCACAGGATGGGTTTTAAGGAAAGCCTTAAAACCCTGCCCCAGAAACAGGCGGCCGCGGCCGTTGGACAGGGCAGACTGATGAGGGTTTATTCCAATGCCTTCGGCAGGCACGGACTGGTGACCGCGCAGATATTGCTCACTATGAGTGATCTCACCGACAGGCAGAGATTTCTCAACACACGCAACACCCTTTTATCCCTGATGGAATGGGGAGTTGTACCCATTATAAACGAAAATGACACCGTTTCCGTGGATGAAATAAAGTTCGGGGACAACGACAATCTCGCCGCTATAATGGCAAATATCATGGAAGCCGGTCTCCTGATAAATCTTACCAATACTGAAGGACTGTACGACAGGGATCCCAGGGGACCGGGGAAAGCCCGACTGATCCCCCTCGTTACAGAGATAACCGATGAAATAAAAACGGCCGCATCGTCCGAGGCGGATACAGTGGGTATGGGTGGAATGAGAAGCAAGGTAATCTCTGCCGGGAAGGTGACCGCTTCCGGCATTCCCTGTATCATAGCCCATGGCAAAAAGGCCGGCATATTGGGTGAGATACTCTCTGGCAGGGAGACAGGCACCCTGTTCCTGCCCATGTCGCGGCATCTGAAAAGCAAAAAATACTGGATAGCCTTTACCCTGCGTTCCAGGGGAAAGATCTGTATCGACAGGGGGGCGGAAAACGCCATCATAAATCAGGGCCGGAGTCTTCTTCCTTCGGGCATCGTCAGGATCGAGGGTGATTTTCGGATGGGCGACCCCGTGACATGCATCAATGAAGACGGTGTCTCAATCGCCAAGGGACTTGTCAATTACAGTTCTTCGGAGATAGACAGGATAAAGGGCCTCAAAACATCCAGGATCAAACAGCTGCTTGGGGATAAACCGTATGATGAAATCATTCATCGTGACAATATGGTGGTATCGAAGTAAGGGGCAAAGGGTCAGAGGGGTACGCTTTCATAGCAAAGCCAGCCGGTAACCGATAACTGTAAACCGTGAACGGTTATAAATATATCTTGTTTGGTTCCGGCTTGTCGGGATTAAGAACTCTTCAACCTGAAACCCGAGAATAGAAACTTGATGCCTTATAAAGTTATCGAGAAAGTCTCGGGGACTACTTTGCCCCTGTTATCTATCTCAACACCTTCCATCCGCAGAAGGGCCTTTTTGACCTCGGTTCCGCCTCCGAATTGTCCGATATATCCATCGGACCTCACAACTCTGTGACATGGAATGATCAGGGGGAGAGGATTTCCCGCAAGCGCTGAACCAACCGCCCTCGCGGCCCCCGGTGCGGAGATTATCTTTGCCAGGTTTCCATAAGAGGTCACGCTGCCCCTGGGTATTCGCGTTGTTTCGAGCAATACCCTCTTCTGAAAATCAGAGCACCGGTCTATCCCGACAAACTTCATTGAAAAACTGACGCAAGTCCCATCGAGAAAAGAGTCAATGTATTCACATGTCTTTCCCGGGTCTTTGTGCAGGCATTCTTCGACATCCGGAAAATCCTTCCTGATGATACCGGTGGTTGACATACCGTTTTGCGGAAGCACTACACGGACAATCAGAGGAACGCCTCCCTCGTACACCCACACAACCCCAACATCACCAAAAGCCGACGCTATCAGCCGGTAGCAGGAAGCGTCTTCACAAGACAAAGCCTGAATCATTTCCGGACCTTATATTCTATGCATTGCATGCTTATACCTGCCGGCAAGCTCCGCATAGAACTGTACACCCTCTCTGACAGATAAGGCCTGGTCGGAGGTTACATCTCTGATAATCTTCGCGGGATTGCCGGCAACAAGCTTGCCGGAGGGAATATGCATGCGGCCGGGAACCAGCGAGCCTGCTCCCACAAAAGCTCCCTCTCCACAGACAACCCCCTGCAGGAGAATAGCACCCATACCTATGACGCACCCCGATCCAATATGGACATCGTGGAGAATCGCGCCATGTCCCACTATTACACCTTTCTCAACGATGGCCTCGGAACCGACATCTACATGAATTACCACATTATCCTGAATGCTTGTATCTTCCCGTATAATCACCGGCCCTGTGTCTGCCCTTATCACCGCGCCAGGTCCTATGAAACACCGTTTTCCTATGACGACATCGCCTATCAGGACAGCCTCGGGATGAACAAACGCGTCCTGTGAAACCTCAGGAATCTTATCCTCAAACGCATAAATCGGCAAAGACACTGCCTCCATTCCCCATCACATTTTTCTTTCAACAACATAATCCGCAATGGCAAAAAATGCTTTCCTCGGCATCGAATCTTCAAATACCTCAAGAAACGCCTTCCCCTCTTCGATAAGCCTGTCGGCCTTTTCAAGGGAATATTTTATGCCCCCATATTTATCGATGAGGGATGTAACTTCTTTAATAGAATCTTCTCCCGCGTTCTCCACAGCTTTTTCTATAATCTTCTTCTCATCCGGCTCACATTTTTTGAACGTCCTGATAAGTGGAAGTGTTATCTTCCCCTCCGTGAGATCCATACCTCTGGTCTTGCCAAAATCATCTTCTCTTGCCACGTAATCAAGTGTGTCATCGGTTAGCTGAAAGGCCGTCCCCAGTCTCATTCCGAACCTGGCCAGTGCTTTAACCTCTGATTCCGGCGCCCTCGCAAGAATAGCACCTATGGCACATGCCGCGGATATGAGGATAGCTGTCTTTTTTTCAATAACGGAGAAATATTCCTTTTCGGTGGCATTGATATCGCCACACTTAGTCAGTTGGATTATCTCTCCTTCAGCCATGGCGGAAGTAGTGGTCGCAAGGAGTTTCTGAACAGACTGATCTCCGTCTTCAGCCAGCATACCGAAGGAACTTGAGTAAAGATAATCTCCCACAAGAACGCTCGCGGAATTTCCCCAGACACTGTTCGCGGAAGGCTTGCCTCTCCTGATCACGGCATGATCTATCACATCATCATGAAGGAGAGACGCTGTATGTATGAACTCCATTACCGACGCCAGGGGAAACCGTCTGTCACCGCTGTAACCACACAGGTCTGACGATATTATAAGCAGAAGAGGCCTCAGCCTCTTGCCGCCGCTTCCTATTATGTGATCGGCAATCTCGGGAATAAGATGTACATAGGAACTTTGATTTTCTCTGATAAGGTCTTCAACCACCCTCATATCATCTGCATAATGTTTAAAGACATCCTGTATATCCATAACAAGTCTCCGTTTCATTATAAACACCATATTTTATACCTGCCCAAATGTCAAAACTTTTCCAGACACATGCTGGTTTATGACTGAAGGCTAACCCGGACAAGCCGGAAAAAGCTCATGGCTG
>CAYLXS010000072.1:0-4814 GCA_964387765.1 uncultured Syntrophaceae bacterium
TCAACAATACCGGTGAATTTTTGCGTATTTTCGAACAGGTCTGCTTCATAATCAGCCGTTTTTGTAATTTTAACTTCTTCATATATAGTAATTTTGTATGTTCCATCTTCTGATCTTATTATAAAGGCAGGCACAACAGGTGCCCCAGTCTGGAGGGCAAGGGCTGCCAGCCCGGTGGTTGTTGAAGCGGGTCTCCCGAAGAAATCGACGAAAGCCCCTTCGCGCCATGAGACATTCTGATCAATTAGTATTCCAATGCTCTCGTTCTTTTTCAAGAGCTTGATAATCTTTCTGGCAGCTCCTCCTTTGGATATTACCTTATGTCCGGTGTGTGTCCTGAACCATGCGACAAAATCTTCAAGAACCGGGTTATCCAGCGCTCGATAAATGATGTTTATCACCATGCCTTGCAGCCCGAAGCATGCGGCCCCAAGTTCCCAGTTTCCGAAATGCCCTGTGTAAAAAAGGATTCCTTTTTTCTTTGAAAGGGCCCTGGTATAATTCTCAAGTCCTTCAAATTGCACCCAATCTGCCATATTTTCCTTTGTCAAAGAGGGGATTTCAAAAAATTCCGCCGCCACAGTTCCCAGGTTCAAGTAGACATTTTTGGCGATTCGGGTAATTTCCGGCAGGGTCTTCTCGGGGAATGAACGTATAAGATTATGAAGCGTGATCAGTCTGTTTTTCTCACCAAAATGATAAAGCAGGATGAACATGGCTCTGAAGAAGATCTTCCTTAATTTTAAGGGGATAGATCCAAACAGGAGAAGGACAGTTCTTGTTGCTAATGTTTTTTTCATGCCGTCAATCTTTCCAGGATCATATCTTCAAATTTTTCCTGAGAAGGTGATATTTCCATCTCTATTCTCAGCAGGTAAATATCACGGAGGAAATCGGGAAAGTCAATCAATTTTATCCCATCCTTTTCAGTCGTGAGGATGATCTGCGCTGAGGATTGCAAGGCTGCTTTTTGAATCTTTATTACATCATCTTGCGTATATACATGATGATCAGGAAAAGATATAAATGCTATCACCTCACCACCAGCGGATGCTATCGTTTTTTTGAAGGAATCAGGTCCGGCTATGCCCGCAAAAGCGAGGGTTTTCTTTCCATGCAGATGCTCGAGGGGATAGGTATCTCCCGCTTCTCCCTTCAGAAGGGCTCTGGGTTTACGACAGGCCTCAAATATATGGGTGCCTGGCCACTGACCACTGACCACTGACCACTTACCACTGATTACTATTTCCCCCGTTCCCGTCAATACTATTATATCGGCCCTTCTCAATGCGCTTGCGGGTTCACGAAGTTCTCCCCTCGGTATTACGAATCCGTTGCCAAAAGGTTTTTGATTGTCCAGGAGAGCTATATCAATATCCCGGAAAAGGGAGCGGTGCTGAAATGCATCATCCAGGATTAGTACATCTGCTCCGAAATGTTTAATGGCATATTTTCCTGTCAGGTATCTGTCTTTCCCCGTAATTACAGGTATATTTTTGACAAATTTCGCAATCAGGACAGGCTCGTCGCCTGCTTCGTCAGGTCCTGATAGAATATATTTTCCGTCTGATACGACATTAACCCGCCTTTTCTTCTTTCCTCTGTAACCCCTGCTCAGGATGGCCGGTCTGTAACCTTTCTCCTTGAGCAAATTTGCCAGCATTATGACCATGGGGGTTTTCCCCGTCCCGCCGACTGTTATATTTCCCACACTGATAACCCTGCATCCGAGTTTTCGTACCTTGAACAAACCGGTTTGATAAAAAAGGTTTCTCAAACGAATAATACCGCTGTAAAGAATGGAGGCTGAGAAGAGGGGGAATAAACACCAGGAATTCCCTTCGTTACGCAGCACTCTGGAAGCTATATTTCTTAAGTTTGACATATTTTATCAGGTTGAAGGTCATTATCTTCTCTGAATTGCATATTATATAATTTGAAGTATTCCCCTTTTTGCGTAAGAAGAGATTCGTGGGTCCCTTCTTCAACGATTTCTCCGTTAACTATCACAACAATCCGATTCGCGTGACTTATTGTTGAAAGTCGATGGGCAATAACAAAGGTCGTTCTTCCTTCCATGAGATTTTCAAGGGCTCCCTGGACTTCCATTTCGGCTTCGGTATCAAGCGATGAGGTGGCCTCATCAAGAATGAGTATGGGGGCATTTTTAAGAAGTGCCCTCGCTATGGATAATCTCTGCCTTTCCCCTCCCGAAAGTCTTGTGCCCTGTTCTCCGATGACCGTCTCGAACCCTTCCGGCAGGTTTTTAATGAATGGGTATGCGTTTGCCGATTTTGCCGCATTGATTATCTCTTCATCGCTCTTCTTTATATCACCATAGGCAATATTATTTCTGACGGTATCATTAAATAATATCGTCTGCTGTGTGACAATTCCTATCTGCCCCCGGAGCGATTCCATGGTGACATCCCTAATATCATGGCCGTCAATCAGTATCTCCCCTTCCGTCACGTCATAAAATCTCGGTATCAGATTAACGAGTGTGGTTTTACCCCCTCCGCTCATTCCAACGAAGGCCACCACCTCACCGGATTTTATATGGAGATTGATATTTTTTAAGACCGGTTCATTATCATAACTGAAGGTAACATTTCTGATTTCAATTCCGTCGGAAATTCGCGGCAGTTCTGTTGCATTTTCCCTGTTTTTTATCCCCGGTGTTATGTCCATAATATCAAAGACCCGGGTGGCTGCGGATATCCCCTGCTGAACGGTATTGTTGACATTTGTAAGTCTCTTTACCGGTTCGTAGAGCATGATAAGGGCTGTAAGAAAGGAAAAGAAATTACCCGGAGTCGAAACCCCATGTATCACCTGGTATCCCCCGTAAAAGACAATGGCAGCTATTCCGAGACCACCCAGAAATTCCATGAATGGGCTGGACAAGGCCCTTATTGATACAGCCTTCATAAAAAACCGAAAAAGATTTTCGTTCTCTTTTCCGAATCTTTTGCCTTCATAATCTTCCATTCCGAATGCTTTTACTATCCTGGTACCCGATATGGTTTCCTGAAGAAGGCTGGTGAGTCTTCCCATTGTAATCTGCGTGCCTGTGGCTACCTTTCTCATCTTCTTACCAAATCTGGCTATGGGATATACCGTCAGGGGAAAGACAACCATGGCAATCAGCGCCAGCTTCCAGTCACGATAGAAGATCACAAAGATAAGGCCGACCAGCGTGAATGAATCTTTAAAGAGGCTCGTTACGGCCTCTGAAACCGCTCCCTGAATAAGGTTTACATCATTTGTGATGCGTGACATGAGTATGCCTGTAGAATTCTTCGTGAAAAAGGAGAGCGGCTGCATCTGGATGTGATTATAAAGCTCACCCCTCAGATCTGTTACCACTCGCTGACCGATAAAGCTCATCAGGATTGTCTGTCCATAACTGCATGCGCCCTTGATAAAGTATATCGCGATGATTACTATCGGTATCCATTTCAGCATGGAGGCATTCTTATTTAGAAATATCTCATCCAGGGCTGGTTTGACGAGGAAAGCAAGCGCGGATGTTGTGGTGCCCACTGCCAGCATACACAACATCGCGAGGAGAAACTTCGGAATATGTGGTCTTGCAAGTTTCAGAATACGTTTGAATATATTCATATCATCTCACACACCAGCTCCGCTGCTCTCTTAGACGCACCCGGGCCACCCAGCTTTTTGCTTACATTAATCAGATCTTTCTTCATCTCATCCATCCTGGCCCCACTGGTAAGGATATCGTACACTTCATCAGCCATTCTTTCCGGATTTGCATCCCTCTGAACAAGCTCTGGAACCACGGTTTTTCCCGCTATTATATTGACCAGACCTATGTTATCAACATTAATAATAGCTCTGCCTATAAGATATGACAGCGTTGAAATCTTGTAAACAATAATCATCGGTATACCGAGAAATGCCGTTTCCAGTGTCGCTGTCCCTGAAGCAACCATGGCAATGTCCGACAATCCTATGACATCATAGACGTTGTCTTTGATAATCTTAACGTTCGCGGAGGATCGATCCACTATGCCGGCCACAAAATCGTGGTCCAGCGTGCCGGCAAGTGGCAGTACAAACTGAACGGACGGTAATCTGTCTTCTAAAATTTCCGCAGCTTTCAGCATTGCAGGCAAAAGCCTCTTCACTTCACTATCCCTGCTCCCGGGGAGAATACCAACGGTCGTTGTTCCCTCCCTCAGATCAAATTTTTTCAGCGCCTCTTCGCACGTATATTTCTTCTTTATCGCATCGAGAAGAGGATGCCCCACGAAACTTACGTCCAGCTTAACTCCTTCATATATTGCAGCCTCGAAGGGAAGAATGACCGCCATTCTGTCTACAAGTTTCGCTATTTTGTATATCCTTCCCTTTCTCCATGCCCAGACCTGGGGGCTGATGTAGTAGAAAACCTTTACGCCATTTTTCCGGGCTTCTTTGGCAAGAGACAGATTGAAATCAGGATAGTCGATAAGAATCAGCAGATCGGTGTGTTTTTCCTGTAAAATCTTTTTCAGCTTTCGCCTGACTCCGAGAATAAATCCCAGCTTGGACAAAACCTCTGTCAGTCCAACAACGGCCATTTCGGACAAGTCCGCGACGATTTCAACCCCGGCGCTTCTCAGCTTTTCTCCACCTATTCCATAAAAACGTATCTGTGGGTCTATACAATGTATGGCTTTCACCAGATTGGATCCGTGAAGGTCACCTGACGCTTCTCCAGCTACAATCATTACCCTTTTAAATCTGGAATGAGGAATTTCCTGTTTAAGATGCATGATTAATCACATCGCAGATTTGACATATCT
>CAYLXS010000072.1:4914-7071 GCA_964387765.1 uncultured Syntrophaceae bacterium
AGCGCCAGATCCAGAGACTTTCTGCTATCCCTGCCGGAAACCAGAGGGGCATCCCTGGTTATGACCGAATTAATAAATGCCCTGATTTCTCTTTCGAGGGAATCATAAACCTCTACTTCCACATTATTTTGACCGATTTCTATCTGACCGTCGGTATCCATCTTCCTGCTCAGTGAAACGAGTTCTCTTTTCCCATAATCGATGGAATGATATCCTTCAAGTCCGAAAAATCTTATTTTCTGCAGTATCTTACCGGTTACCCTGCTCGCGGTAACATTCGCCACGCAACCGTTTTGAAAGGTGAGCCTGGCGTTGCTTATATCAACATTGTTCGAAAGAACGGATACACCAACAGCTTCCACATCTTTTAAAGGAGATTTTACAAAGTTCAGTATGATATCAAGATCGTGGATCATCAGATCGAGAATGACATCTACATCCGTTCCCCGTTCGAAAAAGGGGTGAAGACGGTGAGATTCAATGAAAAGAGGCTCTTCTATAACCTTTTCCAGCGCCGCGATAGCCGGATTAAATCTCTCTACGAATCCTATCTGGAATATTACTCCTTTGCTTTCCGCGATTGAATTGAGCTCGTCTGCTTCTTTAAGTGTAGTGCATATCGGTTTTTCAAGGAGTACATCAATCCCCGCGGAAAGAAGATCCTTCGCTACTTCGTAGTGAAATCCAGTTGGAACAGCAACACTTGCTGCATCCACTTTTCCTATCAGATCACGATGATCAGAGAAGGCCTCGCATCGATATTCCTTCGCTGCCTTCAAAGATTGTCCCGTGACGGTATCAGCCACGCACACAATTTCACATTCCGGTATTTTCTGATATTTTTGCAGGTGGTAGTTTCCGAGATGACCGGCGCCTACCACACCAACTTTTATTTTCTTTTTTTGTTTCATATGTTAGAGCGTCTCTATTAAAAAGCCGGTTACTTCTGTTTGCCTTTAAATGACAAATCAACTTTAAATTCCCGATGTCCAACTTAGGGGTTGAAAAAGGTCCTTATAGAATAACAGGATAAGTCGCAAGGCATTCAAAGGTTCAAGCTAACAGCCTTCAGTCTGAGTCATCTGATTAGCTACGATAATCTTAATTTCAAACATACTTCTTAAATGTATATTGCAGATTTGGTTCCAGAGCTGGTTACCTGCATATACCCCTTTTGGCATTCTGTATAAACTCAATAAAATGCCTTACCTCAGGACGGTCATCGACTTCCGCCTCCACTCTTTTTAGAGCTACTGAAAGCAACAGGGAAGACCTATAAATAATCTTATATGCCTCCTTCAGAGCTGTTATCGTTTCTTCTTTAAAACCTCTTCGTTTCAGTCCTATCAAATTGAGACCATAGGGTTTTGCCCTGTTACCGGACACGGTCACATAAGGAGGAACATCCTGCACTACGGCTGATGCGCCTCCAATAATCGAGTGGCAACCGATACGGGCAAATTGATGGATTCCCGATAAGCCGCCTATAATGGCAAAATCCTCAACGTGTATATGACCGGCCAGATTGGCGGCATTTGCCATTACGATATTATTGCCCAGTTTGCAGTTATGCGCCACGTGACAGTATGCCATCAATAGATTGTTGTCTCCAATATATGTCATCCCGATATCTGCAGATGTAGAACCGTGTATCGTGACAAACTCCCTTATCGTATTGTTGTCACCAATAATAACGGGGCGCTTTTCCCCTTTGAATTTTAAATCCTGGGGAGGCGCACCGATGGACACAAACTGGAATATATGGCAGTTGCCTCCTATCATTGTAGGACCTTCTATCACCACGTGCGGCCCCACAACAGTACCCTTTCCTATCTGTACATCCGGACCGATAATACTGTAGGGCCCTATCTCAACATTCTCTCCAACAGTCGCTTCGGGCGATATGATAGCCGTTGGGTGAATACTCATAATTTTCATTACTCCTTATCTACGCGCAAATTACAATGCATTCGTAAAAAGTCTTTTTGTAGCGAATCGAAGCATTTTGGGGAAAAGATGCCGGCAGTGACCGGCGTTAAGAAAGTCTAACTGTCTGAGTGCGCAAGCACGAGTTTTAGATTTTCAGCCGGGCAATAACAGCATCCCCAAAATGGTCCTGAGCGAAGAAAACTGACTTTTTACGGGTCTGTCAATTAT
>CAYLXS010000073.1:0-6997 GCA_964387765.1 uncultured Syntrophaceae bacterium
AAGTGGAGAAGACTCTTTTTCTGGACATAGGGGAGGGCTGAGGCAGACTCAGGATCGTATGCGTTCCTGGTCCGAAGGTCTCTGATGATTGTCAGACACGCCCTCTTTGTTTTCCAGCCAACAATAATCTGTACCAGGACGAAGGCGGCTATCAGAATAACGACATACATAAGAATTTTCATGAAATCACCTATTGAAGCTCCCCGCCACAAGCAGCGGGGAATGTGCTCGCTGTTCAATTCAGGGTGCTGTTCAAGAAAGAACACTTCCCTGTGTATTTTATTATTTCAATGTCCAGTTCATACCTTCCTGTGTATCGTAAACAATTATCCCCATCGCTGAGAGCTCTTTTCTCAGACTGTCGGATCTCTCCCAGTCACCGGCAGCCCTGGCCTTCTTTCGCTCCTCCATCAGTCTCGCGGCATCTTTGCTGAGTGTCTCCTCCTCGAAATTCATTACGCGAAGGACAGAGTTTATACCCTTCATAATATCAAGGATCATATCTTTTTGCTTTACGTTAAGCTGTTTTCCGGCCAGAGGGATGCTTGTCTTTCTGACAAATTCAAACATACAGGCAAGGGCGCCGGAGATGTTGAAGTCGTCATCCATCGCTTCATCAAACCCCTTCCTGACGTCATAGATGAGCTGGTCCGTGTCTGTGTGGCCGTCTCCCGGAGTGAAGCGTATCAACCTCTGTATAAAGTTATTCAGCCTCTTAATTGTATTGCGCGCGGTATCCAGTGCTCCGAATGAAAAACTCAGCGGTTTTCTGTAGTGGGAGCTGAGGAGAAAATATCTGATTTCTCTTCCGGAGTACCCTTTTTCTTCAAGATCGCTCACCGTGAAGAAATTGTTTGCGGACCGGGACATCTTCTTGCCTTCCATCATGACAAGTTCGGAAGCGAGCCAGTAGTTTGCGGGCCTTTTACCGGTGGCGGCTTTTCCTATTGCCATGACATTTTCACAATGCGGAAAGATGATGTCGGAGCCGCTTATGTAGATGTCGAAGGTTCCCGCCAGATATTTCATGGAAAGAGCCGCACATTCAAGGTGCCAGCCAGGTCTTACATTTCCCCACCTGGTCTTGAAATATATACCTTTTTTTAACTCCGCCAGAGTTGACCTTTTTAAAAGGGTGAAGTCTACGGGACTGTCCTTTTCATAATTATCCTGATCCACTGTTCTTGAATGTCTTACATTCGTCAGATCTATATTTGATAAGACCCCGTAGTCATCGAGCCGTGATATATCGAAATAAACCGACCTCAATTTTTCGTAGGCATAACCCTTTTCCACGAGGCTTTCCGTCAGCTTGATCATTGAATCGACGTTCTCACTTGCTGTCGGATAGGTATTACTGTCATGAGTGATATCAAGCTTCTCCAAATCACTGAAAAATGTCTCAGTGTGTCTCTTTGTAAATTTCCCGATATCCATGCCAGCCCTGTCCGCTCCACTTATGGACCTGTCGGCCAAGTCTATGATGTTGGAGATGTGTTTGACCTTGTATCCCTTAAATTCCAGGTACCTGGATATCATATCCGATACAACAGCGCGTCGGTAGGTTCCTATGTGGGGAACATCGTGCACGGTCGGGCCGCATGAATGTATGAGGATTTGAGTGGTGTCTATCGGCCTGAAAGGTTCTTTGTTCCTGGTGAGCGTGTTGTACAGGCAAAGGGAGGCCGCTTCTTTGTCTGCAAAGAGCGTTGTACTGAGATATCTCTCTCCGCTGTCCGGGAAGATCACAACAATCAATCCCTCTTCCATCTCCCTGGCTTTTTCCAGGGCCACGTGCATCGCCGCGCCGGAACTCATACCTGCCAGGATTCCTTCCTCCCTCGTGAGTCTTCTTGCCATTTCGAAGGCATCGTCATCCAGTATGTTGATCTTTTCATCCAGGCGTCCCCTGTCAAAGATGCCCGGCCGGTATGACTCCTTCATGTTTTTAAGACCCTGTATTTTGTGGTGAAGGTATGGCTCTACGCCTATAATCCTTATGTCTTCATTATATTCCTTGAGTTTTTTGGAGATTCCCATGGCAGTTCCAGATGTACCCAGCGCAGTCACTACCATTGTTACCTTCTTGTCCGTCTGGTGCCAGATTTCTTCCGCCGTGCCGTAATAGTGGGCCAGCATATTATCCTCATTGTTATGCTGGTCAGGAACAAAATATTTTCCCGGGTTTTCCCGCAACATATCGTACGCTACTTCTATGGCGCCGTCCGTTCCGAGATTTGCCGGCGTTAAGCACAACTGCGCCCCCATAGCCTTCAGTATTTTTTTTCTTTCTTCGCTGGCCGACTCCGGCATGATCAGGATAAGCTTATATCTCTTTACCGCCGCCACCAGGGCGAGTCCTATACCGGTGTTTCCACTTGTGGCTTCCAGAATAGTCTTCCCGGGAGTAAGCAGCCCTCTTTCCTCGGCCCTTTCTATCATATAGAGAGCGGTCCTGTCCTTTATCGAACCACCCGGGTTGGATCCCTCTAACTTGGCATATATTCTAACTTTTTTATTGGGATTAAGATTGCGGATTTCCACGATGGGAGTGTGGCCGATCAGATCCAGAATATTATCGTAGCTCTTTTTCATTGATTGAAGGACGGGCATTAATACTGGTTAACTGTCGAATTTCGGTATGGGAATCTTTATGAATGGGATGCCTTCTTCTCTGAGAGTATCCTCTTCGGTTTTCGTTGTGGTTCCCTTTATGTTTCTGTTATCTTCCTCGCCGATGTGTATTTTGAGTGCGACCTCGGCAAATTTACTGCCCACATCTTCAAATGTTTTGTCTATGTATTCATGGAGCATCCGAAGATCTTTCATGGGAGATATATATTTATCGTTCTTACTGGATTTTCCTGTTCGGTTTCCCATAACTGTGATGGAAGAAGGAACTATATCTATGCTCAGACTTCCGCACACCGGACATGTAACGAGGGCTTTCTTTTTCTGCTCCTCAAATGCTGTCCTGTCGTTGAACCACCCTTCAAATATGTGATTATTTTCACACTTAAGATCGTAGATTATCACCCCACCCACTCCTTTTATGTAATTCCACTCTTTTTCTCAATATCATGAACTTTGGCCTGAAACAAGTTATGATGCTATTTTGGCAAATATTACGGCATTTTTCATTTTTTTATGGACATTTATGGGTAAATTATATAGTCAGAGGTCTGTCGGGATGTGGCCCAGTCTGGTAGGGCACTGCGTTCGGGACGCAGGGGTCGCGCGTTCAAATCGCGCCATCCCGACCATTTTTAAAGCCTTATCTTTCTATCCTACGGCGCCCGCCATGGAAAAGATTGGAAGATAAAGAGCTATTATCATTCCTCCCACGACACCGCCCAGGAACACCATCATCATGGGTTCCAGAAGTGCCGTCATGGCACCTACTGCGACATCGACTTCGGAGTCATAAAAGTCGGCGATCTTTTCCAGCATGGCATCAAGGGCGCCGGTGTTTTCACCAACCGCTATCATGGAGACAACCATGGAGGGGAATATACCTGCTTCCGACAGAGGCTCCGCTATGGTATTACCCTCGCTTATGCTTTTTCTGGTGTCCATCAGAACATTCTCGACTACCTTGTTTCCTGCTGTTTTGCTTACGATCTCAAGCCCGTCGAGGATCGGGACGCCGCTGTTCATCATGGTGGAAAGAGTCCTTGAAAATTTTGCTACGGCAACCTTTTTGAGCAGGATGCCAAAGACGGGCAGCTTGAGCATGATGCGATCTATTTGAAGCCTTCCACTCTCTGTTTTGTAATATTTTTTGATGGCGAAAACGAAGAGGGTAATTGCGCCCAGTATGTATAATATATTGTTCTGGACAAAAGCGCTCATGTCGACAAGGATTTGAGTGGGGCCCGGCAGCGCTGATCCCATGCTTGAAAACATGTCCTCAAAAACGGGGACAACCTTGTACAGGAGCAAAATAACAACTGCAAATGCAACCACGAGGACGGTAAGCGGATAGGTCATGGCCCCCTTTACCTTCCGTTTCAGCTCCATCGCCTTTTCCATATATGCGGAAAGACGATTGAGGATGACGTCCAGGATGCCGCCTGCCTCCCCGGCAGCTACCAGGTTTACGAAGAGATCATCAAATACATCCGGGTATTTTTTCAGGGTGTCCGAAAGAGAGCTTCCCCCTTCGATGTCTTCTTTTACAGATTTAATAATCTTTGCAAAAGTCGGGTTTTTCTCCTCTTCACCCAGCAGGTCCAGACACTGAATGATGGGGAGTCCGGCATTGATCATCGTAGCGAAGAGGCGCGCGAATATCACCACATCACTTTCCTTGACCTTTTGTTGCAGAAAAGGAATGTTTTCGAAAAGATCTTTAGGCTTTTTCTTTATGCTCCCGGGGTTGATGCGCTGGCGGCGCAACTGGTTTCTCACGGTGCTTTCATCGGGAGCCTCCAGTTCACCCTTTCTGGATTCACCCTTTCTGGTAGTGCCCTCCCACAGATATACAGGCATATTTACCCCTCCCTTTTCTTCAGTGTGTTTCGTTTAAGAGCCATCTCATATAGAATAATACCCCCGGCTACAGATACATTCAGGGAATCGATAGTGTTCGTCATAGGTATGGAGATTAAAAAATCACACTTCTTTCTGACGAGTGGTCTTATTCCCTTTCCCTCACTCCCCAGTACGAGACCTGCGTGACTGCTGTAATCGAGAGAGTACAGGTTTTCCCCGCAGCCGGCATCAGCGCCATATATCCAGAAGCCCTCTTTTTTCAGGCTGTCGATTATCCTCGATATGTTTACCACCCTGGCAATAGGGAGGTGGAGGGCTGCCCCCGCCGAAGCTTTGATTACTGAAGGTGTGACCGATGCCGCACTATTTTCCGGGATAACAAGACCGTCTACGCCAAAACAGAGGGCGGTTCTTATGAGTGAACCGAGGTTCTGGGGATCTGTAATACGGTCAAGTATGAGGATTAGAGCGCTTTCCCTGGATTTACAATTGGACAGAACATTATCTATACTGGCATAGTGGTATCCCTCATATATGCAGATAACACCCTGATGATGACTGGTGCCGGCAGTTGTATTCAGAGATCCCCTGTCTCTGTAGACTACTGGTATTCCCCTCCGGGTGGCAATTTCCATAATTTCCCGGATGTTGCCCTGGTTTCCACCTTTGAGCAGGACAATCTGTTCTATTTTACCACCGTTTCTAAGAGCCTCTGCAACCGGATGAACCCCATAAATTGCCTGCATCGTTTTTTCCTCCGGTCAGAACCTCGAAATCCTTAATGAACTAGCCCCTCGCCGACCTCTTTGGTGATCCTGTCCGCGGCAGCTACGGGATCACCAGCCAGTCTTATTGGCCTGCCCACCACGATGTAATCCGCTCCCATTGTAATAGCGTCCCTTGGAGTCAATACCCTTTTCTGGTCATCGTCTGCCACTTTGTCACCAAGTCTTATACCCGGGGTTACGATGATAAAGTCTTTTCCGCATGCCTCTCGTATCGGAATTACATCCTGGGCGGATGCCACAACTCCGGAGACGCCCGCGTTCCTGGCTGACACCGCGAGTTTCAGGGCAAGTTCTCTGGCGGAACATTTGAACCCCATATTTTCAAGATTCGAATCATCCAGACTTGTAAGGACGGTTACCGCGAGCAATATGGGAGGGACAACACCCATGACTCTCGCCGTGTTATTGACGGAATCTACTGCCTGCTCCATCATCTCACTCCCCCCAAGCGCGTGTATGTTGAACATGGAAATACCCAGTTTTACCGCAGCCTTAGAGGCCATTGCGACGGTGTTCGGAATGTCATGGAACTTCAGATCGAGGAAGACATTTCCACCTCTTTCTATTATCATTGAGACAACAGAAGGACCGAAACTGGTGAACGCCTCCTTACCTACCTTGAACAACCCCACATGATCCTTTAGGAGGTCGACCCATTTTATGGTTTCATCCATATCTTCTCCCAGATCAAGGGCGAATATCAGTTTACCGCGGCAGTTTTTATTTGGTGTCTGCATCTTCGGTCACATCTGTACTGTTCTCTATGGAATCAATAACTGTAACATCTGCTGACCGGGCATTGAGAATTTCAGGATGGGAGTATCGCACCTCCTCCTCCGCTATTTCTCTCAAAGCGGTAACGATTTCCCGATTGTTTTTCTTCTTGCTGAGGGGTTTCGATCCTCTGAGTAGCTGCTTTGCTCTCTGAATAGTGAGATGTGTCAGGGCAAACCTGTTTTTTGCTTTTTCCAGAGAATCTTCTACGGTAACTCTTGCCATGTGTTATATACCTCCGGTTATTTGATAAAAATTGTTTATCCTGGCCTGCAGCCGGGATCTTCTGTTTTTCTCCGCTATATATATAGATCTCATTATATCAACAGAATCGCTTATTATATCATTAAATATCACATAATCATACCATTCATTCTCCCGGATCTCTCCCATGGCCCTGTCGAAACGCATCTTTATAATGTGATCGGTCTCCGAGCCGCGTTTTTTCAATCTCTCCCTCAAAATTTCTGCAGATGGAGGCATGATGAATACAAACACGCCTTCGGGATATCTTGCCTTTACATTGCCGGCCCCTTTAGTGTCTATATCCAGTATGACGTCATAGCCCCTTTGGCTCAGACCTTCTAAATCTTTTCTCGATGTGCCGTAAAAATGGTCGTAGATCTCTTCCCACTCTACAAATTCATTCTTCTCTATCCTGTCTTTAAAATCTTTTACGGATATAAAATGGTAATCTTCCCCGTCTTTCTCGTCTTTTCGTGGAGGGCGTGTAGTGCAGGATACGGAAAAACGCAGATCGGGAAATTCATTCAGAAGTCTCTTGCATATAGTGGTCTTACCGGCGCCTGAAGGGGCGGAGATGATAATAAGAAGTCCCTGTGTGTCTGTATGTTTCATGATATCTCAACCTTGATTGTTGCTTTATTCAATGTTCTGCACCTGTTCTCTCAACTTGGCAAGTTCCGTCTTTATCTCTATTA
>CAYLXS010000074.1:0-6822 GCA_964387765.1 uncultured Syntrophaceae bacterium
CC
The DNA here is from genome assembly GCA_964387765.1 of uncultured Syntrophaceae bacterium. Lineage (GTDB taxonomy): Bacteria > Desulfobacterota > Syntrophia > Syntrophales > UBA2210 > UBA2210. Next base: position 3 of record CAYLXS010000074.1, read on the forward strand.
AGTTGTAGCGATTGACGAATTAGGGTAAAAATAAATCTGTCCCCTTTTACCTTTTTCAGCCATTGCCGGTTTGATGGTAATCTACTGTATCAAACTGTTTGGCATTGATGCTCTGAAGGCCGCGGGAATGACCGCTGCCGCCGCCTCCGCAGCGGCCGGCACAGCCATGGCCCTGTACGCGATCTTCAACGGCCTCGGTCGGATCATCTGGGGGATTGCTTCGGATAAAATCGGACGCAAAACATCCATTTTCCTCATGTGTCTCCTCCAGGGAATCATCATGCTTCTCTTTTACAAGATGGGAGGATCGGTCGCTATGCTGGTTGTCGGAGCCTGCATCATCGGTTTTAACTTCGGTGGCAATTTCGCCCTCTTCCCGGCCATCACGGCAGACTATTTCGGCAACAAAAACGTGGGATTGAACTACGGCTTCATATTTGTTGCGTATGGTATCGCCGGTATCATCGGACCTCAGATCGCCGGATACTTCAAGGATGCAGCCAAGGGTGGGGGTGACCCTTCAATATGGGTAACTCCTTTTATCATTGCGGGAGTTGCGTGCCTGCTGGGAGCTGCTGTTACACTGTTGTTAAAACCCCCGAAAAAGTCATAAGCAACAAAGCAGCAAAGAACGCCGGCCAGATGGCCGGCGTTCTTATTCCTGTCCACAAAAAAAGTTAACTGAAGTGCCCCTCAACAAGTTGCAGGGAATGCGCTCGTTGTTCAGTTCAAAACTTACACTTTCTTGCGCCGCCTGATTACACGCCGGATAAGATCGGCAATCAAAATAACAATTAAAAGAACTATGAAAATCGAATTCCGGGGACACAATACTAAATTATTTACTTCCCCTGTTTTTCCACGGACCTTTTGGCCCGGTTTTTTTCTTCCGCAGTTGTTTCCCTAATAGCGCCTCAAGCTTATCAATGAGCAAATCACTGCCAAGTGGTCTGCCTGTTCGTTCATGCTGACGTATTGTTTGTAGTCATCATCTCAAAAGAATTTTTCCTGCCTGCGATTCCCGCGTTGCGTTATGTGGTGCGGATATCCGGGGACGACTATTCTTGCTATACGTGCCATGAGCAACTAATGTAAAGATTGATATAAATTGTCAATAATTTAGTATTGATGTACCGAACAGAAATGAACTACCTCGGCAAGCAACGGGGAATTAAACCCTACAAATTTCGCATCGCACTTCAAGTGATTAGAGTAATCCGTGTAATCTGCGAAATCTGTGGATTAATATCCTTGATTTTTCTATGTTTTCAAATTATATATTTTACGGAAACTAACAAGAGGGGGGATTTTACAACTTTTCTACAGAGCCACTACGACATCTCATCTCACACACATTCGCTGACCCGCTACGGGTACTCTTCTGAACCTGCCGCACCATCAGAGCTACTCCTGAAATTAACAGTTGAAGACACGACACCATTTAGTCCCCTGAAGATTGAGACTAAGTAAAGTACAGGTAAAAAACCAAATGGGGGGAAGAAATAGATATAGTGTCCCCTTATTTTGATAGTAGTAAGGTAGCTTATGAAATATTCTAAAAATGAAGAGTTTTTAAATAAAGCTGAAAGGGCTTTTCGCGCCTTGTTTTCAAAAGCTAAGGAAAAAGACGAAGTGCATTTCGCGTTTTCTCTTAGTCCAGAATTTCGACCTTATACTATTAATACCGCGCTGGAGGGGTTAAATATGTAGTAGGCCTTGGAATTTTATACGTTATATTCATAACAGTCACGGGTAATGCTATGTATGCTTTAACGGCTGCAAATTTATTATCAGTAGAGGTTATGTGTTGGAGGTTCTTAAAGCTAGATGGGAAATCTTAGAAAAAAATCTAAAAAAGACAAGTAGGAAATGGAGGGATGCTTTCCATATTTTACTAAAGAATTTTTGTTGAATGATTTGAAAAACCCAAGAAAGGCAGAACGTTCGAAAAAGAATCTGTAAATTAATACGAGGCGTGTTGTCCCTATTTTTTCAGCGTAGTAACGGTACTTCGAAGGAGGTGTGTGATGTGGAGGCGAAATCTTTCGTTTCGGTACAACTAAAGTACTTGGCTACGTGTGCGCTGGCGGCGCTGTTTCTTGCGTTTGCTAGCGGTGCGTTTACAGGAGAGTACTTCGACAAAGAAGTCGAGAAGGGCATCGAGCATATTTCGAACGCATTGATGGCTTGGCATGAAGTCAATCAGCTAGGGCTGCCGAATAGTGACGTGGATCTCAAGCACATTATCGCCCTGCTTAAACGCGTACATTCTGAGTGCGCGAAGGTGCCGGATAAGACCTTAAGGAAAATGGATGCCGAGTTGGCAAAGGAATTCAGAAACAATTTACAGGAGGGAGCGTGCCTGTATGCGAGTGGTATGAGTGAGTACCGGAAGGCCGTTAAAAAAGTTGCTACTCCTTCGTCGCGAGCAAGGACTGACATGACCAATGGTCAGCAAAAATTGGTTCGGTTTCAGCGGTTTTATAATGCAAATATCGAGCGCATCATAAGATTTCTCAAATCGAAGGGTGTTGACATTATTGGCTAGTGGTGGAGTTGTCGTCAATGCCAAGCTCAGGCGACGGAGGGAATTCCGGGGAATTCCGGACGGATGGTCTTCTGTCAAGAATGAAGACGTGACCCCTCAAAAACACTGCATTCGCACCTCTCAAGCTGGGTGTTATGTGTGAATTGGAGGTAGTTGTGGCCTTAAAAGAACAAATCGAGAATATATTAAACAAATTGACAGATGATCAGCGTGAACTGTTTGTACGTAATATTAATCTCTGGGAGAAAACGGCTGAATTTAATGAAAGGCCACAGCATTTCGATAGTTTCGAGGTAGATAGACATATGTTGATGCAGGAATGGTACTTTATTTTAGAAGATATTAATACCATTGAATTCGATTCTGAAATTTCTCAGACAGCATTAGAAGCTGATTGTGGCGACTCAATTCAACAAAAGCCTAATTCTTCAATATCTCATAAGTTGCGTTTTGAGATCTTGGAGAGAGACGGCTTTCGCTGCCAGCTTTGTGGTGCCACCGCACAGCATAGATCCCGTTTGGAAATTGACCACAAGGTCCCGAAGAAACAAGGTGGGTCTAATGAACCTGACAATCTGTGGACACTTTGTTTTTCATGTAATCGAGGGAAAGGGACTAAGATTATATGAAAATACTCGCCATTATTGTAATTTTCGCTTTCTTATATTGGTTCTTTATTCTTCGACCCGGAAGATTAGATTTCTGGAAAATTGCAGGTAAATACCCTGATGAGGCATTCGATTTTTTTAGATCAAAAGAATGTTGGAAGGTTTTTGAAGGAAATCTTCCAGATGATTATCGCGCTATTGTTCCTAAAGATGATTGGACAGGACCATTTCGACTTTGGATTCCGAAAATAGGAAACAAGGTGATTTATGTCTTTGGTAGGTATCCCGACTTTGAGCAAGCACAGAAAGAATTTATGGCTAAAATAGACGGGGGCACATAACAAGGCGGATTAAGTCCGACTGAAAAAGCCGGTGCAATTTCTATTCTGCATAATTTATTGTCAAACGAGCATTTAGCCAATGCCTTCTTGGCTTTTTTCATCGGCTTATCCGCAACGTTGGGCATTGAAATAGAGGTAGAGTAGAGAACTGGCTTTGTCTCCTTTAGGCTGGCTTATCTGTTTCCGTCCCTTTCGTCTGACGGTGCCTAAATAGCCATACCATGGTTAACGTGCCAATTCTCCCTCATCAAACCGTGCATGCGATTTTCCCGCACACGGCTTTCCGATGTCCTTCATCACAAGGCATGCATAGCACTCGCTGTACCCCGGCATTAAGTGGGTTGAGGAGACCCGCCGAGTATCAGCGTTTCCTACTTGGCCTGACAATAGAGCTTCCTCCATCGTGTCCTGGTGATATTACAAAGTGAATAGCCATTCGGCAATCTTCATCACCCTCTACGTTTCGGTTGCATGAACAAAGTAGGGTCCCTTCCCTCGGGCAGGGTTATGTTGTCCCATGCCCTCAAACGGTACTATGAACCCCTCCGACTCCCGATACAGCCCGCCGCGTTTTCGTTGCCTTATACGCGCCAGTTGTCATCCCTCTCAATCACCATATCGGGTCTCCAGCACTGAACTGTTTGTCTTCCGCAACATGCCGACCCTGCCACCCCGGAAGATTCCACGGACGGGACTTTAACCCGTTAGATCAAACAGTTGTTACTGCATACGGACATGATACTTAATTATTCAAAATAGTTTGCAGTACTATATTTGTATAGGTGTAATAATAACAGCAGGTTCGCCCAACCATGCTCTTGCTGCGGATCGCAAAAAACCGTTTATCATTGCGGGAGTTGCGTGCCTGCTGGGAGCTGCTGTTACACTGTTGTTAAAACCCCCGAAAAAGTCATAAGCAACAAAGCAGCAAAGAACGCCGGCCAGATGGCCGGCGTTCTTATTCCTGTCCACAAAAAAAGTTAACTGAAGTGCCCCTCAACAAGTTGCAGGGAATGCGCTCGTTGTTCAGTTCAAAACTTACACTTTCTTGCGCCGCCTGATTACACGCCGGATAAGATCGGCGATCAAAATAACAATTAAAAGAACTATGAAAATCGCACCGCAGGCAATCCACGTAACACGGGTCCCGCGCTTCAGCAGCTTGAAGGGATTCCAGCTGGCCTCGACAAGCTGACGTCCCAGTTTGCCCCTGTATTTTTCCGGGATATCCGGCACCCCGTCACCCGTAGTATCGGGAAAGCTCCTGACATACTCCAGAACGCCCGCATACTCCTTGAATTCCTGGATTCCAGGGGCCTGTTTGTCTGCATCGACCCGAAGGGTTCTCAGGTCGTCAACAGGATTCCCGTCTCGGTCTTTTGGAGCAATATCCAGGACATGCCAGGTAAAGTTTCCCACGACTTTTAAAAAGGTGGCATTGTAGATGTCGGCGGCAACCCGTATGAGTCTCTTATTCGATTCCGAATAGTCCAGCAGCTTATATCCATTCTCTTCATCCCCCAGCCATATCTCTGTTACCCGATCAAAGATCATCCGGTTGGGATTGTATGAGAGTTTGATTCCGGAGGCCTGGAGGTAGTAGTCGCCCCCCTTCAGGGGATAGACACTGGTCAATATCTCCAGGGCTTTTTTCATCTCACTCGGATAGATATAAAATGCTATAAGGGGATAGCCCATAGAGGCCTTATCATCGAAACCGATCCCCAGCGGTATGGCACGGAAGACATCGCACACCGCGACATCTCCTGTCCTGCCGATCTCTATATCATCGCGAATAACCCCGTTGCTGATTACCCCCACTTCCACCCTGGTGGCAGGATCATCCGGATCGGAATCGTACTTATTGATGTACCAGCGGATTGAATCAGAGATAAGGTTACCGAGATTGCACTCATCTTCCACGATTTCAAGTCTGAAAGGGGTGTGTGCGATAATCTCACGAAATTCAAGTCCTTCCCCGGACAGGATATCTTTATTGATACGATCTTCAAAGCCACTGATCATGGCGGTAATCCGGGCATCACCCTTGATAGAATCATTGATATCGATGAGGTGATAATCTTTCAGAGATACCTTCCCACCGGTCCAGTCGATATCCATCACACCCACCTGTCTTCCATAGCACCACGCCTGAACTACAAGGGTATCATTCACCTTTCGGACATCGGTTTTCGTATGGGTATGGCCGCTGATGACGATATCGATCCCCGGCGCCTCTCTTGCCAGGATTTCATCCTCGGATTTTTCCGGATTGTCTGAAAGGCCGCTATGCGACAGGCAGATTACGATATCCGCCTTCTCCTCTTCACGCAGTTTTTTGACCATCCTTTTTGCCGTGGTAACCGGGTCTTCAAATTTCACCGGCGAAGCAAAAGGCGCTACTTCGGCGGCATTTTTTCCCATAAGTCCAAAAAAACCTATCCGGACGCCGCTTCTTTCCAACACCAGGTACTGCGCTACAAGTCCTTCGGCAAAAATCTTTTCAAGCTCATCATCGGCCTTGCTTTTGCTGCTGAAAATCGCATTGGAAAAGACAATAGATGGAATCTGATCCCGTCGATTAGCAGTTAAAATGCGGGCCAGTCCGGCGGGTTTGAGATCAAACTCGTGATTTCCGAGGGTAGTGATATCATAACCCATCGCCTTCATCAGCCTGAGTTCAAAAGACTCCTCCCGGCTCAGCATATGAAACAGTGAGCCCATGAGAAAATCGCCGGCATCTACAACCAGCACGGGGTTCTTTCTGCTCTGTTTTACATCCTGTATAACCGTTGCTATCCTGGCCCATCCGCCGACGGTCTTATCATCGCCGGTTTCTGAAGGTGTATAATCAATATTGGGTGAAAATCCCAGAAGATGAGAGTGCAGGTCATTAGAGTGGACTATGGTTAACATTTTTCCATCAGCCGCACCAATTGGTTGGGCAACTAATAGCAGAAATAATATCAGATAAAACCAACATTTTGACTTCATAAAACACCTCCCAAAGATTTAAAATTTACCCGTAAGGGTTTTAAAACTGGAAACTTGACGCATTCGTAAAAAGTCTGTCATTCCCGCGCAGGCGGGAATCCATGGAGGGCTAAGTACCTAAAAAGACTGGATTCCCGTTTTCACGGGAATGACAAAATTGTGCATATTTCGACTTTTTACGAGACCATCAAACTTGATACTTGAAACTGGAGTCAACCCCCTTTGAATCCCTGATCCCTGATCCCTGACCTCTGACTCCTGTCTTTAAGGTTCTATAATCATCGCAACCTCATCACAGAAATCAGGATATTTCGGACAGTTGATACAAT
>CAYLXS010000075.1:0-6796 GCA_964387765.1 uncultured Syntrophaceae bacterium
GTAATAATGTTTGAAAGATTACCCCCCGGACATGCGGCCACCAGCATCATTCCCAGGGCTATGGAGGGCTGGGGTCGGATGAGGAGAATAAGCAGGAAGGTGAATGCCGGCAGCAGAATGAACTGGGCGCCCAGCCCGATGGCAGGAGCCTTCGGTGATACAATAACCCGTTTGAAGTCTTCCAGTTTGAGGTCCAGGGCGACCCCTAACATCATAAGCCCGATTGCCATATTAACCACAAAGATACCCTGAGCATTAAAATTAAGCCTGATCTGGTCTACGGTCGCTGCATCCATAAGTTTCCCTCCTTCGGATAGCCACAATTATTCCCTTTTGATAAGATATTGCATCCTTACTGATGGAGTATAAGCAGGATAAACTTTGTGTGTCAATGGAATAATGATCACAATATTAATACAATATAGTTATGCCACTCTCTGGCATGACATTTTCCCGTTGTGGAAACAGTGATTAAAAAAGTATTGACAAGCGTACACATAATGAATAGCATTCATTATGTGAAAGATATTTATGGCAAAGTCTGGAGGGGGATGGGCGTGTATAAAGATCTGGAGAAGAAAACAGTGGTTGTTACAGGATCGGGGAAGAGAACCGGAATCGGCTACGCGATCGCGGAGAAACTGGCTTCCTGCGGTGCGAATGTTGTTATTGCCGATCTTGGAAAGACTCTCGCCGGGGACAAGATAAAAACGGGTACCTGGGAGGAGATGGAGGATATAGCGGGGAGCCTTGCCGATAATTTTGGCGTAAAAACCCTGGCTGTTAATGTCGATGTCACCGATAATGAGTCGATCAAACAAATGGCCGGCAGAATAGGGACACAGTTTGAGCGGGTTGATATCCTATGCAACAATGCTGGCGCATCTTTCGGTGTACCTGACGCGATGCATACCTACAATGAAGATGCGTGGATGAAAACGATAGATGTGAATCTTCATGGTGTATTCAGGATTTCAAGAGCGATTATCCCCATGATGACGGCAGCGGGGGGGAGTATAATAAACACCGCATCGAGGGCGGGCAAAAAGCCGCCCCTGTTCAATGGTGCCTACGCGGTAGCCAAGGCGGGCGTAATTATGCTCACAAAGGTGATGGCAACGGAGCTTGCGGGGGCAGGCATCCGCGTGAACGCGATCTGTCCGGGCCAGATAATGACAGATCTGGAAAGGTGGCGCTTTGGTCTGGAGGCGGAGGTTTACGGGACCACCATTGAGGCGCGGGAGAAAGAGATGTGCAGTACTATCCCGCTGGGACGTATCGGTACACCGGGAGAGGTCGCGAATCTTGTGGCATGGCTTGCGTCTGATGAATCATCCTATATTACCGGGCAGGCGATAAATGTGACCGGTGGGCAATTAATGGAATTATAAAGAGGAGGATTAAACGTGGAAAAAATAACAGGTGGTCAACTAGTGGCACAGTGCCTTATTGAAAGGGGCATCGAATACATTTTTACCATAAGTGGCGGGCATATAACGCCGATCTATCAGTACCTTGAGGGTTCGTCTGTTAAATTGTTCGATACGCGCCATGAACAGGCGGCGGTATTTATGGCGGAGGCGTGGGGAAGAATGACTCGCAGTCCAGGTACAGCGATGGTCACGGCGGGCCCCGGATTTACCAACGCGCTTTCAGGGGTAGCAAACGCACGTCTGGCGAATTCGCCCCTTGTTCTTATCTCCGGTTGCGTCGGACTTGAATCAACAGAAAAACTTGACCTGCAGGACATGTCTCAGGTTCCTGTTATAAGTCCGATGGTGAAGAGGGCCTTTGTCTGTTACAACCCGGAGAGAATCCCGGAATTCATCGACCTTGCCTACCGCACAGCGGCAAGCGGGAGACCCGGCCCTGTTTATCTTGAATTGCCTGTTGACGTGTTGAACGCGGAGGCGAATCCCGAAAAGATAAAAAAGATACATACAGATGTCAATTCGCGTCCCGCTGACCTGGACAAAGTGGGGGCATTTATAGAGATGATCGGGAAGGCGAAAAAACCGATCGTGATCGCGGGGAGCGGTGCGTGGTATTCGGATGCAACGGAAGAGCTGGTACGATTTACAGAAAATGCCGGCATTCCCGCATTTACCTCATCACTTGGAAGGGGGACAATCCCCGATACCCACCCCCTCTGCTTCGAATCATCACTGGCAATCAGACCGGGTGCGGCGCTGGCGGCAAATATGACAGCCGACCTGATCATATTCCTCGGCTCGAGAATGGGATTATTTTACATATTCGGGGATATCTTCAACAAAAAGGCCGGGATTATCCAGGTCGATATCGAGCCGGAGGAAATAGGGAGAAACCGTTCCGTGGACCTTGCAGTCATGAGTGATATCGGGGCTTTCCTGAAAGAGTGCAATCGGGTAATCGATCAGAGAGGTATAGGGAATGAATGGAAAAGCAGATTTGGCGACTGGGTTTCAACCCTGGAAAAGGCGAAAGACGATGGAAGGGCTCAGGCGATAGCCGACTGGGAAAGCGATAATGTTCCCATACATCCGATGCGACTTGCGGCGGAAGTGAACGGCTTTATGGACAGAGATGATGATGTCGTAGTGGCCGATGGAGGCGACACGCAGGTCTGGATGGGTATGACGAGGACGATCAGAAAGGCCGGGCATTATCTTGATTCCGGACTATTCGGATGTCTTGCGGTCGGTCTTCCCTATGCCAACACGGCAAAGCTGCTTAATCCCGACAAGAGGGTCTGCCTCATTACAGGTGACGGGTCGGTGGGCTTCAATTTCATGGAATTTGAGGTTGCGATAAGGAGGAATCTGCCCATCGTTGTCGTAATCAGCAATGATCTCGGGTGGGGGATGATAAGGCACAGCCAGGAGCTGAGGATAGGTCATGCCATAAAAGAAGGCACATATATCGGCAGGGTGAATTACCATAAACTGGTTGAAGCGCTTGGCGGCAAGGGGATGTATGTTGAAAGACCCGAAGATATTCGCCCGGCCCTTGAAGAGGCATTTGCCTCGGGCATGACCACGTGCATCAATGTGATGACTGATCCAACGACTATAAGCCCCGGCAGTGTTGCCTTGGCAAGTCTGGGTGCATATAAGGCGGGGTGAGTGCATCATGTTTGAGAAAGGAATTATTTAGTAATGTAGGTTGGGTTGAGGTACGAAACCCAACGGCACGAAGCCCAACTGTTTTGTCGGGTTTCGCTTTGCTCAACCCAACCCACAAACTGTTGAATAAAATCGTTGTTCTGAAAGGGAATTGCTTAGAATATGGAGATCAGAGAAAGATCTGGAATGAGTGCTGAAGAAGGAGATGTGATAAAGAAAGGTACACATTCGCTGTGTTTCAACTTGGGCTTTTTCATCCTTGCCTTTGTGCTCATGGGCATTGTGATGTGGCTGCCGTCTCCTGAACCCCTTTCAAGGGCATCAGAAACGATTCCGCTCAGTTTTGAAGCAAAGGCCGTCCTCGCCCTGCTACTGGCAGCCGTTGTTCTCTGGATTACAGAGGTTATTCCCTTCAGCATCACCGCGCTCCTGATCATGCTCCTTATCCCCGTCTTTGGTATAGATTCGTTTTCCAATGTTATTTCAATGGGGTTTGGGAACAAGATCATTGCCTTTTTTATAGGGGTGCTTATCCTGTCATCGGCCTTTTCCCGTTCAGGCCTGGGTCCACGCCTCAGCCTCCTCATCCTCAGGGTGATGGGTACAAAGACAAATATGGTGATCCTGGGTTTTCTCATTGTAGGTGTCGTGCTTTCCATGTGGATAACAGACATGGCAGTGGCGGCCATCCTTTTGCCCCTCGGTGTGTCCATCCTGAAACAATGCGGGGTAAGGCCCCTGGAATCCAATTTCGGGAAGGCCCTGATGATATCATGCGCATGGGGCCCGCATATCGGAGGCATTGCCACTCCTGCCGGGTGTGGCCCTAATCCCCTTACCATTGGGTTTTTAAAGGAACTCGCCGGCATAAATGTGGATTTTGTTACATGGATGAGCATGGGTCTTCCTGCGGCCATACTCATGGTGCCTGTGGCATGGTTTATTCTTACCCGGATGTTTCCTCCAGAGATAGATCGCGTGCCTATTGAGCAAGATAAGATAAGACAGGGAATGAAAGAGATGGGGCCGCTGAACAAAAAAGAGAAGTGGACAACGATCATCTTTGGCGTAACCATTTTTTTATGGGTGATGAGCCCCTTTATAAAAGAGATATCCAATGGAATAATTGATATGCCCATGCAGGCAATAGCCCTGTTCGGCGCGATGATCCTCTTTGTACCTGGTATTGAAGTGATATCGTGGAGACAGGCGCAGAGCGATGTGGACTGGGGGGGGATCGTGCTCATATGCGCCGGAATATCCTTGGGCATGGTTATATATCACACGGGTGCTGCCCGCTGGCTTTCGTGGATCCTTCTGAGCCCGATTGTACAGCTCCCGGATGTATTGCGTGTCTTTGCCATTGTGCTGGGGGTTAGTCTTCTTCATGTGGCCTTTTCAAGTAACACGGTTACAGGCACCATTATTATTCCCCTTCTCATCGCATTGGCCAGTGATCTGCATATCAATCCCTGGCTGATATGCGCACCAGCAGCTTTTACCTCTTCCCTCGCCTTTATTTTGGTTACGGAGACACCAACCAATGTGATCCCGTATTCTGCCGGGTATTTTTCTATTGGAGACATGGTGAAGACCGGCATTGTCATGACCTTTGCCGCTGCAGTGTGCCTGGGGATTTCGATCCTTGTGTTCGGAAACCTCATCGGTACATATTCAACTATGTGAGTTGATAAGGAGGAAGTATGAAGACAGTACAATATTCTGCGTCTGAAGGGCTTGTCTTTGTCGATGTGCCCATGCCAACGCTTGAAAAAGACCAGGTTCTTATCAGGGTGATAAACACAGGATTTTGCGGATCAGACCATTCCCTTGTGAAAAACCGCGGTCTCGATGATGGGACCATCTTGGGGCACGAGGTCGGTGGTGTTGTAGAAGACATGGGTGAAAATGTGCAGGGTGTGGTAGCAGGGACAAGGGTCATCATCCGGCCAAGTTTTTGTGGCAAATGCCCTCAATGCCGTATGGGAAAGCCATATCTATGTCAGGAAGGCAGGCGTACCATAGGGATTGGTGATCTGCCGGGTGGGTTTGCCGAATACCTGAAGGTGTACCCGTCCATGCTCATCGAGGTGCCCGACAAGGTAGACATGCTCAATGCAGCCATGGCAGAGCCCGTTGCCACCTGTCTTCATGCAGTAAATGTCAGCAAGGTCACCGGTGGATCAGCCCTGATCATCGGTGGGGGTTCCATAGGCTTGGGGCTGGTTATGATTCTCAAACAGACGGGGTTTGGCCCCGTTATCCTCTCGGAGCCGGTTGAGTCAAAGAGAACTGTTGCCGTTAAGCTCGGAGCGGACATGGTAACCGGTCCTGAATCGCTGATGGAAACAATAAGGGGGGTGCGTGTGGACACGGTGTTTGAGTGCTCTGGCGTGCCCGGAAATGTTCAGGCAAGTCTTGACGCGGTCAGCGTTGGTGGCACGGTCTGTATCGTAAGTATAATCATGCAGCAGGTCAGCATTATGCCTCTGGTTCTTAATTTCAAGGAGGCTTTCCTTTGCGGTGCCTATTCTAATACACACGAGGAGAACAAACAATGTCTGGAGTGGATGGCAAATGGACTGATCGATGCGAGGTCCTTGATCAGTGACCATACAACCCTGTCCGGTCTGCCTGCAATATACAGGGAACGCATAGATACCGGCAAGGCAATAAAAGTAATGCTGAAGATAGGGAAAGAATTCTGAGGCTGGGATAAAAGATGGGATCGATAGAGAGACGACAGAGGGAAAAGGAGCAGAGAAGAGAACATATACTGAACACGGCGCGTGAACTTTTGTTCAAGAAGGGCATAGATGCGACTTCCATGAATCAGATCGCGAGAAACGCGGAACTGAGTGTGGGGACACTCTACCTCTATTTCAAAAACAAGGAAAGTCTCTTTGCGGCGTTGCAGGAAGAGGGGCTTACACTGCTCTGCGATAAGATAAAAGAGGAGAGTGAAAAAGGTTTAACCCCCCGGGAAAAGCTTGAGAAGATGGCGCTTGCCTATATGGATTTCAGTGAGGAACACCGCAAGTACTTTGACATCATAAATTATTTTCTGACTTCACCGGAGATTGTATTTCCTCCCTCGCTGAAGTCCAGGATCGACAAACATGTCAACATGATCCTTTCGGTTGTTGAAGATATACTGAAGAAAGGAGTTTCAAAAGACGCGGACGATAGAGAGATAAAGCGTCTGGCAGTCGTGTTCTGCTCAAGTCTTCACGGTATGCTGCAGTTCAAGAAATTGCGAAACACCGTCCTGCAGGGTGAAGAGTTCAGGGATCTTTATCTGTACCATTTCGACTGTATCGTGAGATCCTGTTTGTTTGAGGTACAGGAGAATTAACTGTATTGTACAACCTGGGGCCTGTCCGAATCCCGGGGGCGGAACGGCTGACTGGGGGTTTTCCTGTTAACCATTTTTTGCTCCAACAGGGACTTAATCCCTCCTCATCTTGCTGCTACCTTCACGGTACACAACATCCTCTCTCCGATGGAGTATCTGCTTCTTCCCGTGAGACTCATCTTTCTTTGCCTGATTCAGGTATGGGATGACAGAATGCATATCGCATTAACACCGATCAACATTGTTCTTGACGGGCGAATCAGTTTGATTTAACATAAATATTAAGCAATTTTGTAAGCTCTGATTTTTAGAAGTAATGAAAGTTTTCAGGAGGTAT
>CAYLXS010000076.1:0-6639 GCA_964387765.1 uncultured Syntrophaceae bacterium
CTTGAAGATGACTCTCTTACCGTAGGAGAGGGCAATGTTCGATGCGGTTATCATAGTTGTGCCCTTATAATAAAAGCCACGGGGAAACTCCCCGTGGCATAGAGTATTTTCGGTTAGGAGGTTGTTATAGAGAAAGCCCAGACAGGCCGGGATTAATCTTCCTGAAGGGAAGGATTGTCCTCTTCCCCGGCAGGCTTTTCCCGTTTCTCCAACCTGCGCTGCTTTTTTTCCGTTTGTTTCTTTTTCTTTGCCAGTTCTTTCTGGCGCTTTTGAAATGAATAATTCGGTCTGCCCAAAGCTCTGTCCTTATTAATGCTTCATGTTGAGCGCAAAAGAGACTCTGCGCTAAAAAAAAGATCCCGCAAAATGCGGGGACTCTGTAACGATTGATGGCGGCTCTTATTACTGGACAACATTCCCTGCTTGCTGAAATGTTGATGCATATATACACTATTGTGCAGATTTTGCAATGAAATAACAGGGGCTCGAAGTGACAAAATTAAAAGCTCTTCCCCTACTTTACCAGGAGTGCAATCCCGTTTTCCCTGAACACCTTTTTGTAAAAATCGTGCGACAGGTTGAGATCCCGCAGACAGTTTATCACTTCCTCAATGACGTTCCCGCCGTGTGCTATCGAAGTGCTGCAGGAGATTTACCACAAAGATACTGTGAACACAAAATTAAATCATTTCCCGATAATCATTGACAATAGATCTGTCCTGCAATAAAAAGGGCACTCCGTCCCGACGAGTCGGGATTTCATGTGCGGAAGATAAATGAAACAAATCGACGAGAGGACATATCCTTGAACGGAACACTGGTTAACACAGCAGCTATTATTGTGGGAGGATTGATAGGGATATCTGCAGGTGGATATCTTCCTGAAAGGATCAAGACCATTATGGTGCAGGCGCTTGGGCTTTCTGTTGTGCTTGTCGGTCTTAAAATGGCCCTTTCCGTCACGGATCTTATCGTTACCATCGGTTGTCTGCTGGTTGGCGCGATAACCGGCGAGCTGATCAGGATTGAGTACTGGGTTGCACGCCTTGGGGAATGGATGAGAATCCGTTTCAGATCGAATTCTTCTACATTTGCTGAAGGTTTTATGTCCGCTTCCATCCTCTATCTCACTGGTGCGATGATGATAGTGGGCTCCATACAGGATGGCACTATCGGAGATTCAACAACGCTCTATGTAAAGTCTCTCCTCGATGGGGTAATAGCAATACCCCTTGCGTCGACCTTTGGCATCGGGGTTGCTTTCTCTGCGATTTCCGTGTTCCTGGTTCAGGGCAGCATTACTCTTCTTGCGTCACACCTTTTGTTTATGCAGGACCCGGATGTTCTCAACGCCGTTACAGTTACCGGTGGATTGCTTATCGTAGGGATAGGCATGAACCTTCTGAAAATAACAAAAATATCCATAGGGAATTTTCTGCCTGCAATTTTTTATGCCATCCTGTGGGCTGTGTTTGTTTAAGGGGGAAGCGTTATGGAGATAGGCTTAATCGGTCTGCCGAATTCCGGAAAGACGACCATTTTTAACGCGCTGACAGGGCGCGCAGCGGAGGTTACGACATATACAGATGCGACCTCCAAGCCGAATGTGGCTGTTGTGGATGTCATTGATGAAAGGATAACGCGCCTTTCTGAGATGTATAAACCTCAAAAGACAACCTATGCGACAGTCCAGTTTGTAGATTTCGCGGGACTTGCGCGTGATTCAGCGGGGAAAGCATCATTTCCGGATGCCTCCGTCGGAATGATGAGAAATGTAGATACGCTGGCGCTGGTAGTAAGAAACTTCACGAATGTTCTGGAAGAGGCCCCAACGCCGGTCAGCGATATTGAACAGATGGAAACAGAGCTGTTGATTTCCGATCTGATAATCTGTGAAAAACGACTGGAAAAGATCGGGCTCAGTCATAAACGCGGGCAGAAAACGCCGGCATCACAGCTGGAAGAAACTATCCTGCACAGGATACAGGACTGTCTGAACGATGGCAGACGCATTACAGAAATAAAACTTGGCAGAGATGAACAAAAGATGATGAGCGGGTTCCAGTTTCTGACGGGAAAGCCACTTTTAATTGTGCTGAACTCGAGTGAGGATACATTCGGGAAAAACCAGGAATTGTTGAAAGAGATCGGGGGAAAGCACGCCGTGGTAGAATTTGCCGGGACCTTTGAAATGGAACTGTCCTCTCTGGATGATGATGAGAGACAGCTTTTCATGGAAGACATGGGGATAAAGGAATCTGCCAGGGATCGCTTAAAACGGTCGGCGTATGCGATTTCCAGCTCTATCAGTTATTTTACCGTCGGAACGGACGAGGTGCGGGCCTGGAATATTCAGGAAGGCCAGTCCGCAGTTGATGCCGCGGGCGTCATTCATTCAGATCTCGCCCGGGGATTTATTCGCGCCGAGTGCTTTTCCTATGACGACCTGATCGAATGCGGCTCAGAAAAAGGGGTTCATGACAAAGGACGTTTTCGCCTGGAAGGGAAAGATTACATAGTCAAAGATGGGGATATACTTGCCATACGTTTCAGCGTATAATCCCGGCAAGTTAAGTTTGTGTGAATGGGGGGTATATCCCTCCAGGGTTTTAAACGGTTACAGTGACGTTGGGTACAACGACGATGAACGCATGTTTCCGAACAGCATGGCTGGCGCTTCTTGTCGCCCTCTCTCTCATCAATCCGGGACTCCTGTCTGTAAATTCTGACGGTTGTTCCCACGCCTCGGAAACAGCCCCTCCGGCAAGAACACTCGTAAAACCCGATTCTTCGAATGATGTGGTACCGGTGTATGCCGTTCAGTCATCCGCGTGCCGCGACGAAGAAAACGCGCGAAGCGTACGGGAAAAACTCAAAAATAAAGGATACACACCGGATATTTACTCATGGGAGGACCCCTCGGGCAGGCTGTGGTATTCGGTTTTCCTCGGCGTGTACAAAGATGCTGCCGAAGCCGAACGTGTCGCGCGTCGATACCGGGAGACGGAGGGAAAACCCGTTTTCATCAAGACCCTCGATCGCCGTGTCGTCGAGGCGGGAAAGGCGAGAGATTCTTCTCCCGGTGAATCCACGGACCATCGGCAGGCCGAAGCTGCTGTCTACGCTAAAGGAGGAGACGCACTGGAACAGCCTCAGGACGTCCGTGATAAAAGGCCTGAGATAGTGGAAGGGGAGGGGTTCGGCCCGGAGTTTACCTGTAGCGGCTTCATAGAATTTCAGAGTTTTTTCAATACCGGTACCGACCAGAACTTCAAGGATGCGAACAAGAAGAACGAGATCAGAAACCGTCTTGAAATCAAATATGGGACGGAAGACACCTTTCTTTTTGCCGTTTCAAATCTGTATCTGTTCCAGACATATTTAAATAAAGCTGCGAAAAAGAGTTATGTCTACTCGAAAGATCGCGAAGTATCAAGAAACCTCCGGATTTCTTCAAATGAGATTGAGTTGCGCTTTGACGAATTATATCTGAATTATGGCGCAGAAAGCTTCAGGCTGCGCGTTGGAAACCAGATATACGGCTGGGGCACGGCCGATGCCTTCAATCCGACATCATATTTCAACCCGTCCGACACGCGGGAGCTTTTTTTCAGGGATGACGACGAGAACAAGGCAGGGGTCCCCTCTCTGTCAGGTATGTTCTTCCTCGGCGACTTTACGCTGGAAGCCGTCTTTGTGCCGGTGCATATACCTCCGATTACTGCGCCCGAGGGGAATTTCTGGGCGCTCACGGTCGACAGCTTTTTAATGCCGATTGTATTTGATGAACCTGAGAGGCTCGGCATCGATATCGACAACGTCGGATACGGCGCACGACTGTCAACCAGCATGGGAGGGGTCGATATGTCCCTGAGCGGATACCGCGGGCCGGATAAAAGCCAGCTCTTCCTTCCGGACGGGGTCATCTTCCAGGGCACCACCCCCGTGCTTCAAATCAAGTCACAAGCCTCCATTGTCAGCATGTTCGGCATCGATTTCTCCGCGACGCTGGGTGATTTTGTCGTGCAGTTGGAGGCCGTCTATTCTCCTGACAAAATGGGGATCGTCGAGCAGAGAATCACCAGCCCCCCTGCTCTGACCCTTCCATTCGAGGTTGAGAGGTCTCGGCACATATCCTATGCCACCGGATTTAACTATTTCATTCCTCTGGACAGGCTTATAGATGGGCACACGGGCGATGCGGTCTTCACATTTGAATGGTTCCAGTCAAGATATTTAGACAGTGGTTTGCATCCCCCATCCTTTACCGATATTATTACCTGCAAATTTGAAGACAGTTATTTTGATGGTCATATAACAACGGCAATCAAAGGTATCTTCGAGACGCGGCATGGAGGAAAGATATTCTGGCCGGAGATAGGGTATGATTTTCAGAATGGTCTCTCCCTTAAATTATCATATGCCGGCATATGGGGAGAGAAAGGATCAGCATTCGAGAATACCTCAATCTTTCACTACTTCAAAGACAACGACATAGTGATGGGTACTGTTCGCTATGAATATTAAAGGGGATGGCCGACCGGTACAGTGAACAGGTCAACCCGCGATGTCTGTTCCTCTTCACTGGACGGAAGACGGTTTGCCCTGTGGGGTCCACTTTATGGGGAGATTCGGAGACGAAGCGACACTGTTTCGGATGGCGGCTCAACTGGAGCAGGCAAGACCCTGGTTTGACAAAAGACCTTCCATTATTAAACAGGGGACAACCCGGTAATCCGGCGTGGGAGCAACGAACAAAGCTAGACACTTCCGTTTATAATAAAAGCGCAATTGCTTGAAATGATGGGAAAAACAAACAATGTATCTGTTTATGCTCAGCATATTAGGAATTTACGGCGCCGGCCATGTCTATGTCTTCGTCAGGGTACGCTCGGCCTTCCCCTTGGGAAGCACAGCGGGAATAATCCTTGCCGTCTTCATGGCGGTCATGACCATCGCCCCCGTAATAGTGCGA
Organism: uncultured Syntrophaceae bacterium; assembly: GCA_964387765.1. GTDB lineage: Bacteria > Desulfobacterota > Syntrophia > Syntrophales > UBA2210 > UBA2210. Next base: position 4,976 of record CAYLXS010000076.1, read on the forward strand.
ATCCTGGAAAATCATGGATACGAATTGCAGGCCCGGCTGGCCTCCAATATCGGCTACACCTGGATGGGCATTCTGTTTCTCTTCTTTTCCTTTTCGCTCCTTATTGATCTCTACCGTCTCGCCATATTCGCGTCGGGACTGCTCCTTCACAGGGACATGGTCCTGTTCATGCCGTCGGCGCGGTTCGTCTTTCTTCTCCCCTTTGTCATTGCCCTTCTTATCGCATTCTATGGATATTTTGAGGCCTTGGATATACGTACGGAACGCTTTACCGTGAAAACGGCTAAGTTACCCCCAACGATTGAACGTCTCAGGATTGTTCAAATCTCCGACGTGCATCTCGGCCTCATGGTCCGGGAAGCACGGTTGGGACGAATTATCCGGGTTATCAAGGATGCAAATCCCGATATCGTCGTATCAACGGGAGATCTTGTGGACGGGCAGATCAACAGCATGATGGGGCTTGCGGCGATGCTCGGTGAAATATCGCCACCACACGGGAAATACGCAGTCACGGGAAATCATGAATTTTATGCAGGCCTCCCGCAGGCACTGCAATTTACCAGTCAGGCGGGCTTTACCGTTCTCCGGGGCGAGGCGGTGGACGTTGCCGGTGTTCTTATAATCGCCGGGATCGACGATCCAACGGGAAAGCGCTTTGGCACCAATCAAGGGATATCTGAGCGGGAGCTCTTGGCGAAGCTTCCGAGGGACAGGTTCACCATCCTCCTTAAGCATCTTCCCCTCGTAAGGGACGACGGCGGCAGCCACTATGACCTTCAGCTCTCGGGACATACTCACCGAGGGCAGATATTCCCTTTCAGTCTTGTTACAGGGATCTTCTTTCAGTACAACGCCGGATGGTACACCCTTCCCGGGGGCGCCTTCCTGCATGTAAGCCGCGGCACGGGGACCTGGGGACCGCCGATCCGGTTTCTCTCGCCACCGGAGGTGACCATCATTGACCTCGTGCGCGAGGGTCAGTCCTCATAAACGCCATTCTGAGCACGACTTTGATGTAAAGGGGATGTAAAGGGGGATGTAAAGGATTAAAGGGGTCAAGTCTACGTTTGACTCTTGTAGCTGATTGCCAATTGTACTCTACAGTGAACAAGCCAATTCGAGTTTTGTTTGTTTCAGGAAGTTACAAATGCCACCTGACCCCGAAAAACTCATGCTCAACAACCTGCACATTTCAACCTGTTATCATTGAGATGGCCCGATCAGTTTAGGTGACGGCTTGTATTTGAATGTATGTTGATGCAACGGCAAAAAGTCATAGAGCTCCCTCTCACTTGATGGGAGAGGGGTGGGATGAGGGTGAATACAACATTATTTCAGTTACTTTTATCCCCCTCCCCTTTATCCCCGCCCGCGAGGGGAGGATAAATTCCACTTTTGGCCAGACCATCAACGTTAAGTTATATGAAAGTCGGAGATTCACCGCAACGTAATGCGGCGAATCTCAATATGTTTTCCATCTCTTGTAGAGACTTCCCTTTAGTGCCGGCCGCGATTGCCTCTTTTGATGCCGCGTGGGCGGGTGAAGTTGCCCTGGGTTCGTCCGCCGCCGCTATTGCGGCCGAAATTCTTTGGTGCGGTCTGGTTGGACAGGCTGGCCGCGTCGCAGTGATAAGCGTGCTCCATATCGGCGGGCACCGGCT
>CAYLXS010000077.1:0-6613 GCA_964387765.1 uncultured Syntrophaceae bacterium
GTATCCCATATTCTTTAAGGAGGGTCGCAAGCTCCAGCGCCTCTGTATCGGTAGCGGCATCGAGTCCGAAGATGATCTTTTTGAGGTATGAGGTCTTTTTGAGCTGTTTGAGGATATTGATAAAAACGGGTCTGTTTTCCTCCTCCGTAAACTCTGTTGCCAGTGTTGGGATAACCAAGACAGCCTTTTTGCCCCGCACGCCCGCTCTCAGCTTCGGGCTAAGATTCTGCTGATTTTTATCGACAAGATACAGTGTGGTGATATTTCGACATGTCTGCGAAAAGTCTATCATGGTTTCCTCCCCCTTAGCGCAGGATTTGTCATGAAAAGATGATATGGCTATTGTTGTTGAATGTGTGTTTACATTAGTATATAGCATTAAATAGCAGGTTTTTGCGGAGATGGCAACATCCCATTCGTTTTCAATTTGTTTCTAAAGGGTCTCATTTCCATTGACACCTTCCGCTTACTTAAAATAAAGTTATTAAGGCGTTATAGAAATATAGTATGGAAAAACAAGAGAGGTAATTCTGTGAGACTTGCGGTACTGGATACGGAAAAATGTATTGGTTGTCAGAGTTGCATGTTTGCCTGTTCAAGAAGACAGGGGGATGCGGGACTTTCCCAATCCTGTATCGGTGTGAGATCGATCGGGGGTATGGAAAGGGGATTTACAGTAATCGTATGCAAGGCATGTGAAGATCCTCCCTGCGCGAAGGTATGTCCAACGCAGGCCCTTACACCGAGAAAGGGAGGCGGAGTGCACATTGACGCGGATAAGTGCATTGGCTGTGGCTACTGCCGGGATGCCTGCATTATCGGAGCGGTGTTCTGGGATGACGAGATAAATAAGCCGATGATATGTGCTCACTGCGGCTACTGTGTGGATTTCTGCCCCCATGGTGTGCTCGGATTGCAGAAGAGGGAGGCCGAAGATGCTGAACAATGATCCCCTTGCGAATATACTCTATATTGATCTTTCAAAGAGAACGTTTAAGGTTAAAAAGAGGCACGATCTCTTCGAAAAATATATGGGAGGCGCGGGTGTTGCCGCGGCGCTTCTGCACGAAGAATGCCCTGAGGGCTGCGATCCCCTGGGGGCGGATAATCCCATTATATTTGCTGTAGGTCCATTGACGGCCCTGTTTCCGCTTGCCTCGAAGACTGTCTCAATGTTCAAATCTCCCCTGACCGGAAATCTTGGTGAGAGCCATTGTGGGGGCAGAAGTGCCGTCGCGGTTCGTATGGCTGGATATGGCGCTATCGTTATAAAGGGCGCGAGCAGTATACCGGTGTATCTTTCCATTAAGGGCAATCAGGTCTATTTCCGCGATGCCTCTTCACTGTGGGGTATGGGAAATTTCTCCTCGGGGCGTATCATCAGGGAAAATGAAACAGGGGCTGGCCTGAGAACGATCATGCGTATCGGCAAGGCGGGCGAGAAACTCGTTTCATACGCGTGCGTGACATCAGAGACTTTCCGGCACTTTGGAAGACTGGGACTGGGAGCGGTTTTTGGAAGTAAAAAGCTCAAGGCCCTCGTAGTTTCAGGAAAATCCTCTCTGCCTGTTTCCGACAAAAAGATATACAGAAAAATATATGATGAAGTGTACAAGACCGCCGTGGATTCTCCCGTGATGAAGAAGTATCACGACCTGGGAACCGCGGAAAACATAATGCCGCTTAATGATTTCGGAGGTCTCCCCACGCGAAACCTCAAAGAAGCACGATTTGAAGGCGCCTCCGGAATATCGGGCGAAACCTTCGCCCAGCACTATCTGGGAAGACGGCTTGCTTGCTCTCACTGTCCCGTGGGGTGCATACATATCGCTGCGCTCAGGGAACCCTATGAAGATGAATCATATTTCTACAAAACCTCCATGATATCCTATGATTATGAACCCCTATATGCACTAGGCGCCATGCTGGGTATATCCAGTGCTGCCGATTTTCTGAAACTGATGGACAGAGTGGAAGAGTCGTGGGGGATGGACGCTATGAGTCTTGGGGTTATCCTGGCCTGGGCCACGGAAGCCCTGGAAAGGGGTCTTATCTCGGAAAATGAAACCGGGGGAGTTAAGCTCGAATGGGGATGTGTGGAAGAATACATAAAAGCAGCCGGGTATATTGTAAGCCAGCCGAATGATTTCTACAGGGCCCTCGCGCGGGGCGTCGAATACGCGGCTTCCATATATGGGGGTGCGGACTTCGCACTGTCCTTCGGTGGAAACGAGATGCCCGGATATCACACGGGTCCCGGAGCCCATCTGGGTGCCATTATAGGCGCCCGTCACAGTCACCTGGATAATGCCGGATACGGCATCGATCAGAAAACCCTTGTCAACCAGAAGATGAGACCGGAAGAGCTTATAGACACTCTTCTTGAAGAAGAGAGATGGCGACAGGTGCTGTCAAGCCTGGTTGTCTGCTTCTTCGCGCGGGGGATCTATTCGCCCGAACTTGTCACCAGGTTACTTGGCGTGGCGGGTTTTGACCTGTCGACGGATGATTTGCAGCGAATCGGCAGAGAAATTCACAACGAGAAATACCGGTTTAAGATAAGAGAAGGATTTGCTGTGGATAGTGTGAGGATACCGGAAAGAATATTTGAAACTCCCTCTCCCATAAACTGGCTGAGTAAGAGCTACATCAAAGAAGCGCTCAAATACGCGCAGAAAACCATCCTGAAAGAACAGGGCACAGGGCATTAGCCGAAGCATGGTTATCCTACCTTATTTCCCCTGCATCAGGGCTTCCATCATGGTCTTTAATTCAGGCAGGAGTTTGTCTCCACTTTGTGTGCCATAAAGATTGTTCTGCTCGCGTGGATCATTCACCAGATCGAAAATCTGGGGCTTCAACGTCTTTTCGTATTCAACATATTTGTGTGTCATGGTCCGCACACCAACATAACTCGGTGTATTCTCAGGATAATATTTCCAGAATTCAAGGAGGCATGCCTTCCTGCCCGGAGCATCTCTGTCCCTTAAGATAGGGAGCAGACTTTCGCCGTCCATGTCGGCAGGTATGTGAACCCCGGCAATATCCAGAATAGTTGGGGCAACATCGATATTCAGTGCCATCTGTTTCCTGTGTTCGCCTGCCATCTTTGCCGTCCATGGGCTGCGCACGATAAGTGGGACACGAATGACCTCCTCATAGGGCCGCCTGATACCATGGCACCTGTGCTCGCCCCACATCATGCCATTATCAGCGGCGAATATGATGATTGTATTGTTCCTGAGCCCCATTTCATCTATCTTGTCTAGGAATCGCTGGATCTGCCGATCCATCGCGGTTATCACTTCACAGTATTTCCGGTACTGGTTCTCATAAGATCCCATCATAATACCCTGGAAGACATTGCCATTTGTCTTTGAAAACCAGGAGTCCACCTCGCCGGGCAGCGCTACCTTCTTGTCCGCATACATCCCCCTGATGTCCTTTGGTGGAACAAAGGGAGGATGTGCCGCCCTATGGGATAAATAGAGGCAGAAAGGTTTTTGAGGGCCATCGGCATTTCTCCTGTTTTTTTCCATGAACTCTATGGCCCGGTCAGTTAATTCTTCTGTCAGGTATTTTTTCCCGGGAGGTGTGTGTTTGCCATTGACTATCAGAGGACAGTTCATGTAGCTTCCCTGACCTTCCCTGTATGTGTATGAGACAAAGAGATCGATAGACGGTATGGCAGGCAATCCCCTGCCCGGCATATGCCATTTTCCGATGAACGCCGTATCATAACCGGCACCCTTGATGTACTCCATAAAGGTTGTCTTTTTCCCGGTCCACGGTGTGTGATTGTGTTTCACACCATGATTATGCGCGTATGCGCCGGTGAGTATGCTGGCCCTGGATGGGCTGCAGAGAGATGTTGGAATAAAGGCATTATCAAACACAATGCCATCTCTGGCAAGTGAATCCACTCCTGGTGTCTGAATAAAGGGATGATTCATAAAACCAAAGTCATCATATTGTACATTATCGCAAAGAATAAAGATAATATTGGGTTTATCACCCTTTGGGATTAGATTTTTGGCCATAGCAGGGGATGCCAGCCACGCTAACCCCACTGCGGCTGTTGACCCCATCAGCTTAATCATGTGACGCCTGTCTATACTTTTACTGAATATATCATTATTCTTGTTATCCATATCGATTCCCCCAACTTACTAAGCTCATTGAGACATAAGCAGATTAAAAGTCAGAGCCAAAAATCTTTCGGTACCCTTCCAGAAAGATGACATATATATTCTCACCCTGACCCCATGCAAAAAGGGTTATAACCAGGAAGAGCCCTATGATTATTGCTGAAAGGGGACCAGGGGCCAATACCCGAACTGCCTCTCCCCGCTTTTTGAGTAGATGCCGGCAAAATATTTCTGCGATTCCCATCTGGGCCACCAGACCGCACAGAAGCCATATGCTCAGGGGATTTAGATAATAGTACAAGGATTCAGAGAAAGAAAAGGAGATAAGCAATCGAAGATTTTCTTTGGTTGCCCACAGAAAGGGATTAATCAGCGATGCCAGTATCCTTTCCTTAAGAGATGCCCCTCTGAAATATGCCACAGGGTAGATAAACAGTGTTCCAAATGTCACGGAAAGGAAGAGCAAAGTCCCGGTTATTGTGGCCAGTGTTTGATGAATAGAGGGGATTCCAATTCTCCAGGCTATATTATAGAGAGTCCAGGATATTGACATGATAAGAAAGATGATAAAAACCGGGTAAAAAAATCGTCTTTTGATATCCTGCTTTACCATAATATGCCTCCTGTACATACTTATTGGCTAAACAAACCAGGATAAATTTTGTTTACACATAATATTGATGCAATGGTAAAAAGTCTGTCATTCCCGCATAGGCGGGAATCTATAGAGGGCTAAGCACCTGAAAACACTGGATTCCCGTTTCCACGGGAATGACAAACAGAGGCGAGCATCGACTTTTTACGAGCGTGTCACTATTTTTAACCTCCCTTGATTTCCGTTTTTTTCCCCCACAGGCCCAGGGCCCGCCCAAGTTCCTCGTTTTCTTTCGCATGCTCTTCCAGGGGGATTCCCTTCAAAGCGGCATCAATCGCCTGGCGAAAGGCCTTCGCGCCTGCTGTCGGTCCCTGCGGATGGGCGTGAATGCCGCCTCCCGAGCCTATCATGATATCACTTCCCATGGTATTGACGGCATCAGCCACATTGGCGGGAGTAATCCCCCCCGAGGGCATCGGCAAAACAGGTTTAAGATCACCGAAGGGATAAACCATGCAGTTGACGCTCTGTTTGAATCTGTCCTGCAAATACATAGCCTTCCCGCCCAGTGCAAAGGGGATCACCATCGCGTCGGCTCCGCACATACGAGCGGTCTTGCCGAATATCAATGGTGATGAGATCCCCTGATTCGGTGACATGAAATAGGCCCCGGCCACGTCCATGTGGGCGAGGATCGGGACATTTATATTGGGATCTTCGGCAAGGGCGCGCATCGCCTCGTGACCGACGGCAACGTAATTCACCATCATGGCATTGGCACCCGCGTCCACCACCTGCTTTGCCAGCTCAAACATCCGTGGCAGACGATCGGTCACATTGACACAGTAGAGGGTATGTTCGCCCGTTTCCTCGTAGACCTGGCGCTCTTTTTCCATATAGGCCTTGACGCGCTCTACGGCGGAATTATACTTCATGTCAGCGATCAGCTCGTCGTCCTTGATGACGTCACATCCACCCAGGGCCGCCTTGTAAAAGAGATCCACACCGACTTCCAGGGGGTACCCGGAACAGGGTTTGATCATATTGTTAAGAAGGGGACGACCCTTTTCGATGCCAAGGGCCTCATACCAGCCGTCGATTCCAAACCTGGGTCCCTGATAACCTTTCAGCGTCTCTTTGGGAATGCGAAGATCGATGACCTTGAGATTGGGCACCATGGAGATATTGCCCACCGTCGCCGTGAGAAGCATGGGGAATTTATCCTCGAAGTTTACCGAGGGAAAGGCAATCTGAACGACATACTGCCGATCGGTCACATCTTCAGGTATCCCCCATTCATGGTAGGGAACCTCATAGACACCAATCACCTTTGCGACATGCTTTGCGCGAACTTCCGGTGTTTCACCGGGAACGGGCACCCACGTGCCGGTGGACTGTTCCACTGCCATAAAGGCCCCGAGATCCAGCATATCGTAGTCCTTCGGTAGGGTGCAGCTATAGGTTGCAATAACGTTTTTCTCCATGTCGATTCCTTCTGGAAGGGCCCATGGTTGTGATTCATATTTGTTCATTTCAATCTCCTTTTAATAAGTTATTTATTTTATTTAACCATGCCTGTTTAATCGCGCGCACATGGTCTTATTATTCTTGTAGATATTGAGAAACTCCTTAAACAGTTCGTCGTAGATTTTTCTGTTGTCGGGGTTTGGCTTGAAGACATTTTTGATCTGGATATGTTTTGGGATATCTTCAAAACCCATATAGCCCAGCGCGACTGAAGCGATAAACACACTGCCGCGGGCGGTTGCCTGAATCGGATCTTTTACCTGATTTATGGTTCTGTCTAATATGTCTGCGTGGATCTGGCACCAGACATCGGAAATCGCGCCGCCTCCCACCATGTTGATCG
>CAYLXS010000078.1:0-1320 GCA_964387765.1 uncultured Syntrophaceae bacterium
TGTTTGTAAGAAAAAAAAGCAAAAACATACCGGACGTAACAATAAATATGTTGCATCCTATATCCCCGATCCCGTATCCAAGCTTCAGCCCGAAAGGAAGTTTCCTGTTTGTTGACTCTTCAGAAACATTCTGGATTTTATTGTCCATGATTATTCTCCTTAAGACCATCAGCATAATTTACGTACCTGCCCGGCACGGCTTCCAACGCAGATCCATCACCCCGAGTTCTTCCCTGCATTGGGGGCAAAGATCATTGATATCCTCAACGCCGATAAATATCTCCCCGATTTCCCCCGGTTTTATTTTAATTTCGAAGACTGGATATTACTCGTTCTTATAGATTTCCAGAAAATCGTCTCTCGATATGCCCGCCTGTGTCAGTATGGTACGCAATGTTGAACCTTTTATCGTCCGATGATTTGGTATGGTCATTATTGTTCGAGTCCCATCGGTATTCTCTCGTGCCATGGCAATATGATTGCCTTTTCTCACGAGACTGAACCCTAATAGCTCAAAAATCTTGATAACCTTTTCAATGGGAACATCTACAGGAAATTTAGCCATCACATTGCTACTTTTGCTTCAGTAACAAAGGCCTCCAAAACGGCTGGTTCATCTTCGAATACTTCTTTTCCGAATGTTTCAACGTGAAAAGTGATTGCCGACTTTACATCGTTTAGCGCTTCTTCGTAGGTGTCGCCTTCGCCCACTACTATCCCCTTCAATCCGAGAGGGTAAGCCACATAAACATCAGGATGTTTCTCTACAATGATTTTAAGTTGTTTCAACATGTTTTCCTCCCATACTGTCTGCAAAATGTACAAATATTATCACCCATAATTTCATTTTTGGCAACCTCATTTCGGTGAGTTCCTCATTCGAAAAAACAACCGTAAAAACCGATTTAGGGATAGCGTGTAAACTCGATATTTTTTCTTTTAATGGAAACGTTGAATGTCCCTGAATCGGTGTTACGTGGATTCTTTTATTTCTTTTTACCCTTCTTGACCGTATCCTTTTGAAGCTTCTTCTTTTCTCTCAGGAGACGGGATACGTCCTTTTGTCTTCTTGTAATTCTCTCTTTTGGCATAATTATATATTCCCCACAAGGGAGCTGTTGCTCCTATTTTTTTATGGTGATTTAATAATCGCGTCACGTTCCAAGCCCGCCCTTATGTCAGCTTTTTAAATTGAACGCGTCGGGCTTTGCCGTCCTCAATACACTCCCTAAACACTTTTTCAAAATGTCTCGGGTATAGATTCTTTTTGTAATGCCCTGGCCTTTCACAGCTTTTTCTACACTTATAGACTTCGCTTCA
>CAYLXS010000078.1:1420-3031 GCA_964387765.1 uncultured Syntrophaceae bacterium
TTCGCTTCATTACGCACATGCATCAAACTTTTAATATCAACATTATCTATAATCGTAACGCTGTCACCAATATCTATCTTGTGCCTCTTGCCTCCACTTTTGAAATACTGAGCTTCATCAACGACAGTTCTGGCGACAGATACCTCGTATGTTTTTGTGATTTTTTCAAACAAGCCGAGAGTATGAAGATCCATGATTACATCGGCATCAAGCAACAGCAATTTTTTCATAATTCTCTTCCACAAATCCTGCTTCGGCAAGATAGTCGTCTACTTCAGCCCTGTCGATTTCGAGATATTCCGCAAAAGTGCCACGCGATATCTTACCTTCCATCAGGCATCTGCATGCAAGAGATATATAACGAGCGGGAAACTTGGAAGGCTCAAACTTCTCATGCAAACCTCGACGTATCGTGCGGTCGAGCCCTCTGAATTTAGGATCACCAAGAATTTTTTTCACCTGTCCCATCTTGAGTTTTTTCAGATTCACGAGCCTCCACAAGATCGCTTCCGTGGACACACCAAAATCCCTGGCAATTTCTATGAGGTCCACTTTTTTGATTTCACCATTCAGGACAATTCCTTTGAGCGTTTCCATAAGATGAATTTCCGGGAGGAGCAGGCTTGACGCAAAGATATCGGCATATTGTTCCGGTCTGGTTTTTTTCGTACCATCACCAATCTCTTTAAGAGAAAAGATATCCCAGGTTATTATATGAAACAATTCATGAGCCAGATCAAAGCTTCTCCTCCATGGCGCATCATTTAAATTAATGAGGATACCAACACCTAAGACATTGCCCACAATACTGGCGCCTGAAAGGCCGTCCTCCAGAGGTAAATGCAGGATTTTAAACCGAAGATTATTTTCGAGCACATTGAGTAGATTCGAGGCAGGTCGTGACCCCAGATCCAGTATCTTGTGAATATGAGCGCCAAGTTTATCCGCCATCGCAAAACCATCGCTCGCAAAATCATCGCACCCAAATGGTGACCGAATCTCCGTCCAACACTGCTTCAAACCGAGAAGTTTTTCCAGGGTACTGTATCGTTCGAGAAAGGAAAGAAACAATCGTTGCTCTTTGGTCACATCCCTTGTTTCTATTTTTCTCCACAGGGGTGTCGGTTCAGGAGTAACTGTCGGTTCAAAAAAATAATCCAGACCCCTGCCATATAACCGGGCTATCTCGATCAGTTCACTGGCAGTGATGTTTCTCGCGCCTTTTTCTATCGACGACAATGTCTGATAATTTTTGAATCCCAGTTTTTGCGCTGCTTCAGTAATGGAAAAACCCGCCGATTCTCTGGCTTCGACAATCCTTTGATGCAACGCATCCACCATCTTTTCGGGTTTCATTAGAACCTCCTGAATAAGAATATCTTATATTTATTTTTATCTTTAACGTTCCATATAAGATATCCTTACGCCAGTGTCAAGTTTTAACATGACTGTTTTCGGAATATATTGCGTGTGTTGTAATTCGCATATTATGTGAACAAAAGCACATGCGATATACTCACCAAACCTCAGCAGATCCATCACACCCAGCTTTTCCCTGCACTGGGGGCAAAGATCATTGACATCCTCAACACCGATGTCCGTCTCCCCCCT
>CAYLXS010000078.1:3131-6442 GCA_964387765.1 uncultured Syntrophaceae bacterium
GTCTCGGAAGAGATGGTCCCTGTTGTTGATGAAAAATAGAAAGCGGGTTGTGTCGTGCCAGCGACATGTCACTTTTAACAAAAGTTCTAGTTCACTCCGTCCGCCTCAATGGGTAAGATTTTCTTATATGAAGCAATACACAGTAATCCCGCGATATACATGCCCAGACCAAACATGCCCGATGTAACAAACATCGAACTATAGAAATCGCCCATTAAATCCTGAATCAATAGCGCGATAGCCATCGCCAGGCTAGCATTCCGCAGGCCGCTTTCGAGAGAGATCGCCCGTGTCTGGTAGTTATTTACACCGAGCAGTTTCGGAAACAATATACCTGTTATCATCCCCAGTAACGTCAGCGAGAATACCATCGTGTAGAATAAAACTCCGTGTCTCTCGGTGTCGGCAAAGGCATGGAGATTACCCAGTATCCCCGTAATGATAAGAAACAACAAGGCTACAATGCCGAGGAGAGAAAAGATTTTAGTTGTTTTAGCGGCAAATTTTGGCCATTTGATCCTCACAGACATACCTATAACCAGTGGAATGATTACCAGTACAAGCATCGTTTGTGTAATTATCTTGACGGGAATTGTAATATCGGGAACACCCGCGCAGTAGAAACCCAAAAGAAGTGGCGTGAAGATCAATGATAGAACGGTAGAGAAAGAGGTCATCGAGATTGAAAGTGCCAGATCCCCCTTGGCATAATAGGTCATCAGGTTAGATGTTACTCCGCCGGGAGTTGCGGTGATCAAGATCATGCCGACAAATATAAAGGGATAATGCTCATAAAATCCAAGCAGGTGACCGAGGATCATCGCGATAAGCGGCATAATGCCGAATTGGAGAATTTCTCCAATAATGATTCCGCGTGGATTTGTAAAGACCAGGGCAAAAGCTTTTAAGGTCAATGTCAATCCCATCCCGATCATAACAAAGAAAAGCATCAGAATAATAGATATCTTGAAGACCTTATCGAGAACAAGTTGTTGCGGTTTTTGAATAAACTGGGCAAACGTGTAGGTCTCGTCGCCAATGGCTGCGGATTTTACTCGTACCTGAAATTTCAACCTGTTGCTCAGAGATTCTTCCAGTCCGGAATAGAAAGATTGGAGCTCACTTTTTTCAGTCTTTTTTGGCAAGGATAAGATATATATATCACCGGAAAGTTCTCTCAACAGAAAAAGTTTTAACCCTTCCTGTCCGGTCTGTTTCTCCTGAGTGATAAGACGAAGATGACCGGTAAACTGTAGATCCTTTGAACCGTTCCAATCCAGCCCTCCCGCTTTTGTCTGTAATTCTTGAATCAGACCCTGGTTTTCCGAACCCTTCGCAGACATTGATATTTTTTGATATAACTCTGCTCCGGTGTTTTTCTCCATACCAAATAGAGATAGTGGATATAGAATCAAAAGGATGCACACAAAGAGAAAAATTCGATGACTTCTTGCCATAATAATAACCCCCTTTAAAAAAGATATGCAGTCATTAAATTCTTGAAAAGCGATACAAAGGGATGAAATGTACAAACATCTTTATTCTACATCACAATGAATGAAAATGACTCGAAATGCAATGGTTTTATTATGTCTGCCAAGGAATTTACGAAGCAATCACTGAAAAGGATTTGGACTCTGTTCAATTCACTCAATCTATTCCTCTTCATAAGACTTCAAAGACCGGTAAATCACATCGTTAAAAACCTTCTCCATTGACGTGTAATCACGTTTCAGTCCAGCTCTCACGGATGCAAAGTATTCATACCTCTTTTTAAGTATTGAGGCCCTATTCCTATTTTCCGAAGAGGCCATCCGTCCTTGCTCTCCACGCGTCAAATGCGGCTGGATTCCAGGACTCCGGGTATTTCAGGTAATGTTTGAGAATCTTTGTCCCGACAGTCGTCGCCTTATTGAGCTTCAACAGCAGCCCCGGCCGTGAGATACCCCGCGCGAGGGTCAGCGCCATGGTCTTCAGATCGGGCAGCATAAAGGTCCCGTTGATCGAAGCGGTCAGCATCTCGCCACTCAGGATATCCTTGCGAAAGAGGAATGAGATATCGTCGTGAGACAGGTCCTGCACGATGTTTATTTCCCCCCAATCCGTCCCGCCATCAGTTCCGCGAGGGCCTCTGTTGTATCGATCCGGCTCAGGATGATCTTGAGCACCGCGGTTATCGGAACGGCCAGGAACATCCCGGGCACGCCCCAAACCAAGCCCCAGAACATCAGGAAAAGGAGAACGGTGATCGGGTGCAGGTCCATTCGCTCTCCCAACAGTTTGGGCTCGATCACGTTCCCGATCGTGACCTGTATGACCGATGAGACGGCCAGGATAATCCAGAGCTGCCATCCGAATCCAAAATGTAGCAGCACGACCGGGGCCGGTATCACCGTGGCGACAATAGAACCGATCGTGGGGATGAAATTAAAAAGGATAGTCAGAACGCCGAAGAGGAAAGCCATTTCGACACGGAACGAGACGAGAAGGATGAAGACCAGTATGCCGGTGACGAGGGAGGTCAGGAGCTTGGTGGCCACGTACCGGGATATATTGTGTTTCATCTGATGTATCAAGTGGTTATCGTCTGTTGTCGAAACGGTTTCTCCGAGAAGGAAAAAGAAAACAAATACGATTATCAACAGCAGGTTTCCCAGGAAAGTACCGGCTGCTATGGTGATGTTCCCCGCCATAGAAAAGAAGGGCAGCTTCTTGATATAATCCTCTATCGAGATATCACGTATCTGATACCCGAACCCCTCGGCTGTCGTCCTTACCCACGATACGAATTCGACGATCCGGTCTTTGTACTGTGCCGCGTCTGTGAAAAAACCATTCAGGGAATTGATGATAAAAATACTGATAAGTGTAATACATACGATAAATATTATTGTCACCAGCATAACGACAAGGACACGCGGCCATTTCAGCTTTTTATTCAGCCCTTCAATGATGGGGGAGAGAATCGCATAGAGAAAGAAGGCTATGACAAAGGGGATCAGTATCGACCGGGTATAGATCAATGCCACCGTAACGGCCGTCGCCGCCAGGATCAGAAAGCAGATGTTGTTTATTTTTTCATATTGTGTGCTCATGTTTATCACCTTATCAGAGCCAATTACCTTGTGAAAGATATATTGAAGCTCCCGCAACTTGTCGCTACGATCTTCAATTGGTGTTATATGGATTCTTTTATTTCTTTTTACCCTTCTTTACCGTATCCTTTTGAATCTTCTTCTTTTCTCGCAGCAGACGGGATACGTCCTTTTGCCTTCTTGTAATTCTCTCTTTTGACATAATTAATGAACTAT
>CAYLXS010000079.1:0-6397 GCA_964387765.1 uncultured Syntrophaceae bacterium
TGATGTTGCCGAGTGCCAATCTGAATGCGAACGTTCTTCTGGAAGAGCGGGTTCCGGTGATCAACTTCGCACTCGGCAAAGGAGACTGGCTGGTCGAAAAGGCCCATGCCTACGGCGGCAAGGTCGTCGCTACCGTTGTAAACTCATATCATTCCAAACGTGCCCAGGATTATGGTTCAGATGCCGTGATCGCTACGGGCCACGAGGCGGCCGGGCATGGAGGTGACGCGACTTCTCTCGTATTAATTCCCAGCCTCGCTGACTCCCTCGACATCCCGGTCATCGCCGCGGGTGGCTTTGTCGATGGGAGAGGCCTGTCGTCGGCCCTTGCTCTCGGTGCTGATGCCGTTGCAATGGGTACCAGATTCATGACTACCAGGGAAAGCCCTCTTCATGATAATTATAAAAAGTTCTCAGTGGAAAATGATATCTACGACACCCTCTACTCGACCCGCTTCGACGGGATTCCCTGCCGGATGATGGATACAAAGGCGGCCAGGAAAGCCATGAAGCAGGGTATGAATGTATTCAAACTGCTCGAAGCCCTGCCAAACTCGAGGGCTATTGCCAAACAGATGCAATTGCCATATTTCAAGCTCTTGATTGGCGTTACCGCTTCGGGCTGGAAAAACGCCAGACAGATGGCCTACATGGCAAATGCATTCAGCGGGTTGAGAGAAGCCACAGAGAACGGTGATGTTGATACGGGATTGCTGCCGGTGAGCCAGGCACAGGGGCTCATCAGAGAGGAACTTACGGTTGCGGAAGTAATCGAGGCAATCGTCGCTGAGGCGCGCGAAATTAACAAGAACATGAGTAAAATGCTGAGCTGAAAACTTTCGGGCGGCTATTTTTTCAGCGGTTTCCCTGAAGGTGAACGGACTTCATCTGTATCGAGGTATTGAGATGTTTGCATGTCTAACCTTTTTTGTCATTCCGGCGAAAGCCGGAATCCAGTAAGTTCAACAACTTCTGGATACCCCCGTATCAAGTACGGGGCAGGCTTATCAAGCCCGATATAACAGTTTTGGGACTTTTTACGAATGCATCAATTTTATGTTCTGATAATTGTCCAGATTCCTATAAGTATAAACCCTGTCCCGGCAACCCATGATAAGTATTTAGGGTTTATATACTTCTCCATATTGCTTCCGATTAGCACAGCTAACCCGGTTGCGACAACAAGTGCCGCCGCGGCAGCAAGAAAAACCATCAACTTTGAATTTTCTTTGTCCGTGGCGAAAAGTAGAGTAGCAAGCTGAGTTTTGTCTCCCAATTCAGCGAGCAGTACCGTAATAAATATTGTCAGAAAGATTTTTACAGTCATTTTTCGTTATTTTATTTCCACATAAATTGCTACGCATCCGCTGATGCGCGATTACATAATCGTTAAGATTCTTTTGCTGATTCCTTTTCTTCTTCCTCCGAAAAGGGAATGGTCAGTTCATACGCTCCCGATCTGACAACCGCGTGTATGGGGAGGGGCGCCTTCTCAAACACCTTCATCATGGGTTTGTTTTCGGTAAGGACATCAGCGGTGAACCCTTTGATTCCGCGTTTCCTTGCAATTTTGATTAATGTATCAAACAGAAATGACCCGACCCCTGTATTCTGAAGCTTTTCATCGACGATAAACGCCACGTCCGCATATGGACGATCTTTTAACAGTACGTATCTTCCCTCCGCGATGATATGCTCTATTCCCGATTCTTCAATGAGACCCACGATTGACATAATATGCCTGTAGTCTACATTTACATATTCCTGCATCGTTATGTGCGGCATGGTCTTTATGGGGCTGAAGTAGCGGTAATAAACTGCCTGGTCTGAGAAACGGTAGAAGAGCTTCCTCATGGCCTCTTCGTCCGACGGCCTTATTACGCGGAAATGGACGGAAATATTCCCCTTGAAGACATGTGTGCACGATATGTCCACAGGATAACGATGGCCGGATTCAGCAAGATATTTCTGATCCGGATAGAGGATATTCGTCTCTTTTGCCCTCCGCACCAGTTCCCCGCGGTCGTCCGGATGCGCTATGTCGATCAGTGCAAGTGCGCGTTCACGCGTGCTTCTTCCTCTCATTGACGCCACGCCGTATTCCGTTATGATGAGATCCAGTGACTCTCTGTTCGTAAATTGGTCGGGAAAATCTTCCGCTGAAAGCAGTATGTTGGATTTTCCTTCGAGGTTGCGACTCGGCAGGGCGAAAATTCCTCTTCCACCCTTTGAAAGCGCGGCCCCCGTGAATGCCTCATAAGCCTCGCCCGAACCGGGGCTTACATTGCCCTTGCCAACATGGAGAGAGATGTTGCAGGTCAGGTCGACTTTCCTCGCCGGGAGGATCGTGATAAAGCGGTCGTTTCGACCCATGCTCCCCGGATCAGTGGCAATATCTATTCCCTGAAACTCTACGAGGGGGTTGTGGTCCAGCCACTTCATCAGTTCCGGTGTACCCATGGCGTAAGCGGCCAAGCTCTTGTGTCTGAAGAGGCCTTTATACCTGTTCGTGACGGCTCCTGATTTTATGAGGTCCATGAGGGCGTCCGTCATCATGAGAGAGTGAACCCCCAGATTCTGTTTGTGCGCGAGATGTCTGGCAAGTGCTTCGAAGAGGGGACCTATAAAAAAGGCGATACAGCTACCGTCCTCCACTATCGAGGCCACATTTGCCGCGACCTTGTCAAAGACCGGGTCCATGGGCCACCGGGGAAAATAGAGGGGTGGTTCGGTGGAGTGGACAAGATAGTTGAAGTCATCTGTATGCACAACCGTGTCTCCATGGGTGCAGGGTATGTGTTCATTGATTTCGCCTACAACAAGAGATGCATGTTCCATGGCATATCGCGCGACATCCACCGATACACCGAAGCTGGAGAAGCCTGCTTCATCAGGAGGAGATATCTGTACAAATGCCGCGTCAACGTCAATAATGCCTGATTTAAACAACCAGGGTATTCGGGAAGTACGGCTTGGAATCAGGTCCACTCTCCCTGCGGTAATCGCCTCATCGGCGACCCATCTGGAGAAGAATGTTCTGAGACGGTATTTTTTCTCATACCGTTCATCGATAGGGAGGGCATCCCCCAGACTCAAGAGTTGAATAAGTTCCAAATCTCTCAAGTTATTAGCGTCGGAGGCCATAAGGTGTTTCACCAGTGTGCGCGGTTCTGCCACACCGGTTCCCAGAAAGATGTTCATCCCCGGTCTTATCTCATTCAGTACCTCTTCAAGTGATACTACTTTGTTTTTCCATTGGGTCGGAATCGTGTAAGACATGGTGTTTTTACTCCCTGTTCTTTATTTCTTTGGGTTTCTTTCTGGAACCGCTGTACAGGTCATAACCGAAAAGTCTGCATTCAATATTACTGTTGTAGAAAGGGGTTCTTGACTTTGCCCTCAGTCCAACATGTTTAGCAAGTTCCATGTTTCCCGTAAAGATGAATCCGCGGTATCCCGCACACTTCTGTTTGAAATAATCTCCAATTTTCTTGTATACGTCTTCCAGTTCTTTGACCTCTCCCATTCTTTCTCCGTATTCCGGATTTAGCACAATTACTCCCGTGCCTTCAGGGATCTGCGTGTCAGCGAAGTCGCAGACTTCAAAATCAATCAGGTGTTCTACGCCAGCGGCCGCCGCGTTGATTTGAGCCGCCTCGATTGCCCGGGGATCTATATCAGTTGCGATAATCTTTCCCGGCGGAGCCTTTCTTGTTTTTTCCGAGAGCCCCTTCATCTTTCTCCATTGTGGCCTGTTGAATCCGTTTATATGCATGAATCCATGATTGATTCGCATGGCCCCCAGGTCCTTCCCCATGGCTATAAGTGCGGCTTCTATGGCGAGCGTTCCGCTGCCACACATGGGGTTTATGAAATTCTCTCCGCTTTTCCACCGAGTAGCGAGGATCACGGCGGCCGCGAGAGTCTCCTGCATCGGGGCGGTAAGAGGGATTTTCCTGTATCCCCTGCGAGAAAGCGATTCGCCGGAGGTGTCTATGTAAATGCTGCACCTGTCATTCTTCCAATAGATGAATATCACTGACCGGTCTTTTTTGGGGCCGGAATCGGGTCTGGAGCCGAATTTTTCATTAAATCTGTCGGCTATGGCATCCTTACATTTCAGATTAGCGAATCGGGTATCCTTTATGGATGGGTTGTCTACGAAAGAAGTCACGCATACATATCCATTCCTGGGTATATAGTCTTCCCATGAAATTTTTGATGTCTTCTTGTAGAGTTCGTCGGGATTATTTGCGGTGAAGCTTTCGAGCAGGTATAGAACTCTTTGCCCTGTGCGTATGGAAAGGTTGAGCCTTATGGTATCTTCAAGAGTTCCTTCTGTTTCCACTCCGGCGATGAGTTCTGATCGCACGGGGAATCCCAGAGCGATAATCTCCTCTTTTAAAAAAGGAGCGATTCCCTTTGCGCATGTGATCAGGATAGAGCTTTCCCGTGTAAATAGTGACATTTGTCAGCCTTGTATAACGTCCATCCGAGAGAACGTTCTTTCGATAGTTGTATTTGTTACCTTATACTCAACAGATGTACGCTTTTCAATAAAATGTTTCGATTTGGTTCAATTATTTTAAGGCTGGCAAATTTGATCGCGGATGAGAAATTAGAAAGGAGTAATTGACAAAAACAAATTCTTCAGGCATTAGATAGCGCAAATCAGGGCTTTAGTATTCTGTGAAAAAGAGGTGAAAAATGAAGATCATTGATCTCAGGAGTGACACAGTCACGCTTCCGACCCCGGCCATGCGTGACGCGATATATAATGCTGATTTTGGCGATGATGTATATGGGGAGGATCCTTCGACGAATCACCTCGAGAAAATGGCGGCAGAAATGGTCGGGAAGGAGGACGCTATTCTGGTTTCCAGCGGGACGATGGGAAACCTGATATCTCTCCTTGTCCACTGCAGACACGGCGATGAAATTATCCTTGGTGACCAGGCGCATATTTTCTACTATGAGGTTGGCGGCATGTCGGCCCTGGGCGGCATTGTTCCTCATACAGTCACGAATCAGCGTGACGCCACGATGCGCCTTGAAGATATCGAAGCGGCAATCCGCAGCGACAATATACACTATCCCCATACCCGTCTGATCTGTCTTGAAAATACCCACAACCGTTGCAATGGTATGCCGATAACGGCGGAGTATACCAATTCTGTGAGGGAACTTGCCGACCGGTATGGAGTCGGGATACACCTCGATGGTGCGCGTATATTCAATGCCGCTATTGCTCTCGGGGTGCCTGTCACGGATCTGACCCGCGGTGTTGATTCTTTAAGTTTCTGCCTGTCGAAAGGTTTGTCGGCCCCGGTGGGTTCCATGATCTGTTCGTCTCGTGAATTTATCTCCGAGGCACGCCGGGTCAGAAAGATCCTGGGAGGAGGTATGCGTCAAACCGGTATTATAGCGGCCGCGGGTATTGTGGCGCTTGAAGAAATGACGAAGCGTCTTGCGGATGACCACTCAAACGCGCACCGTCTTGCTGTGGGAATTGCGGGCATTTCCGGATTAAAGGTGGATCTTGAAAATGTGCGCACCAACATCATTGTTTTTAGCCTTGAGAATAATGGTTTGACCGAAGATGATTTCATGACTCGACTTGAAGAAAGGGGAGTAAAATTTCTCTCCCGGGGGTCTTGCCAGTTCAGGATGGTCACTCATCATGGAATCACTGCGGAAGAGATCGATCTGGTGGTGGAAATTCTGAAAGACGTTGTCGGGTAGGGGAGGGGAAAGAGTGCAGCTTACCTCTCCAGCATCTCAGAGATTCTGTCCATCGCAGTTTCAACATTTTCATAACTGTTGAAAGCGCTGAGACGGATATATCCTTCACCGCACGCACCAAAACCACTGCCGGGGGTACATACAACGGCGGCCTTATCAAGTAGAATATCAAAAAGTTCCCAGGAATCCATTCCCGCTTTGACCCAGATGTAGGGTGAATTTTTACCTCCGACACAGGTATAACCAAGTCCCGCCATCTTTTCGAGGATCAGAGAAGCATTTTTCAGGTAGTAATCCGTCAGTTCACGTGCCTGCTTTTTACCCTCATTCGAATAGACGGCCTGTGCGGCGCGTTGAACCGGGTAGGAAACACCGTTGAACTTCGTGGTGTGCCTGCGGTTCCAGAGGGAATGCAGATCATGTTTATTCATGCTCGAGTCGTATGCGACACATGATTTCGGCACTATGGTGTACGCGCATCGTGTTCCCGTAAACCCCGCTGTCTTTGAGAAACTCCGAAATTCGATTGCCACTTCTCTGGCCCCTTCGATTTCGTAGATGCTCTTTGGTATGGATTCATCACGGATAAAGGCCACATAGGCGGCATCGTACAGTATCAATGCCCTGTTTTCTTTCGCGTATTCAACCCACTGCG
>CAYLXS010000080.1:0-2888 GCA_964387765.1 uncultured Syntrophaceae bacterium
ACACTGGTAAGTATAGTGATGGGAAGCGACTCTGACCTTCCCATAATGAAAGAGGCGGCATCAATCCTCACAGAATTTCAGGTTCCGCACGAACTGTTTCTGACATCCGCGCATCGCTCGCCGGAGAGAACATCGCTGTTCGCGGACAGGGCCGCCGGACGCGGCGTAAAGGTTATCATCGTCGGAGCGGGTATGGCGGCGCATCTTGCAGGCGTCATCGCGTCGCAGACACCACTGCCGGTCATCGGTGTCCCCCTCGATTCATCCGCGTCTCCCCTTCACGGATTCGACGCGCTTCTTTCCACGGTGCAGATGCCGGGAGGAATACCTGTGGCCACGATGGCCATAGGAAAAGCGGGGGCAAAAAACGCCGCATTGATGGCAATCAGGATACTCGCTCTGGAAGACGAAACCCTCCGCGGGAAGCTGGCTGTGTACATCAGCGAGATGGCTGATAATGTCGAGAAAAAGCAGCAGGAGCTGTAGGCTGGTTGTGGTTTCCTGCCTGTATCCAGCGGTGAAAAAATGATTCCCATCATAAAAATAAATTCCGACGGTTCGTCAGTAATGGAGGCGGTAAGGATTATGAAGGAAGGGGGCGTCATCGCTTACCCGACAGAGACCTTCTACGGTCTCGGCGCTGACATCAGAAATGCGCAGGCCATCGAGAAAATATACGCAATCAAGGGAAGGGCTTTCGACAAACCTGTTTCCATCATCATAGGTAGCAGGAAGGACCTGGCAATGTTCGCGAGAGATATAACCCCGGCGGCCGAAACCCTCATGGATAGATTCTGGCCCGGGGGAATTACATTGCTATTTAACGCGTCGCAAGATGTCCCCGGAAAACTGACGGCAAAAACGGGGAAAATAGGTATTCGCCTGTCCAGCAATCCCATCGCCACTCTCCTCGCACAGAACCTCTCCGGCGCCATCACCGCCACCAGCGCTAATCGTTCCGGCCAGAAAGAATGTGTCTCGATTGAAGAGGTGATGGACAGCATAGGTGAAAAACTGGATGCCGTTATCGACGGGGGCAGGACACCGGGTGGATCGGGATCTACTATAGTGGATGTTACAGTTGACCCACCCATAATTGTAAGAGAGGGAATAGTACCTTTGTCAGTAATAGAAAAATAAATGCACCATCACACCTGGCATACCCCGGAAAACTTGATCAGATTTTCTTCTTCGCCAAGTGCAATCAGTTTATCTCCTGTTTCTATCACATAAGAGGACATCGGATTAAATACCATCTTTCCTGATGTTTTTTCGACAGCTACCACAATCAGACCATACTCTTTTCTCAAACCGGAATCTTCCAGGTTTTTACCGACAACGGGCGATTCCTTGCAAACATCCAGTCCTTCCATCCTGAGCGCGAGGCTTTCTTTTCTTGTGGTAATTTCTATGAAGTCCAGCATGGCGGGCCTCAAGATAGCTTGAGACATTCTCATCCCTCCCACCCTGTAAGGCGATATGGTTCTGTCCGCTCCCGCGTTCATTAACCTGCGTTCAGAGGCGTTGTCTTCAAATCTGGAAAGTATGTATATCTCCGGATTCAGTTCCCTGGCCGCCAGGACAACATAGAGGTTGTCCGCATCGGTGGGAAGAGCGCAGACAACACCCTTGGCCCTCTTTATTCCCGCAGCCAGCAGGGTTTTGTCCTCCGCCGCGCTGCCATTTATATAGGCAAACTCATTGTCTTCAATATCCTGTATTACCTCCGAGTTGTTGTCCACAACAACAAACTCGACCCCTTCACGAGCCAGTTCTTTGCAAATAAGCTTGCCTATCTTTCCGCAACCACAAACAATATAATGATTCCCCATTTTTTTTATTCGTTTTTCCAATTTACCTCTCCCCAAAATCTTCTTCAAACGCCCTTCCATAAAGGTTTCCATTATCATCGCGAATGTATAGGCCATAGTTCCCACGCCAAAAACTATAATGAAAATCGCAAATGATTTCCCCGCCGGGGTTACCGGGTAAAAATCGCCAAATCCAACTGTGCCGAGGGTTACTATCGTCGCATAAAAGGAATTTGCCAGGGACCATCCTTCCAGAAAATGATACCCCGCGGTTCCCGCAACAGTTATCAAGAATAGAAAAGAAAAAGCGATTTTGATTTTGCCCGTCAGTAACACGTGGGTTTCTCCCGCATGCCCATTTTTTGAAGAATCTATTTATGTATGGAAACTATTTGTTATCCGCAATCTCTATGCCTGCAAGTTCAACAAGAAATTCACTCGCATCGCCGGCAGGCATTATAAGCGCCAGCATAAAGGGAATATCTGTACCCGGTTCTATACCTGCATTAGAAACTTCTCTTCCGTAAGGATTAGAGAGCTCTTTCATCATTTCTTTCTCCGTCAGACCTTTCAGTTCGTCATCCGTAAGTATATTGCCACAGTTAGATTCCACTTCGGAAAGAACATTCCCTGATGAATCCAGTATTTTTCCTCTGATCTTTATATTGGAAACCGAACATTTGTTATTATTTACAGCGGAGCCTTCTACCACCATAATATCTCCGGCAACCCAGTTTTTAACGAATCGTTCCTTCACATTTATGAGGTCCACACCCAATTCGTGCAAGCCCACATCTGGAGTATCGCTGCTCTTTATCCCGAAAATTTGTTCCACCCGTGGCAAAACCTTGTTCGAAATCATCTTTATTGCCCGGGGCGAAGTCCACAAATAAATCCCCCCTGCTATCAAGATAACCAGTATGAGAAAAATCGCTATTTTCTTGCCGGATGACCGTGGCTTTTGTGTCTCTTCTTCCGAAACTTCCTCGTTATCCATGACCTCACCGGCATCAGCATAAGTTTTCCCCTGCTCGAGCTTCTGCGTATCATCCTCAGTTTCTCCCTCACTAAAAATCC
>CAYLXS010000080.1:2988-6159 GCA_964387765.1 uncultured Syntrophaceae bacterium
AGCGATCTCCGCCAGAGGATTCTCCTGAAAGAAAACCGCCTCGCAGCGACTGCATCTGACCCATATCCCCTCGCCATCTATCTGCGATTTATCAAATCTGTATTTTGTCCCGCATTCTTTACATTGAATAATCACAACTCTACTCCTCAATTACATAAATGTCCGGCAGGCACCTGAATTTTTCATCAAAATCAAGGCCATATCCTACAACAAACCCCTCGTCCAAATCAAATCCCACGTAGGCCGCATCAATGGTAATCTCTCTTCTGTCTTTCTTGTCTATCAACGTACATATCCTTATAGAAGCCGGCCTTCTCTTCTCAAGTCTCTCCCGCAGAAATGCCATCGTGATTCCGGTATCTATTATATCTTCCACGATAACCACTTCTTTGTCCTCTATATCTGTCTCTATATCTTTCGTAACGGTTATGTTCCCCGAGCTCACCAACCCGGAACCATAACTTGCCAGCCTTGTAAAATCCACACTGTGCGACACTTTCAGGCACCGCGCAAGATCCGCCAGAAAGATAAAAGCCCCATTGAGGACACCTATAAGCACAACTTCCTTTCCTTCAAGATCGTGTGAAATTGCGTCAGCCAACTCTTTTACACGGCGATCGATAATTTCTCTTGAATACAGGATCTTCTTTTTCAGATCTTTCAAAGTCTGCCCTTTCCATATGATATCACCGAAGCTGATAAGGCCAGCTTCAGAGTCGTTTCATGGCATCCACTTTATAACAGTTTATAAATTCTTCTATATTTTCCCGGATGATTTCTTCGCCCCTTCTGAGTTCCTCCAGTGTTCTGAATTTTGAGGTGAGGCTAAGGAATATCCTGTCAAACTTAGACCTGTCACATCCAAGAGCACCATAATCGATATGGCTTATCATGTATTGTGAACCGTCAAAGTAGTATTTCCCGAAGCGGTTCGTATCCGTTGATCGGAAAGGCCAGGAAATTTTCAATGAAAAAAAATCGAGCGCGATATTTCTGAGCCTGCCTTCAAACCTGTCGGGATGGGGAACCTCGTATATGCCTTCGCTTATAAAGCGGAAATACTCCTTGACCAGATCTATATCGGTAATACACAGGCCGTAAAGATACCAGTCGTCAATAATCCTGATCATGGAAAGTTTCTCTTCGCGGGATATGAATTGATAGCTGGGACAGAAGTGTCCATTACACAATTTCTTTCCATAGAAGGATACCCCCCTCATGTCTACCCCGTCGTTCTGAAGAGGGTGCAGAAGACAGCCCACTCTTTTTTCCTCCTCGTCGAGAAATCCCAGGTATTCACAGCAGTGTATTACTTCATAGATCTTCTCCCAGGATTCAAGAGATCTTATCCTGTCTGAAAAGGCCTTCAGATCAGCTACACCCTTAACCGTCTCACGAAACATTCCCGTCCTGTTTCTCAGTCTACTGACCAGGGACCCCTTCGTGTTATCAGCATAATTATACAAACCGCAACAAGCCCCGCAGGATTTACCTGAATCCGGCTGACACAGATGAATAAATCCTTCTTCCTTCATTAACTGCCCGCTATATCCTTCCAGATTGATTTTCTTTATATAATAGAGCCGCCTGAAAAAGGCAAGGGATATACCGATTATTGTCCCTCGCGAACAGTCGATTCACGAGAATCAGACTTGTAATCTGACCCAAAAGATTATACTAACATCATGTGAAGAAATCTCTGGCAGAGGTCAGAAAACATCAAAATTTAAATAACAGGATAGTCAAAATGCATAAAGAGATTGATCAGGTAAGGGTAAGATTTGCACCCAGTCCAACAGGATATCTGCATGTCGGAGGATTGAGAACAGCATTGTTTAATTATCTGTTCGCGCGCAAACAGGGTGGAAAGTTTGTTCTGCGGATCGAAGATACGGATCAGAAAAGATCCATTCCCGGAGCTCTGGAAAAGCTCACCACAACACTCACAGAAATCGGACTCCACTATGATGAAGGCCCGGATATCGGAGGGAACTACGGGCCTTACATTCAATCGCAGCGAACGGACATCTATAAAAAATACACCCAAAAGCTTCTGGATTCCGGAAACGCGTACCATTGTTTCTGCTCTGAGGAACGGCTGAACAACCTGAGGGAAGAACAGCGGAAAAGAAAGAGGCCGCCGATGTATGACGGCAAATGCAGAGACCTTTCAAAGAATGAGGTTGAAGACAAACTGGCACAGGGGATGCCCTTCGTCATCCGCCTGAGATATCCCAGAGAGGGAAAGACCGTTTTCGACGATGTTGTGCGCGACAGGGTCGCCATTGATAATTCCATGGTTGATGACCAGGTTCTTATAAAATCCGATGGATTCCCCACCTACCATCTCGCCAGCGTGGTGGATGATCATCTTATGAAAATCACTCATGTCATACGCGGAGAGGAATGGCTCTCCAGTGTGCCGAAGCATATCTTTCTGTACAGATCCTTCGGATGGGAAGTTCCTGTGTTCGTTCATCTTCCACTGTTGCTGAATTCCGACCGAAGCAAGCTGAGCAAACGTCAGGGGGATGTCTCTGTCGAAAGCTATATCCAAAAGGGGTATCTCCCCGAGGTGATGCTGAATTTTATCGCACTTCTCGGGTGGCATTCGGCGGATGACAGAGAGATATATTCCCTGAAAGAGTTGGAAGAGGCATTTTCATTAGACAGGGTCAACAAGGCCGGGGCTGTATTTGACACAGAAAAGCTGAACTGGATGGGGGGACAGTACATAAGAAATCTTGATGTAAAATATATCGCCGATCAATCGAGACGTTTCTTTGAAGAAGCCGGGATAGATATAAGTGACAACGATAAATATCTGAAAGCAATCAACACTGCGCGTGATTATGTCTATTGTCTCTCCGATATTGTGGAACACGCGAAGATGTTCTATGAAGAAATGATCTTTTCGGAAGAGGACCGGGAACTGATCAAAGAGGAAAACTCTCAAAAAATCTATTCATACTGGATCGAAGAGCTGCGTAAAAAGGCCGGGTGGAAACCCGAAGAAATATCCTCTCTGATAAAACAATCGATCGGCAAACTGGGTATAAAGGGCAAGAACTTTTATTTTCCAATCCGCCTCGCCCTCTTCGGAAACCGCCACGGTCCTGACATCCCGACACTTATCGATATTCTGGGAGCGGATGAATCTGTAAAAAGACT
>CAYLXS010000081.1:0-6153 GCA_964387765.1 uncultured Syntrophaceae bacterium
CCATCAACCATGATCAGCAGTGTTCCCTCCACATCCCTGTTCAGCCCGATATGCACCGAATCTTCAACCATGTTCATTACCACCTTGTCCATGATTTCCAGCGCCACGGGAACAATACCAGATCCGATGATTCTGGCAACCGTTCTACTTGTCGCGTCCATCTGCGGAAAAAATGCCTGGATACTCTGCTGAAATGCTGGGAGAGGGAGTAATTTTACGGTAATCTCCGTTACAATCCCGAGACATCCCTCAGATCCGGTAAAAAGTGACATGAGATCTATTCCAGTAACATTCTTGGCTGTAATGCCACCGGCATTTATAATTCGGCCATCAGCCAGCACAGCTTTGAGTCCCAGTATCCAGTCTCTTGTTACACCGTATTTGACGCCACGAGGCCCCCCTGCGTTTTCAGCTACATTTCCCCCAAGGGTACTTACCGTCCAGGAAGCGGGATCGGGGGGATAAAAAAGACCTTCTTTCTTCACATGATTCTGTAATTCCAGATTGATAAGTCCCGCTTCAGCGATAGCATATCGATTTTCCCTGCTGAGTTTGAGAAGCCTGTTCATACGTGTCAATACCAAGACTACTCCGCCCTTCAGGGGAACTGACCCTCCGCTGAGATTCGTCCCCGCTCCGCGGGGGGTTATAGGGATTTCCTCTTCATTGGCTACTTTCATGATTTCCGAAACTTGTTCCGTACTTCCCGGCAGCAAGACAGCATCAGGCATCGCCTCCGTAGCAGAGGAATCGTAGGAATAGCTAATCAAATCCTCAACAGAATCCAGGTAGTAATCCTTCCCCACTATTTCACGAAATTTGTTCGCCGTTTCTTTTCTTAACATTGGAACAGCTCCTTTGGTTTACGTTATAACACAGTTTCATCTCTGATAGGCCCTTGACGAAAACAGCACGATACAATGCACTGAAAGTCCTGTCATTCCGGGATTTCAGAGCGCGCATTTCAAGCACTGTTACGAGCCTTGCGCATTAATTATGCCAATTGATGCATTCGGTTGCATGTCTATATTATTATATAATTTCTATATGTTATGAATCATTTATCCGGACACCCCCGTATTTCAGAAGGACTGACTGGTACGCCATAATAGCCTGTTCTCAGGATCGAGTTATTTCTTTATACAGATAATCAAGCAGTTACCCGCCATGCGCCACTTTGACATACAGTATGCCATTTTAACGTAATTACACCGCCCTCCTCTTTTTCTGAATATGTACACAATGTCAGCATGTCTGAATTTTCTTTTGTTTTCACATGAAAGAATGTGAAATCCGGTTCATCGTGGCAACGATATCCCTCGCCATTCGTTGCAAAGGTCATTAACTACCGAAAAAGAACGCTGGCAGCCAGGTAACAATCGATGGGAACAACACCAGGATGAACATCCCGATTATCTGCATCAGCACGAAGGGGATGACGCCACGGTAGATATGCATCATAGTGTATTCCTTCGGCGCGACCCCTTTGAAATAGAACAACGCGTAACCGAAAGGCGGCGTCAAAAAGGAGGTCTGCAGGTTGACACAGAGGAGAATCGAAAACCACAGCGGGTTGAACCCCAGCTCCAAGGCGATGGGCAAGAAGATGGGCACGGTGACCATGAGGATAGCGGCCCAGTCGATGAACATGCCCATGATAAACACGATTACCATCATGATGAGAAGCGCGGTCCAACGGTTGAGCCCTGATCCGACGAGCAAATCGGCCACCACATCGCCACCGCCCATGCTCAGGAACACGGTGCTGAAGAATTTGCCGCCGATAAAGAGCATCATTACCATGGCGGTGGTCTTAAGGGTGTCGTAACAACTGTGCTTGAGCACCGACCAGGTGAGCTTACGGTTGGCAAATGCCAGTAAAGCAGCACCGGCGGCCCCCATGCCGGCGGCCTCGGTTGGCGTGGCCACGCCGCCCAGGATGGTGCCCATAACCGCGAAAATCAATGCCAGCGGGGGCACCAGGGATTTCAGAGTCATACCCCATTTCTGTGCGGCCGTATACTGCGCTGCTTCCTCTTTTGAAATCGGCGGCCCCAGTTCAGGGTTGATGTTACAGCGCACCAAAATATAGAGGAAATACATGCCTGCCAGGATCAGGCCCGGAAAAATCGCGCCGGCGAAAAGATTACCGACGGATGTCTCCTTCATGCCCGTCAAACCGCCGTAAACGACCATCATGATGGAGGGCGGGATCAGAATACCTAAGGTACCGGAGGCGCAGATGATGCCACTGCTTAGTTCCTTCTGGTAGTTCTTGCGCAACAGGGCCGGGGTGGCCAGGAGACCCATGGCAACCACCGAGGCGCCGATGATGCCTGTGGTGGCGGCGAATACGGTGCACACCACGACAACGGTCAGACCCAGACCGCCATTGATGCGGCCCAGTACGACGTATAGCGCCTCGAAAAGCTTGTCACTGACCTTGGAGCGATCCAAGAGCTGGGCCATGAGGATGAACAGCGGGATGGCCACCATCACGTAGTTTTCCATGATGCCCCAGGCGTTGTTGGCAAACATGTTGAACAGAGCCGGGACATTGAAGCCGTTGTCGATAAGCCCGAAAATTGTCGCTATAGCGGCAAGGGTATAGGCGAGCTGATGGCCGAAAATGATGGCTACGACGAGCGTTGCGAACATAGCCACAGTCATAAATTCTACACTCATAGTTGGTTACCTCACCCCTTCCGCTTTTCCTTGCAGAACCCGGATATTATGAATCAGGTTGGAAAAGCCCTGAATCAGCAGAAATGTAAAACCAAAGGCCATCAGCGTTTTGATGGGATAAACCGGCGGCGCCCAGCTGGTGGGGTTCAGCTCCCCTTGGGCAATGGAGGCAAACGCGTATTCCCAAGAGGCGACGGTCATCAACACCATTACCGGCATGAAGAAAACCAGATTGGTCAGGATGCCGATCACACTTTGGGGTTTGATTGGTAAACGGGTGGTGAATATGTCAACTTTTACGTGACCGCCAAGGACATCGCAGTAAGCGAGACCCAGTATAAAGTGCACACCGTAGAGAAACGTGGTGGCCTCGAAACCCCAGATGGTGGGGGAGTTGAAGAGATAGCGCATGACCACCTCGTAGACTATCACCAAAAGCAGAGGGATCGCCAGAAGGGCGCTGACCTGCCCCTGCTTGATGTTAAAGGTATCGATTGCGTTGGAAATTTTGTCTAGCATGCCTTTGTTCCTTTCACCGGGCATCGTACCCCGCCCCGGATAACAGGTTGAAGATCGGCGCCTCCTGCGGCGCGGATCTTCAACCCACTGTTTCAAGGCTTCAAATAGCGACTGGTACTATTCGTTTGTTCGACCGTTGATATACATTTCATAGGGCCATGGGGTCACACCCGAACGGGCATCGCGCCAGTCAACAAACTCCGCGATAAATGCTTCCTGGGAATTCAGCGCTTTCTTAACATCAGGATACTTTTCTTTCAGACCATCCAAGTATGCCTTTGCGACTTTACGGAAATTGATCCGAGTCTCCTGATCCATGGTCACAAATTCAATGTTTTCCTTGAACATTTTAATGGCTTTGGCGTTCAGGCCGTTGATCCAATTATATGACCACAGCTGGGTTTCTTTGGCACAGATGTTGACAATCCATTTCAAGTCATCCGGCAGTTTGTTCCAGGCATCCTGATTGATGATGATATCGCATTGAAAACCAGGCTGGTGAACGCCCGGCTCGATGCAGTACTTGGTGATATCATCAAAACCCATGGGGTAGTTGATGGCGGGTGTCGAATATTCCGCCGCATCGATTACACCCCGCTCCAGTGCGAGGTACACTTCGCCGCCGGGCAAGGGGCTGACCGAGGCGCCCAGCTTATTCATGATGTCCATGTACCAGCCAGGGGTACGGATCCGCATTCCTTGAAAATCGCTCATTTTTGTCGCGCGTTTGTTCGAGAACAATCCCATTTCCTGACCGGTCTGGCCTGCGGGCAGCGCGTATATGTTATAGGGTTTGTATAGCTCCTGGAGCATCTCGAGCCCCCCTCTTTCATAGAGCCAGATGTTATACCCTTCACCATCCAACCCGAACGGGACTGACGCGAAAGCCACGAATGCCTCGTTTTTTCCTTTCCAGTAAAGTGGCGAAGAGTGCGCGATTTGTACTGAGCCTTTGGAAACCGCGTCGAACACCTGGTTTGCCGGAATCAGTTCACCAGCAGAAAATGGCTTGATATTCAGCCTTCCGGCGGACGCCAGGCGGACGCTGTCGCAGAAATGTAAAGCCATATCGTAAAACAGCAGTCCCTTGCTCCAAGACATGACCATTTTCCACTGTATTTTTTCGGTGGAAGTTTTGAAGTTGACGCGTTTGGCGGTGTCGTGACGGGGATCTACCCCAAATTTCTCACGTTTCGCAGCCGTGGAAATGGTGGCCGTAAAACAAATGATTACGAATATGCTCAAGAATATGGTTAAAGCTTTTTTCATATCTCTTTCCTCCTGTATTTTATAGTACGGAAAACTTACGAATGAACCCAAACCATCCAGTAACTCACACCTCCCTTCTCAAAGATTAATATATGTGCCCAAAGATAGAGGGACGGTTGCAAAACAACACATCCAATTCAAGCAGGTATGCCGGAAATCCCAATCATCAACTCAGAGTATCCCGGCAGGACCTTTAACCCCTCTATGGTATGACCTCCCCTAATATACAAATTAGTCAATGTCAAGAAAGAATTCAAACAAATGTAGAATATGCGCAGATCCTGTACAACTACCCGATATTGTTTGAGTAAGAAATTACACTCTGTAGTTGCTTTCTATCTAAATTCTTGATATGAATAATTCAACCGACCATTAAATGGTCTGACCAATTGCTCAGATGGTATCTGCAACCACATTTTCTTAATGCATTTACAGGTAATATGATGTATTGTAAGATATTAAACAGGGAAGAATAATGGCTGTGAAACTATTTCCAATAAAACCAAAGCGAATTTCCGATCAGGTTTTTGATCAGATCCGCAAGCTTATCCTGCGCGGCAAACTCAATCCGGGTGAGCGAATGATGTCGGAACGGGAACTTGCCGCGGCCTTCGACGTCAGCCGTGCCTCGGTAAGGGAGGCAATCAACAGGCTCACAACCAGGGGTTTCCTCGAACAGAAACAGGGACGCGGTACCTTTATCTGCCTCCCCACACCCGAAGAAAAGAATTCGCTCGTTGTGGCGATGAAAGGGAAAAATCTGTCCATCGAAGAGCTTCTTGAGGTACGGATAGGGCTTGAATGTAACGCAACCTATCTCGCAGCTGAGAGGGCAACCGAAAAAGACATTTACCTCATGGAACAGAGCATAGCGACACTGGAAAAATCAACCAAAGAAGGGATAACGAATGGGGAAGCAGACGTGTCATTCCATATGGCGATAGCATATGCCACGAGGAACTCTCTCAATATCCAGATCATGAGGGATTTATACGAGTATCTCTCGATTAGCATCGATGAATATCAGTACCATCGGATGGAATCTTCCACCAAAATGACAGAGATTGCCCAAGAGCATGCCCAGATTCTTGCTTTGATAAAAAAACGCGATCAGGAACATGCGTTTCGAGCCATGTTCAGCCATCTCAGCTTTGCCCTTGATTTTGTGAAGAGCGGAAAGAGCACCGCCTAGCATCCTTCTACCGATCAACACTCCTCGGCTCCATACTATGGCGGCCGGTGGCGTTTTCGTACAGATCCCTCCCCGCCGTGTCATTGATGACAATCAGGGGGAAATTCTCTATCTCCAGACGCATAATTGCCTCGGGACCGAGGTCCTCGTAGGCGATAACCTCCGCCTTCTTGACGCATTCCGACATCAGGGCCGCGATACCCCCCATCGCTCCAAGGTAAACGGTCCTGTATCGTACTATGGCGTCCCGAACCGCAGCGGACCGACTCCCCTTACCTATCATTCCCCTGATCCCCGCCTCCATCAGCATGGGGGCAAACGCGTCCATCCGGTAACTGGTCGTCGGGCCTATGGAGCCTATGACCCGACCGGGGCCCGGCGGTGTGGGAGCCGCGTAGAATATCGTTTCTCCGTCAAGATTCACGGGGAGATTTTTTCCTTCGGCTATCAGCATGGAAAGTCTTTTATGCGCCGTATCTCTGCCGGTT
>CAYLXS010000082.1:0-6060 GCA_964387765.1 uncultured Syntrophaceae bacterium
TCGCGATGGATCCGGAGATCATGCTGCTCGATGAGCCGACGTCGGCCCTCGACCCGGAACTGATATCAGAAGTTCTCGATGTCATAAGGGATGTAAGATCAGATGGCATGACGATGATCATGTCTACACACCAGATAGGGTTCGCGAGTGAAATGGCGGATGAATTTGTTTTTCTGGAGAATGGATCCATTGTGGAAACCGGTCCTCCGGAGAAGATACTGTATAAGGCACAATGCGCCAGGACCAGGGAATTCTGCTCCAAGATAACCGAGCTGTACGGAAATTCTTTTTGATTATGGAAGAACTTTTTTTTCTTCAACCGGAAGTGGTATCCGCCCTTGTGAAGGGGTTTTGTGTCAGCGTCAAGTTGATTATTCCTTCTGCCATCTTTGGTTTTATCATAGGGGTCGTAGTCGGTGCGCTGGGGGTATATGGAAATCCAGTTACCAAAAAGATCGCCAGCGGGTATGTCCTTATTTTTCGGGGGTTTCCTTTGGTTGTTCAGCTATTCATATGGTATTTCGGCCTTCCCTATATCGGGATCTACCTGTCCCCCTTTGTCGCCGCAGTGCTGGGGTTTTCCCTGTGCAGTGGGGCCTACCAGTCAGAGTATGTGCGCGGCGCTTTTCTGTCTGTCAAGACAGGGCAAACGATGGCTGCGCAGGCGTTAGGCTTTTCAAAGATCAAGATGGTTCTCTTCGTTACCCTTCCCCAGGCATTTCGCCGGGCGCTTCCTGGTTGCGGCAATGAGATCATCTATCTTATAAAATATTCATCTCTGGCCTATATGATAACCTGCATCGAACTCACGGGCGAGGGAAAGATAATAGCCTCCGACAGTTTCAGATACACCGAAACCTTCATGGTAATCGGGGCAATTTATCTTCTCATTACCTCAGTCGCCGCCTGGCTGCTTCATAGTCTGGAACACAGGCTCCAGCTGCCAGGTTTTGAACAATACACATGATCATGCAACCTTATACCCCAATTACACCAAAGATTCTAAGCGAAATCAAAAAGGCTGTTGGCCTCGGTGCCGTTGTCCAGGATTCTGAAAAGCTTCGCGAATTCGGAAAGGATGCCGGTGAAGACACGCGCCTCCCCGAACTTGTTGTTGAAGCGACATCGCCGCGGCAGATCAGCGCGTTGTTGCGTCTGGCAAACAGATATTCCTTCCCCGTCACACCGCGGGGACTGGGCACAGGCCTGGCGGGGGGCGCGGTTCCGCTGTTCGGAGGCGTGGTGCTGACTCTCGCGAAAATGAATCGCATTCTCTCCATCGAAAAGGACAATCTGATAGCGGTGGTTGAACCGGGAGTTATAACGCTCGACCTTCAAAATGCGGTGAGAGAAGAAGACCTTTTCTATCCGCCCGATCCCGCGAGCCTGGACACCTGTTCCATCGGTGGAAATGCCGCCACAAATGCCGGAGGCCCCTCCTGCGTAAAATATGGCACCACCAGGGATTATGTCCTCGGGCTTGAGGTGGTGCTTCCATCAGGCGAGATAATCGAAGCCGGAGTAAGAACAAGGAAGGGCGTGGTCGGCTATGACCTGCGCCACCTGTTGTTAGGATCAGAGGGAACACTGGGTGTAATTACAAAGCTTATTCTTAAATTGATACCACGCCCTAAAACGATAACAACGCTGGTCGCATTTTTTCCGCGGCTTACCTCCGCGATGGACGCGGTTACCGCCATGCTGATTCGGGGACATGTCCCCTGTGCCGTGGAGTTTCTCGATGACAGATGTCTGGAGATAACGGGGGATCTTCTCCCGTTCGAAGAAGCAAAGTCGGCAAAGACCATGCTCATCATTGAAACAGACGGCGTCCAGAGAGTGATAGAAGAGGAGATGGAGACCATCGGCGGGATCTGCATGGAGCAGGGCGCGGTCACTGTCATCATGGCCCCCGATTCTCTCAAGAGGGCCAGGATATGGGAGGTTCGCAGGGAGGTCTCTCTGCGAATTGAAGACAGATTCCCCCTCTATCTGCATGAGGATATTGTCGTTCCCATCGGGAAGATCGCGGACCTGGTCGGTTGTCTAAATGGATTTGAAGAAGAGTACGGGGTTAAGATCTTTTCTTTCGGCCACGCAGGAGACGGGAACATTCATGTAAATATCACCGCAGAAGACCGTAAATGCAGAGACAGGGCAGAGGAAGGAATCGTGAATCTGTTGAAAAAGGTGCTGTCCATGGGTGGAACTATCTCAGGTGAACATGGGATAGGAATTGCAAAAAAACGGTTCCTGCCGATGGAACTCTCCGCGGAAAGCATCCGCATCCAGAAAGAAATCAAACAAATCTTCGATCCACTGCAGATACTTAACCCGGGGAAGATATTTCAGGCTAATTTGCGGAAAGATTGACTCATTTCTCAAATTTTGATAGCTTCCCTCCTTGCCGCGCCGCTAATCACTTCTATCAAAGTGACGTTATGATATAAACTACACGAGGGTTTATGAATACATTCCTGACAGAAAAAAATCGTGCCGTGCGCCGTTCCGTCCGCGCATTCTGTGAGCGTGAGATTGTGCCCATCGCCGGCGAGATTGACCGGGAAGCCCGTTTCCCCTGGGAAATTATCGAGATGATGGGAAAGCTCGGTTACTTCGGAATTCAGGTACCGAAAAATCTCGGAGGCGCGGGGATGGACGCCATGAGTTACGTAATTACCATCGAGGAAATCTCCCGGGCGTGTGGGAGCCTCGGGCTGTGCGTAACAGTCCACAACAGTGTTGCCGTTTACCCCATCCTGGCCTTCGGAACGGAAGAACAGAAAGAGCGATGGATACCGCAACTGGCGCGCGGAGAAAAGATAGGTGCCTTCGGCCTCACCGAGCCAAACGCGGGTTCCGACGCGGCAGGAATCGAGGCAACGGCAATCCGTGACAACGATCATTATGTGGTAAACGCTAACAAGGCCTTCGTAACCAACGGAGGTATCGCGGACATCTGCCTGATTTTCGCAAGGACAGATCCGAATGCCGGACGCAGGGGAATCAGCGTCATTGCTGCCGAGCGGGGAGCACAGGGGTTCATTGTCGGCGATCTTGAAGACCTCTGCGGCATGAGATCAAACCCTGTAAGTTCCATCCGTCTGTATGACTGTAAGGTTCCCACAGAAAACCTGATCGGGAAAGAGGGGATGGGGCTTCAAATAGGGCTTGCGGCACTCGATATAGGGAGAGTTGGAATAGCCGCCCAGGCGGTGGGTATCGCGCAGGCAGCGCTTGAGGACTCGGCAGGGTACGCGAACCAGAGGCAGCAGTTCGGTGTTTCTATCGGACGTCACCAGTCGATTCAGGCAATGCTTGCCGACATGGCGACACAGGTGGAGGCGGCACGACTTATGGTTTACCGGGCGGCCATTTTGCGCGATCAGGGCAAATCCTTTTCCCAGGCATCGGCGATGGCAAAATTACACGCTTCGGAGATGTCGAGCACAGTTACAGACATGGCAGTCCAGATACACGGAGGATACGGATACTCCAAAGCCTACGCGGTTGAACGCTATTACCGTGACGCGAGGGTAACGAGAATCTATGAAGGGACATCAGAGATTCACCGTATGATTATAGCGAAAGGTATACTCGACGAATATAAATAAAAGGGGACTGATCTCCTCATACAGGAATTTTACATGGAACTTCATATAATTGTCTGCATCAAGTCGGTTGCTACAAAGGCACCGGGAACCGGAATTGTCCGTTCCGCGGATACGGCGGATTTGAATCCATTCGACCGCCCGGCGCTGGAGGTGGCCATATCAATGGTAGAAGAACAGGGCGGCACGGTTACCGTTTTATCGATGGGACCTCCTTCCTGCGCCTTCATCCTCCACGAGGCAATGGCAATGGGTGCAAACAGAGGAATTCTTCTCAGCGACGCCCGTCTGGCCGATTCGGATACACTGGCAACCTCAACGGCGCTCGCCGCCGCGATCGAAAAACTTGATCCCTTCGACCTGGTACTTTTCGGAACACGGACGTATGACAGCGACACGGGACAGGTCGGACCGCAGACCGCTGTCCTTATCGACGCGCCATTGGTAACCAGTGTTATTTCCTGCGAATTTAAAGGTAACCTTCTTCATGTGAAACGCAAAATAGACGGATTCAAAGAGGAATACGAGCTCTCTCTGCCCGCCGCGCTGACAGTCCACCCCTCCGCGGTTAAACCCCGGGACATCCCTCTGGGAGGAATCGAGGAAGCATTTGACACGAAAGAAATTAGTGTTCTGACCCTTGACGATTTGAAAATAAATCCCGGGATAGTGGGGAGTGCCGGTTCCCCCACCAGGGTTATTTCCATGACAAGGGTAACAAGAGAGAGAAAGTGCGAGTTCCTGACGGGGACGACTGATGAACAGGTGGAAGAACTATTAGACCGCATAAAAAAATCGGGGCTGATCGGCTGACAGGATTATGGGAAAACGCGAAAGAAAAGAAATCTGGGTTTACGTGGATCTGAGAGACGAAAGGCTCTTTAGTTTCAGCCTGAACGTCATGGCCAGGGCCCGCGCGCTTAGTTGTTCCGTTTCAGGAAAAACCGTGGCCGTCCTGATCGGTTCTCCTGGTGACAAATCAGAAATGCCCGCAGATAAAAAGAGATGCATACCGCCTGGTGACGCAGCGGGAAGGTGCCTCTCCCATGGCGCCGATACCGTTTATATCTTTGAGAATCCGGACCTTGATGTCCCGAGACCGGATATCTACGCGCCCGTCATATCGGATGCGGTGAAATCCTGTGACCCGATGCTTGTACTGTTCCCGATGACTGAATTCGGCAGAGACCTGGCGGCTCGCTCCGCGCGAATCAGTAATGCCGGTCTGATTGCCGATTGTGCCGCCCTGACGATGAAAGATGGTCGAGTCGTCGCGTCCTGTCCGTCCTGGGGAGGCGAGATCCTGGCGGAGATTACCTTCGACGGAAACCTTTATAAAACCGGTTTCGCCACGGTACAGCATCACGGCATCACACCCGTCGATACCACAGGTGACCCGGGAACAGTAGAGCGGATAACGGTAGAGAAAGTTGAAATCCCTGAGAGAATCAAGCTCATATCGAGCACCTACGAAACGGAAGGCCAGAAGAAACTGGAAGAGGCCGAAATAGTCGTTGTCGGAGGGGCCGGTCTCGGTACGGCTGATGGATTCGGGCTGGCGCGCGAACTTGCCGCCGCGCTGGGTGGAGAGATCGGCGCGACACGCCCGCCGGTTCTCCAGCACTGGACAGCGGAAAACAATCTGATAGGCCAAACCGGGAAAACCGTTCGCCCGGAAATCCTCCTCTCCTTCGGAACATCGGGAGCGATTCAGTACACAGCCGGGATTATCGATTCTAAAACCATCGTCGCGATAAACCGCGATCCAAACGCACCCATTTTCCAGGTAGCCGATTTGGGCATCACAACCGATGCCATCACGTTTCTCCCCGTATTCACAGCCAAAGTTAAGCAGACGGTAATGAGATCGCTGACCGATATCCTGTACGAGAAAAAAGGGGGAGACGGAGAAGCAGTATCCGGCTTTGGTGAAAAGCTCCTCAAGCTCAGAGAGTCACACGGATGGTCCCGTGAATCCCTCGCTCAGTCAACGGGCCAGTCGCCGGATTTCATCGAACAGTGTGAAAGAGACGAGATCTCTCCGTCCGTCAGTTTCCTGCTTCGTCTCTCCCGAACTCTGAATGTTGATCCAGGCACCTTCCTCCACGAAGGTGAAAAGACATTGATCAGGGATCAGAGGGCAAAGCAGTTTGTACAACGAACAGAGACCTATTCCTACCAGACACTGACACCCGGCGCCGAGAAGGAACACCTTAGATCATTTATGGTTACCATCGAGTCGAGACAGGTTCACAAACCGGTTGCTTATAAGCACGAGGGGGAAGAGTTCATCTACGTGATGGA
Source organism: uncultured Syntrophaceae bacterium (assembly GCA_964387765.1). GTDB lineage: Bacteria > Desulfobacterota > Syntrophia > Syntrophales > UBA2210 > UBA2210. Next base: position 5,916 of record CAYLXS010000082.1, read on the forward strand.
GGGGGACCTTGAGCTGACACTTGGGGGGAAGATACACAAGCTGAAACAACACGAATCGATCCGCTTCAACTCCGAAATACCGCACAAACTGAAGAGTCTGTCAAACGAAGCAACACGCTGTCTGGTGGTACTCTACACGCCCTGA
>CAYLXS010000083.1:0-3410 GCA_964387765.1 uncultured Syntrophaceae bacterium
AAAGGCTATCGCCCTGTGACTGATCCTGTTCTTTATCTCAGGATCAAGCTGGGCAACTGTTTTGCCGTATTCCGGCACGATGAACACCGGATCGTAACCGAAACCTTCGCTGCCGTTTGGCTCTGTGGCTATTTTTCCCTCCAGTTTGCCCTCAAAGGTTTCGAATGTTTTATCTGCTCGGTATAAAACCAGCGCGCATCTGAAGGCCGCCCCTCTTTTTCCTGTGGAAACACCTTTTAGTTCCTCCAAGAGTTTGTGAATATTTCTTTCATCCGTCGCTCCTGCCCCTGAATATCTGGCCGAATGAATGCCGGGCGCTCCTTCAAGGTAGTCTACCTCCAGCCCCGAATCGTCGGCTATAATTGTCCCGCCGGTATATTCGGAGATAACACGTGCCTTCTTCAGCGCGTTTTCAAGAAAAGTGTTGCCGTCCTCTATGATGTTGGGGATATCGGGATAGTCATGCAGTGACAAAAGCTTGACATTCATTCCCTTAAGCAGTGCTTTAAGTTCCTTTATTTTACCCCTGTTTTTTGAGGCAAAAACGATCTTCTGATATTCAGGTTCAGTCACTGATAAAACCTCGAATGCCGTCATATTTCTCCGAGGATATCTTTTTGCTTTTTTGTAAGTTCGGAGATTCCTATTGCCGCGACGTCGAGCATTTTGTCCAGCATGTCCCGGCTGAAAGGCTCTGCTTCAGCGGTCCCCTGGACTTCAACAATTCCCCCGCTTCCGGTCATTACGAAATTCATATCAACATCGGCTCCTGAATCTTCTTTGTAGTCAAGATCAAGAAGAACTTCACCGTTAACAATCCCGACGCTGATCGCGGATATAAAGTCCTTTACAGGAAACCCTTCTATTTTGCCATCTTCTCTCAACCTGCGAAGCGCATCCACCAGTGCTATGAATGCACCGGTTATCGACGCGGTTCTCGTGCCTCCGTCGGCCTGTATTACATCGCAGTCAATATAGATCGTTCTTTCACCGATGGAGTTCAGGTCTGTCACCGCGCGCAGCGATCTTCCTATTAATCTCTGGATCTCGTGTGTTCTCCCCTTGACCTTGCCGCTGGATGACTCTCTTCTGTTTCTCGAAGATGTGGACATCGGAAGCATGGCATATTCTGCTGTCAGCCACCCTTTTCCAGAATTTCTCAAAAAAGGTGGAACCCTGTCTTCGAGAGAAGCTGTGCATATCACGCGCGTATTACCCATTTCTATGAGCGTCGATCCCTCCGCGCTTGGCAGAAAATCCCTGGTTATCTTTATCTGCCGCATTTCATTCCATTCACGGCCAGTTATTCTTTTCATGATACCCCACCGGTAGAAAAATATTCGTTTATGCTTTTGGTTAAAGCGTCGGCAACAGCCTTCTGAAATTTTTTGTCTTTCAGCTTCTTTTTGTTTTCAGGATTTGTTGCAAAACCCATTTCCAGCAGAATGGAAGGTGCTGCCATAGGCTGAAGAACAAGGACTGGCTCGTTTATCAGTCCCCTTCCCTCACGCGGGAGCACCCTTCCCATATTTTTCTGGACTATCTGGGCAAACCGGACGCAACTATTCAGGCGGTTGGTTTGTGTCATATCTTTGAGTATTTCTCCTGAGCTGCCCTTTTTAGCGGATGGAACATCAGAGACAGGATAATAAATCTCATATCCCTTTGCATTCATTCCGAACCCGGCATTGACATGAAGGCTTATAAAGAGATCCGCTTTCGACCTTTCTACGAGTTTCCTTCGATTTGTCGTAGAGACATCCCTGTCATCCAATCGTGTAAGTCGTGCTTTTATATCATACACACGAGATAGATTTTCCCTCACAAGCCTTGCGATGGTGAGGGTTACATCCTTTTCATGAACACTTCTGGACAGGGTTACACCCATGTCACTGCCCCCATGACCCGGGTCTATCACCACTACATGCTTGGCAGCGGCCGCAGATACAGGGAAAATCAGCAGCATAAATAAGATTACAACACACGTCAGTCTTTTTGATTCTGCAACCATTTTATCCTCTATTGTAAGATTCTTTGCGCGAGTTTAGTACAGCAATTTAATGCCGGATGTCAATATTTTTGCGTGATTTGTTCTTTTCGGTACCGCTAAAAGACCCTTTTATTCTCTTAACGTGTAAAACGCTCTTTAATTTATTCAGCTCGGCAATAATCATATTGAGCTGTTTAAGGTCCCTTACATCCAGTTGAAAGGCACAGATCGCACTATCGCTCGGTGTTGCATTAATATTGACATAGGTCGTATTTACCCCCAGAGAATATATGACATTGCTCAGCTCGGACAAAAGCCCCTTCTTATCGCTGCAGGTTACCACTATACCAGCTGAGAAGGTCTGTTTTTCACTCACGTTCCACTGTGCGTCGATTACCCTTTCAGGATCCATTTCTTTTACCATGGGACAATCCGATTCATGGATGGTTATACCCCTTCCCCGTGTTACACAACCGATTATATCATCCCCGGGAAGAGGATTGCAGCACTTGGCAAATCTCACCATGACATTATCAATCCCTGTGACTGATATGCCCACATCAGATGGAGCTTTTCTGAACCTCTCCTTGACTCTTTCCAGAAGACTTTTCTTTTCTTCCACCTCCTCGCCATCATGCAACAACTGATGAGTTACATGCTTTGCCGATATTTTCCCATAACCTATAAGGGCCAGAAGATCATCGACCGTGATCAGAGAATGTTCTTCCAATATGGGGCTGAATTCGTTGGCTTTGACCAACTGACGGAACTTCAGGTGGTGCTTCTTAATCTCTTTTTCGAGGATATCTCTGCCGAGTACAATACTTTTTCCGCGTTCCTCTGTTTTGATCCACTGTTTTATCTTGGATACAGCTCTTGATGTCACCGCATATCTCAACCAGTCTTTGCCGGGATAATGCCCGCTTTTGGTCATGACTTCCACTGTATCGCCGTTTTGAAGCTTGTACTTCAGGGGAACGATGCTCCTGTTCACCTTTGCCCCTATGCATTGATTGCCCACATCGGTATGGACGCTGTAGGCAAAATCAATTGGCGTGGCACCTTTTGGAAAAGATTTTACGTCCCCCTTTGGTGTAAATACGTAAACTTCATCCGGATAGAGAGCCAACTTCAGGCTCTTCATAAATTCTCTCGCATCTTCATGCTCGGTCTGCCCCTCAAGTAATTTCCTGAGTTTGTCGACCTGGTCTTCATCCTCAGAGGAAGATACCTTGCCCTCTTTATACCTCCAGTGGGCCGCGATGCCCTTGTCCGCCCATTCATCCATCTCCTTTGTTCTTATCTGTATCTCCACCCGTTCCCCATATGGACCGATAACTGTGGTGTGCAGGGAGCGGTAATTGTTCGCCTTGGGCATTGCTATATAGTCCTTGAAACGTCCGGGGACAGGCTTCCAGAG
>CAYLXS010000083.1:3510-5878 GCA_964387765.1 uncultured Syntrophaceae bacterium
GGAGGTATTTCAGCGACAGATTCTCCAATTCGTCCTTTATCCAGTTTATTCCCAGGCGCGCGGCCAGCGGGGCATACACCTCAAGAGTTTCCTGTGATATGAATTTTTGTCTGTCCGGGGAATGAAAATCAAGCGTGCGCATGTTATGAAGCCTGTCAACCAGCTTTATTAGAAGTATCCTGATATCGGAGGACATAGCCAGTATCATTTTCCTGAAGTTCTCCGCCTGACGCTCCAACTGGTCTCCAAAGGTTATCTTGCTTATCTTGGTCAAACCATCCACGAGAAAGGCGACATCTTTGCCGAAGGCTTCCTCCACCTGTTCAAGAGTGGCCAGTGTGTCCTCAACGGCATCATGTAGCAGACCCGTTATCAGTGTAGCTCTGTCAAGTCTCATTTCAACGAGCATCCCCGTCACCTCGAGGGGATGGATAAGATAGGGCTCTCCCGACAGTCGAAGCTGTCCCTGATGCACAGACGCGGAAAATATGTAGGCCTTCTCTACCATCTCGAGGTCTTTCTGAGACAGATACTTCTGGCTTTCTTCCAGTATGTCGGTTATTCGTATCATATCTTACTCGTCTATCCAGATATCACGCGCACTTCAGAAATTAACTACAACCAATCGAAAGCTGATCCGTTATCGTTTTTGTTATAAAATCCCTGACTGTTTCAAGGGGTATTTTTTCGACCTCTCCGGATTTTCTGAATCTTACTTCCACTTTTCCTTCTGCGAGGCTTCTGGCGCCTACTGTGATCCTGATGGGTATGCCTGTCAGATCGGCATCTTTGAATTTTACACCCGCTCTTTCATCCCTGTCATCTAAAATGACCTCTACTCCATCCGCGGTAAGACTGTTGTACAGCTCTTCAGCGGTACTAGACAGATTCTCATCCTTTATGTTCACCGGCGTGATTATTACCTGAAATGGTGCAATCGACATTGGCCATATAATCCCGTCCTCATCATGGTTCTGCTCTATGCATGCGGCGGCTGTTCTTCCTATGCCAATACCATAACATCCCATAATCATGTATTTCTCTTTGCCATCCCTGTCAAGAAAGGTGGCGTTCATGGCCTTGCTGTACTTTATGCCGAGCTTGAACACATGTCCCACTTCGATGCCTCTGACAATCCTGAGCTCTTTTCCGCAACGCGGGCATACATCACCCTCTCTTACGATTCTCAGATCGGCATAATCTTTTATCTCAAAGTCTCTTCCGATATTACAGTTTTTTATGTGGTGACCTTCTCTGTTGGCTCCCACAACAAAATCCTGCATGTTCATGAGGGAGTAATCCGCGATAATTCTGGACTTTATTCCTATGGGACCGGCAAATCCCCTCGGAGATCCGGTAACCTGCAGGATAGTATCCTCCATGGCGAGTTCGAGCGAGTTGCACCCAAGATAATTCCTGAGTTTTGTCTCGTTTACATCCTCATCACCCCTTGCCAGAACGGCTACAGGGTTACCGTCAGACATGAATATCATCGTTTTTACAACATCCCGGGGCCCAACATCCAAAAATGTGCAGACCTCTTCGATGCTTCTCACATCTGGGGTATGCACCTCCTCCATCGGGGAATATTCCATTGCATGCGCTGCCTCTTCCTGCGGTCTGGAGATCTCCGCTTTCTCAAGGTTAGCGGCATACTCGCACGAGGTGCAATGAACCATTGCATCCTCCCCGGTTTCAGCGGTAACCATGAATTCATGGGAAAAATTACCACCTATATTGCCACTGTCCGCCTCGACCGGCCTGAAGCTAAGGCCACACCGCGTAAATATCCTGGTGTAGGCATCGAACATTTTCTTGTAGCTCTCTTCCACACCCTCTTCGTCGGCATCGAAACTATAAGCGTCTTTCATGCCGAACTCCCTGGATCTCATGATGCCAAATCTCGGCCTTATCTCATCACGAAACTTCGTCTGAATCTGATAGAGATTCCTGGGAAGCTGGCGGTATGTCTGTATCTCATCGCGTACCAGCGCTGTTATCACCTCTTCATGCGTCGGCCCTATACAGTAATCCCTGTTGTGTCTGTCTTTAACTCTCAACAGTTCTTTTCCATATATGTCCCAGCGTCCCGATTCCATCCAGAGCTCAGCCGGTTGCACGGCAGGCATAAATACCTCCTGTGCGCCTGCCCTGTTCATCTCTTCACGCACGATATTCTCCACCTTCCTGATCACACGATAACCCAGCGGCAGATACGCGTATATCCCTCCGGCCAGTTTCCTTATCATTCCCGCCCGCAGCATAAGCTGGTGGCTTACTATCTCCGCGTCAGAGGGAGTTTCCTTGGTGGTTGGTAAAAACATCTGTGAATAACGCATTGTTCCTCCTCAATTTGTATAAAAGTTTA
>CAYLXS010000084.1:0-5877 GCA_964387765.1 uncultured Syntrophaceae bacterium
GGTAAAAACATCTGTGAATAACGCATTGTTCCTCCTCAATTTGTATAAAAGTTTAACAGGATTAACAGAATGTTCAGGATTAAAAGCGACCCTGTTAATCCGTATTAAATCTTCTTCTTACTTCTCACTTCTTACTCTTCTTCCCTATCATCACATCTATCTCATCCATCAGGACGTCCACAAATTCTTCCTCTTTTATCTTTCTTACGATTTTGCCCTTTTTGAAAAGAAATCCGAAGTGGCGTCCGCCTGCAATACCGATGTCCGCTTCGGCGGCCTCGCCAGGCCCATTGACAACACATCCCATAAGCGCAACCTTAAAGTATTCCTTCACCCCCACAAGCCTGCCTTCCACCTCTTCAACCAGTTTGAACAGGTCTATCTCGCAGCGTCCGCAGGTAGGGCAGGAAATAATATCAGGCCCTACCCTTCTAATCCCCAGGGCTCTCAGTATCCCGTAACCCACGCCGATTTCTCCTACAGGATCGCCCGATATTGAAACCCTTATGGTATCGCCGATGCCTTCATTAAGAAGCACTCCGATACCTATAGATGACTTTATCGAGGAGTTAACAAGGCTTCCCGCCTCAGTTACCCCGAGGTGCAGGGGATAATCGGTGGCCGCGGAAATCGCGCGGTTAGCCTCTATCATGGTGGAAACGTCGGATGCCTTTAATGACAATTTGATGGACTGGAAATCCATATCCTCAAAGAGTTCAATATGTCTCAGGGCACTTTCAACAAGTGCGGGTGCTGTAGGAGAACCATACTTGGCGAGAATATCTTTTTCGAGGGAACCTGCATTGATCCCTATGCGTATCGATACATCCCTCTCTTTTGCCTCGCGTATAATCTCACTTATTTTATCTTTCCCTGTATTCCCCGGATTTATCCTTATGCAGTCGGCGCCGTTTCTGATGGCGCTCACAGCGAGCCGGTGGTCGAAATGTATGTCCGCAATCAGGGGAATTTTAATTTTTCTCTTGATGTCCGCAATCGCCTGTGCTGCCTCCATGTCGAGGACAGCTACCCTTACAATCTCACAGCCCGCGTTCTCAAGTCTCCTGATCTGATCGACCGTCGCCTCTACATCTCTTGTGTCGGTGCAGGTCATTGACTGGATGGCAATGGGTGCATTGTCTCCTATCTTGACCGGACCGACATAGACATGCCTCGTCTTTTTCCTTTTAATCGTTCCGTCCATGATATCTCCAAAAAAGTTTTAACCCTCAATAACAGGCGTCATATTGGGCAATTCTATAACACGAACACCCCTGAAGGGCAATTAGTGAATGTTGATTATCCCTGGGAAAGATGTGCTTTTTCAGGAAATTGAATTGACTTATCGGGTCTGTGAAAATAAACTCAACTCTTGGATTTGATCTGAACAATCAAACAGGGGAAAGACAGCTGAAGAAACATTGACAAACAACGCAGCTTGAATCTAAATACCGAAGAGAAACTGGCCTTTCGGGAAAAGATTATAACAAATCAATAGATGATTTTTAAACTTTCAATAGTCAGGATACGGAAAAAATATGAGTGACTTCAATGTATTGATCATAGGTTCCGGCCCAGCCGGTCTGTTCACAGCTATATGGCTAGAACGTCTGGGTGTTGACAAAATTGCGATCTTCGACAGGAAGCAATATTCGGCAGGTGGCTTGCTGAATGATGGTAAACTGAATTTTGACTACCGGGTTGGAATTGATCTTGATGAACTCCAGATTGACAAAAAAGAGGCCCAGAACTTGATGCAGGAAGTGAAGCAGGTCTTTATTAAGTTTCCTCTATGTCAACAGGTCACTTTTATTGAAAATAATGAAAAAATCGATGCGTGGAGAAAAATTGCCGGGGAACACAATGTAGAGTTTATCGCTCCCGAACAGTGGCATTACGGGACTGATAACGGGAAAAAGTTCGTAGATTATTTGCGGAGTTCTCTCGTCAATACCACTTTTTTCCTCGGTACCGAGGTTATCTCTATTGAAAAACAGGATGAGAGATTTTGCTTTGTATGCCGCAAAGATCAAAAAAGGAAAGAGTATTTTGGAAAAACCGTTCTCGCTTCCCCGGGTCGTAGTGGCGCATACTGGTTTAGAGACATTTCTCGGAAGATAGGTGTTAATAACAATTTTGGGCCCATTGATGTGGGTATTCGTGTAGAACTGAACAGGAAATCCTATGATTCAATAACCGATGTTGTATATGATCCCAAGTTTATTTTTCATACAAAACGCCACGGTGACAGGGTAAGAACATTTTGTACCAACCCGGGTGGCAGGGTAAGAATTGAGAATTACGACAGTTTTAAGTTAATCAATGGGGATGCCCTCTTCGATCGCAAAACAGAAAATACAAATTTCGCGCTGATAAATACGGTTTCTCTGACACAACCCTTTTCCGATACCACTGAGTTCGGCCGGATGATTGCAAGGCAATTTTTCCTGCTGGGTGGCGGCAGACCTATTGTTCAGAGAATTGGAGATTTCAGAGAGGGGAAAAGAAGTTCGAAATCGACATTTAACAGCAAAACTAGTCACTTCGACCGCTGCAGGGCCACTTACAATGCGACGCCGGGAGACATTACGCTCGGCCTGCCTGCACGCATAGTAGATAATCTATGGGAATCTCTGAAAACGCTTGACAAGATTGTCCCCGGTATTCTTCACCCTTCGACCCTGTTGTATGCACCGGAGATTAAATTTTTTGATACCCATTTCTCAACTGACCGACATCTCGAAACAAACATTGACGGTATCTTTGTCGCCGGTGATGGTACAGGAAAAAGTCGTGGAATTGTGGGAGCGGCCATCTCGGGAATAATCGCCGCAAGAGGAATTGCGGCAAAATATTTTAAATAGTTCAGTTTATGTAGATTAACGCATGAGGGATTGGCCATGCTTGCCCGTTTTTCAATATATGGTTTCCTTAAGAATCAGCGGTATTATGAACCATTTATAATCCTTCTCTTCCTCGAAAGGGGTTTCAGTTTTACGCAGATAGGTTTTCTCGTTGCTTTCAGGGAGATCTGTATCAACATCTTTGAAGTTCCCAGCGGAGCTATGGCCGATATGTATGGTCGCCGCAGATGTATGATGATATCCTTTACGTCATATATCATTTCATTCGCGCTGTTTGGTTTTGTGCAAACATACGCGCATTTCTTCGCCGCCATGTTCTTTTTTGCCATCGGCGACGCATTCCGGACAGGCACCCACAAGGCCATGATATTCACCTGGCTTCGACTTCAGAACCGTCTGAATGAAAAGACCCGTGTCTATGGTTACACACGCTCATGGTCCAAACTGGGTTCCGCGTTTTCAGTCATAATCGCCACTCTGTTTGTTATATTCACAGAAAGTTATTCCTCCGTTTTCTATCTTTCCATAGTTCCATATGTGCTCGGACTTGTAAATTTCATGTATTATCCCGTTGAACTGGAGGGACAGGTCCGGAAAGAAGCTGCTCTGCGCGATGTTCTTGACAATTTGAGGACTACACTCCGCACCTCTATGAGGGTAAGACACCTGCGCCGCCTTATCGCCGAATCGATGGCATTCGAGGGGGTCTTTAACGCAGCCAAGGACTATCTCCAGCCTGTCATCAAGAGTATGGCTTTGGCCCTTCCCCTGTTTGTGTATATGGAAAATACCCGCCGAAGTGCTATTATCGTGGGGATGGTCTATTTCGCCCTGCACCTGCTGTCCGCGTGGGCGAGCCGCAAGTCGCATATAATCACGCAGTGGACGGGCGGAGAGGAGCAGGGAGCATCTTTTATCTGGAAGGGCGTACTCTTTGTCTATCTCGTACTGGCGGTCGTTCTGTATCTGAAATGGTACTACGTGGCAATCGCGGGATTTGTGGTCCTGTACGTTATGCAGAACTTTTGGAGGCCGATACTTATCAGCCGGTTTGACGAGTACGCAACTGAGACATGTGGAGCGACAGTGCTTTCCATCGAGAGCCAGGCAAAATCCATCTCAACGATAATCGTGGCTCCCTTTCTTGGTATTGCCGTGGACTTCGTAACCACTCACGGATTTGGAGGGGAATTCTGGCCGGTCGGAGCTGTGGGCGCGGCGATTGCATTCATTATACTGGCTACCGTTAACTTACACCGCAGGCAGTGACCGGAAGACTCTGTGTCAGAAATCAATCAACCCAGTTCAGGATTACCTTGCCGGATTGCCCCGATTTCATTGTCTCAAATGCCTTTATGTATTCCGTATAGTGGAAGTGGTGGGTGATGATTGCGCTTATGTCCAGCCCAGACTGAATCATTGCCGTCATTTTGTACCATGTTTCATACATCTCGCGCCCATAGATGCCCTTTATGGTAAGTCCGTTGAAGATTACTGTTTCCCAGTTGATGCCGGCATCACTCGGCAGGATCCCCAGAAGCGCAATCTTTCCGCCATGACACATATTTGTCAGCATGGAGTTCAGGGCGCCGGGATTGCCCGACATTTCCAAGCCCACATCAAAGCCCTCTTTCATTCCCAGTTTTTCCTGAGCGCCCTCTATGGTATCGCGGCTCACATCCACAGCCAGGGTTGCTCCCATTTTTTTCGCGAGCGCCAGCCTGTAGGGATTTACATCTGTTACAACTATATGGCGGGCACCCGCGTGTCTGGCAATGGCAACCGCCATGCATCCTATGGGCCCTGCACCTGTTATCAGGATATCCTCACCCAGAAGGTCAAATGAAAGCGCAGTATGCGTGGCATTGCCCAGAGGATCGAAGCAGGAGAGTATGTCCATCGGTATATCGGGATCGCAGTACCAGACATTGGTCACCGGGATGCTGAGATACTCGGCAAAGGCCCCTGCCCTGTTCACACCGACGCCGCTTGTGTTCATGCAGAGGTGCCGCCTGCCCGCCAGGCAGTTGCGACAGTGACCGCAGACAAGATGTCCTTCGCCGGAAACGATATCCCCAGGTTTGAAGTCATGCACATTAGCGCCGATCTCCTCCACCTTTCCGACAAATTCATGGCCTATGTGCATGGGCACGGGAATCGTCTTTCTTGCCCATTCATTCCAGTTATAAATGTGTACATCGGTGCCACAGATTGCAGTTCTGTATATTTTTATCAAGACATCGTTGATACCAACCTCGGGTACCGGGACCTCATCCAGCCAGAGACCCGGCTCCGCCTTGGCCTTCACCAGAGCTTTCATCATATCCATAATCAACACCCCCTATGACAGACTTTAGATCAACGCTCCCAGTTCCCGCCCCACCTTCGCAAATTTTTCAAGCGCGAATCTGAGATCGGACTCACTGTGAACCGCGGACATCTGTACCCTGATCCTGGCTTCTCCCTTCGGGACCACCGGATACAGAAATCCCGTTACATACACCCCTTCTTCAAGGAGCCCGGCAGCCATACTCTGTGCCAGCACGGCATCTCCCAGCATAACAGGAATAATAGGATGGTCACCGGGTTTTATACTGAATCCCAGTTTGACAATCTCCCCGCGGAAGAAGCTCGTGTTTGATCTCAACTTTTCTCTGGCCTTTCCGGTGTTTTCCAGCAGTTCCAGGGTCTTGATGGCGGCAGACACTATCGGAGGCGCAACCGAATTCGAGAAAAGGTATGGGCGCGATCTCTGTCTCAGCATCGATATCATATCGGCGCGGCCCGTCGTAAACCCGCCGGACGCTCCTCCCATAGCCTTGCCGAGAGTTGACGTGATGATATCCACACGATCCTGAACATGGAAATATTCAGGTGTTCCACGCCCCGTAGGCCCGACAAATCCCGTAGCATGGCTGTCGTCCACCATGACAAGGGCATCGTATTTTTCGGCCAGAGCGCATATCTCGTCCAGTCTGGCCAGATCTCCATCCATGCTGAAGACACCATCCGT
>CAYLXS010000085.1:0-5815 GCA_964387765.1 uncultured Syntrophaceae bacterium
ATATCATTTTCAGCGACAGCTCGGCGAGTTGCTCGGCGCTGACCTCCGATGGCGCGCCGGTCAGGAGACATGTCGCCTTCAGCGTCTTCGGGAATGCCATTACATCCCTTATGGATTCCGCCCCTGCCATTATCATTATCATGCGGTCGAGACCGAATGCTATGCCGCCGTGCGGCGGCGTGCCATACTTAAGCGCGTCAAGGAGGAAACCGAACTTTGTTCTTGCCTCATCTTTACTCAATCCAAGGGTTTTGAAGACCATTGACTGGACATCGGATTTGTGGATTCGAATGCTCCCTCCACCAATCTCGGAGCCGTTCAGGACGAGATCATAAGCCCTGGCTCTTACTTTGCCGGGGTCAGTTTCAAGGAGGGGGGTATCCTGTGTCACCGGGGATGTGAAGGGGTGATGGGTTGCCATATACCGTTCTTCTGTCTTGCTGTATTCAAACATCGGGAATTCAGTAATCCAGGTGAAGGCGAAAGCCTTCTTGTCGATCAGTCCCAGCTTTTCCGCGAGGTGTATCCTCAGGGCACCGAGGGCGTTATTGACTACATTTCTGGTATCGGCAACGAAAAGGATCAGAGATCCCGGCTGTGCACCCATTTTTTCATTTATACGTTTAATTTTTTCCTGATCGAAGAACTTGGCTATTGATCCTGTCCATCCATCTTCATTCACCCTTGCCCATGCGACCCCCTTCGCTCCATATCTACCCACAAATTCTCCAAGGGCGTCGAGGCCCTTTCGCGACAGGGCTTTTCCATCCGCCAGGAGCAGGGCCTTTACCGCGCCTCCACCCTTTGCGACTTCGGAAAAGACACGAAAATCTGATTTGCCGGCGATATCCGTCAGGTCTTCAAGTTCAAGGGAGAAACGAGTGTCCGGATTGTCCTTTCCATATCTGTCGATCGCCTCTTTATAGGTGAGCTGGGGGAATGGAACCTGCAGTTCTCTGTCGAGACATGCCTTGAAGATCTGCTCCATCATACCTTCAACAATATTGATGATATCACTCTCCGATATAAAGGACATTTCCATGTCTATCTGGGTAAATTCAGGCTGACGGTCCGCCCTCAGATCTTCATCGCGGAAGCATTTTACTATCTGATAGTATTTGTCGAAACCGGACACCATCAGCAGCTGCTTGAAGAGCTGTGGTGATTGTGGAAGGGCATAGAAGGCCCCGGGGCTTACTCTGCTCGGAACGAGATAATCACGCGCCCCTTCGGGTGTGCTTTTTGTCAGAAAGGGTGTTTCAATCTCGATGAAGTCTTTCTTCTGAAGATAACTTCTTGTTTCAGCTGCAACCCTGCTTCTCAATATAATGTTCTGCTGTAAATCTCTGCGCCTGAGATCCAGGTAACGGTATTTGAGGAGCAGGTTTTCGGACACATCACAGTCGGTGTCGAGCACGAATGGCGGTGTGTCCGATTCATTAAGTATCTCAAGCTCATCAATTATGATCTCGACCTCTCCGGTTTTCAATGAGGGATTGATCATGTCAGCGGGACGAAGGGCTACCCGGCCCTTTATTGCCAGCACAAATTCGCTTCTTATATCGTGTGCAAGCGCGTGCGCCTGTGATTTCTTCTCCGGGTCGAAGACGATCTGTACGATTCCCTCTCTGTCTCTCAGGTCTATAAAGATCAGTCCTCCGAGGTCTCTTCTCCTGTGGACCCATCCCATAAGCACAACATCCTCACCCGCGTGCTGTGCCCCGATGCTGCCACAATAGTGAGTCCGCTTATTTTCGGTTATAAATTCAGACAAGTTGTAAATCCTTTCCTGGTAAAATGGTCCAAGGTTCAGAGCTACCGGTTCAACTGTAAACTGTAAACCGTTCTACAATGCTGTCGGTGTTGTTTATATCAACGGATCCCTGGGTTCCGTCCCCCATGTTCCTGAGCTGAGCCTTTCCCTCCTCCATCTCCTTTTCACCTATTATCAGCGTATGAGAACAGTTCAGTTTATTTGATCGTTTCATCTGACTCTTGAGGCTCCTGTCCGAGAAGTCCATCTCCGCCCTGATACCGGCAAGTCTGAGCGTATTGCAGAGGGAAAACGCAAATTCCTGGGCCTTGTCTCCAAGGGCCGCGATAAAGATGTTCGGATGCCCGGCGTCTTGCCCATTCGCATCGGGTACCATTGAGATAAGTCGATCGAACCCTATCGCGAACCCTATACCCGATATATCCGGTCCTCCCAGCATTTGTACGAGACCGTCATATCTGCCTCCGCCTGTAACAGCGTTTTGTGCTCCGAGCGACTGCGTGGTAATCTCAAAGGCGGTCCTGGTATAATAATCAAGACCCCGCACCATCTTCGTGTTTATTATAAATGGAATATGGAAGATTTCGAGGTATCCCTTCACCTTTTCAAAATGTTCCCTGCACTGGGTGCATATGAAATCCAAAATCACCGGGGCCCCGGATATAATCTTCTGGCAGGATTCATTTTTGCAGTCAAATATTCTCAGAGGATTTGTGACGAGCCGTCTGCGGCAATCCTCGCACAGGTCCTCTTCCCTGTTTTTTAGAAAGTTTATTATTTTTTCTCGAAACGCCGGGCGGCATTTGTCACATCCCAGAGAATTGATCTCAAGCTTCAGATTGTCAAGTCCGACTTCACTTAACAGATACATCAGCATCGACATAAGTTCTGCGTCTATACGGGGATCCTCCTGTCCCAGAAATTCGACATTTATCTGGTGAAACTGTCTGAATCGCCCCTTCTGCGGCCTTTCGCGTCTGAACATAGGCCCTATGGTGAAGAGTTTTGCCACGGGATCCTTTTCGTATATGTGATGTTCTATGTATGCGCGGATTACGGAAGCGGTTGCCTCAGGGCGCATGGTGAGATACTCATTCCCGCGGTCGAGAAATGTGTACATTTCCTTTTCGACTATATCGGTGGCTTCGCCGATGCCCCTTTTAAAGAGTTCGGTTTTCTCCAAAACTGGAATTCTTATCTCCTGAATGCCGAAATTAAAGAATATCTCGCGTATTTTTTCTTCGATACGCTGCCATTTGGGTGTTTCATCCGGCAGTATATCGCGAAATCCTCTTACCGATGTTATCTTTGCCATTGCAGACCATCTCCCATGAATTTGAACAAAAATCACTAACATATATCAGGGGAAAAGGCAAAGCGGAAAGCCGTCCCCATTTGCTCCAAATAAAACATTATAGCCCCGTGTTTCTCACGGATCCTCCGATTTTGATGGTGAATTTGAGTTATCCTGATCGGCTGCTTCCGGTTTCCACCCCTTAATTTCTATGTTTTCTCCATCAGTTCGTATGATTACCGCGCCGTTTTTGTCTGTTCTCAAAACGCTTATCCCCGCTTTCGCGTATCTGTCAAGCACGTCCGGATTGGGAAAGCCGAACACATTATTCGGGCCGCAGCTTACAACTACGATTTCGGGCCGGACCGCTTTGAGAAAGGAAGAGGAACTGGATGAGCGCGATCCATGATGGGGCGCCATGAGAATATCCGCATTTAAATCCATTCCGGATGCGACAAGTTCGGCTTCTGCGTACTTTGATATATCCGCGGGAAGAAGTATGCTTATACTGCCGAAGGTTATTTTCATTACCACCCCGTTGTCGTTGTAATCAAAGTCCGGAAAGTGAAGGCCACTTCCCGTTACCGATTTTATCGGGTTCAGTATCCTGATGGAGGCGTCTCCGATTGTCTGCTTCGGCGTATCTTTGTCCACAATTTTGTGATGAATGGCTTTTCTCCTGATGATCTTTTTCAATCTCCGGAAGGATTCTTTTTTCGATTCACAGCCGTTTGACCAGAATTCGCCTGTTTCAAAGTTATCAGCTATATATGGAAGACCTCCGACGTGATCCTGATCGGGGTGCGTGAGGACCATAATGTCCACTCCTTTTATCTTTTCATGCCACAGATAAGGTGCGACCACATATTTCCCCAGGTCGAAACTTCTATCATAGAAGCCGCCGCCATCCACCAGCATGGTAATTCCTCCGGGAAACTTTACCAGTGTAGAGCTGCCCTGTCCCACATCTATGAAGGTTATCTCGAGATATTCCCGGCCGGATGTCTTTATGTGCAAATAGATGACATCAACGGCGAAGAATAACAGGATTGAGCCCAGAAACAGAGCCAATACCCTGCTTCTGTTCGCCCTGTAGAGATTTCCAAGTTGTTTGACAACAGCCGGAAGGAAACAGCTCTCAGTCCCGGCGGTGGATATATGATTTGTCAAAACCTCTTTTGATCTCCATACATCCAGCAGTTTAGACGCTGTAATAATCAGAAGATAGTAGAAGATAATTTCAGGAATCGTCGGCGTTGTTACGTGGAAACTCGAAAAAGATAAGGATGACAAAAAGTCGACAATAGAAACGGATATCCGAATAAAAAAAGAGACAATTTGCACAAGCGCAGTCGCGATCGGCGCGAAGGGAGCCGTAATGATGAGCAACATTCCAATCGGAAGAACGGCGAATCCGATTATCGGTATGATAAACAGGTTGGAGAGAAGCGCGATGGTTGAGACCCGGTTGAAATAGAGCGCGATAAGAGGATATGTGCCGATCATGGCGCTGAGGCTTACCATGGTGAAGAGGATGATACTGGTAATTCCTTTCCTGAAAATCCCAGCTTCCTTTGCCTTCGGAATTATGCCGCTCAGTGTCGGGGTTATGAGAATAATGGAAGCAACTGCCATGAAAGAGAGCTGGAACGAGACGTCGAAGAGGGAAGCGGGACTTATGATAAGGATGGCAAATGCCGCGAATGCCAGTATGTTCAAAAGATCGCGCCCCCTCCCGGCAAGAAGCGCGATCAGGAAACAGAGTATCATAATGGTAGCCCTTATCGTTGATATGCGAAGTCCGGCAATGAAGGCATAACTTATTATGGGTATGACGGCGAACAGGGCGGATACCTTGAAAATATTGAATTTCAGCAGAAGATATCCTGAAGACTTCATGATGGTTCTGATGATAATGAGAGAGATAAAGGCTATTATCCCCACATGCAGTCCGGATATGGCGAGGATATGAGAGACCCCCGCCCTGTTGAATTTATCTGTGATCTCTTCCGGAATGCCCCCTTTTTCTCCCAGGATGAGAGCCCGCAATATCCCGCCTTCAGGAGAATGGGTGTTTTCCATGATCAGTTCTCTGAGAAGAGAACGGTATCTCTCTATTCGCGTCCTGAAATATCCCCCCGCGCTTTCCCTCATGATGACGATGTCTGAAGGCCTGCTTACATATCCGCGCAGGCGGATGTTCCTGTAGAGGAGATATCTTTTATAGTCAAACCCGCCAGGATTATTAAAATTGTGCGGCTCTTTAAGTTTGACCTTCGCTCTGATATAATTGCCATATTTAAATAGGTTATTGCTATCTTTGACGGAAAGAAGTATCTTTCCACTCGCCGGAGTGGAGGTTCCATCTTTAATGATTCTTGAAGAGTTGACAACGAGGTTGGTTTTATCGTGCAGTATCCGGGGAGGCTCGCACACCAGTCCTTCGACGGTAAGCTTACCTTTACCCGCGTGCAGCGTTATGTTATCCCTGCCGCAGTATGGATTAAGGTAGAAATTTATATTGAGGATGCCGAGAAGAAACAGGGCTATGAGCAGGCAGAAGACAGTAAAGCCTTTCCGTCCCGCGACAACCGAGAAAAGCAATCCCGCAAAAGTTGCCAGGAGTGCCACGAGCACCGGGGTGCCGGGTATGTCGATAAGGCTTCCGGCGGTTATTCCCGAGATGAGCGCTATTAGCAGGGGGATTACTGGTCTTCGCATAAAAGTTGTTTACCGTTCAGGGTTAG
>CAYLXS010000086.1:0-4414 GCA_964387765.1 uncultured Syntrophaceae bacterium
TTTTCTCCCAGATAATCTTCCGCGGTCTGTTTCATCTTTGCCAGTATCATCGAAGATATCTCCGGGGTACTGTAGTCCTTGCCCTTTATCGTTATCTGGGCGTCGCTGTTTGTCGCCTTTGTAATCTTGAAGGGGCTGATGGTGATGTCGTACTGGACTTCCTTTGACGAATACTTTCTTCCTATCAACCTCTTCACCGCGTAAACGGTATTTTCCGGATTGGTGATCGCCTGTCTCCTGGCGACCTGTCCAACGAGACGCTCGTCGCTGTCTGTAAAAGCGACTACCGATGGAGTGGTCCTGCCTCCCTCCTGGTTTGCTATGACATTCGGGTCGCTCCCTTCCATTACTGCGACACACGAATTTGTTGTCCCCAGATCTATTCCTATAATTTTACTCATTTTAATCAGTCCTCCTGTGATATTCTAATTTATTTGCCTGCATGTTTTGAAATGGACACCTTTGACGGCCGCAGCAGCCTGCCGTTCAGCAGATATCCCTTTTCGAATTCTTCTACAACCTTGTTGTCTTTTTTTCTTTTGCCCTCCACCTGTATCATAGCCTCGTGGAAGTTGGGGTCAAACTCTTTGCCGATGGCGTCTATTTTCTCAACGCCATGTTTGCCGAGCGCCGCGAGAAAGCTGTCGCGAATCAGACCGAGCCCATCCGCGAACGCCTTGAAGTTTTCCGAATCGGACGTGTGCTCCAGCGCCCTTTCCATGTTATCCACTGTCGGCAGCAGGTCCTTAATGAGGGTTTCATTTCCATATTTTATAAAATCCTCGCGATCTCTTGCCGCTCGTTTCTTATAATTTTCAAGTTCGGCGCAGGCGCGCAGATACCTGTCATGATTTTCGGAGGCAGCCTTTTCGGTCTCCTCGAGCTTCGCGAGGGTCTTTTTTTTTGTGGTCGGTCTGGCGTGGGCGACAGTCCCGCTTTTTTCCTCACGTTCTGTTTTCTTTTTGTCTTCACTCGTAATTATATGATTATCCTCTTTTGACTTTTTACGAGTCTGTCAGGATTTATCCTCCGGATTTTTGAACAACCGGTAATCCACCATGTCACATATGACATGCCCCGCTGTAATGTGAGCTTCCTGAATGCGGGGTGTGCTGTTGGAGGAAACATTGAGGCAGTAATCCGCTATTTTTGCCATTCCCCCTCCATCCTTTCCGGTGAATGCGACGGTTGTTATTCCCAGTCTGGCTGCAGTCTCGAAGGCCTTCAATACGTTGGGTGACGAACCGCTCGTGCTTATGCCCCACGCCACATCTCCTTCATTTCCAAGGGCCCTTATCTGCTTGGAAAAAATCTCTGAGAAGTCATAATCGTTGGCAATGCTTGTTATAATGGATGTATCCGTGCAGAGCGCGATCGCCGGAAGGGGGGGCCTCTCTATCAGGAATCTGTTTACAAATTCCGCCGCGATATGTTGGGAATCCGCGGCGCTTCCCCCGTTTCCGAACAACAGTATCTTATTGCCACCGCTCAGTGCCCGCGTTATGACATCGATTACCTTGACGAGTCTTGAGAGGTTCTCATTTACGAACAACTCTTTGACGCGACAGCTCTCCCGAAATGTCCTTATTATTATGTCTTCAATATCGTCCATTCTTAGATTCACCGTTCCTCGGGCGTAATATATTTATCGTATTTTCATATGTCAAGGAAGATGGCTCTATAATTGGAAAATGGGATTGAAAGAATGCCCGATACATGTTAGAGATTCTCTCCACATTGATTAAGGGAGAGCACCATGAAGAGAAAGTACAATCCTCGGGAGATAGAAGAGAAGTGGCAGAAATGCTGGGATGATGAAAAGACGTTCAAGGTGAGCGAAGATACCGAAAGGGAGAAATATTACCTTCTGGAAATGTTTCCATATCCTTCCGGAAGAATTCATATGGGGCATGTGAGAAACTATACCATAGGCGATGTGGTGGCGAGATACAAGAAGATGCAGGGATTTAACGTACTTCATCCCATAGGGTGGGACTCTTTCGGCATGCCGGCGGAAAATGCCGCCATCGAGCATGGGATACCCCCCGCGAAGTGGACAAACGAAAATATCGACTCCATGAAGAAACAGCTCAGGAGAATGGGGTTCAGCTATGACTGGGACAGGGAGATATCCACCTGTGAGCCGGAGTATTACAGGTGGGAACAGCTTTTTTTCCTCTGGATGTACGAAAAGGGGCTTGCCTATAAGAAAGGCGGGTCTGTCAACTGGTGTCCCACATGTAAAACAGTCCTGGCCAATGAGCAGGTAGAGGCGGGCCTGTGCTGGAGATGTGGAAGCGAGGTAACCGAAAAATATTTTGACCAGTGGTTTTTCCGTATCACCAATTATGTGGAGGAGCTTCTGGATGGGTGTGACAAACTGCCGGGCTGGCCGGAAAGAGTGCTCACGATGCAGCGAAACTGGATCGGTAAGAGCTACGGATGTGAACTCGTTTTCCCCATGGCCGATTCCGATGATGTAATCAAGGTTTTTACGACCAGGCAGGACACGATATTCGGCGCCACATTCATGCTCATAGCGGCGGAACATCCCCTTGTAATGGAACTAGCAAAGGGAAAGCCGGTGGAACAGGACGTCAGGGATTTTGTGGAGCACGTCAAAAAACAGGACAAAATGATGAGGACATCCGATTATTATGAGAAAGAGGGCGTATTCCTGGATGCCTGGTGTCTGAACCCGGTTACAGACAAAAAAATGCCGATCTATGCAGCGAATTTTGTGCTGGCGGATTATGGCACTGGCTGTGTCATGGCTGTTCCCACGCATGATCAGCGCGACTTTGAATTCGCCGAAAAATATAATCTTGAGAAGATCGTGGTTATACAGAATCCCGCAGATCCGCTGGAGGCCGACACCATGACCGAAGCCTATGTGGATGAAGGGATCCTTATTAATTCCGGGAAGTTTGACGGAATGAAAAATATGCAGGCACTGGAGGACATTGCGGAATACCTCGAATCGATAGGCAGGGGGAAAAAGACGGTCGAGTATCGCCTGCGAGACTGGGGCATATCCAGACAGCGCTACTGGGGGGCTCCCATTCCCATCATCAACTGTGAAAAGTGCGGCACTGTTCCCGTTCCCGAAGAGGATCTTCCCGTTGTATTGCCGAAGGATGTGGAGTTGACGGGTGAAGGCGAATCTCCGCTTGAGAAGATCGCCTCGTTCATAAACGTCACCTGTCCCAATTGTGGTGGACCGGCAAAGAGGGAAACGGACACGATGGATACATTTGTTGAGTCCTCATGGTACTTTGACCGGTTCTGCTGCCCGGATTGTTCTGAAAAACCGGGTCTCGACAGAGAGAAAGTGGATTACTGGATGCCCGTGGATCAGTATATAGGCGGAATCGAACACGCCATCCTGCACCTCCTTTACGCGAGGTTCTACACGAAGATGCTCAGGGATTTCGGTGTAATCGGTATCGACGAACCCTTTTCAAACCTGCTTACCCAGGGGATGGTCTGCAAGGAGACGATGAGATGCGCGATACATGGTTATCTTCTGCCCGAAGAGGTGAAGGATGGAAAATGCACCCATTGCGGCCTTGAGGCAGAGATAGGGAAGACCGAAAAGATGTCAAAATCCCTGAAGAATGTTGTCGATCCCAACTATATAATCGATGCATATGGGGCAGACACGGCGAGGATATTCTGTCTCTTTGCTGCGCCTCCTGAAAGGGATCTGGAATGGAGTGATCAGGGCGTTGACGGCTCTTTTCGTTTCCTCAGCAGGGTTTGGCGTATAGTTACTGATTATCTTGATGATATAAGGAATGTGACGCCTTTTGACGGCGGAGAAAGAATCGAAGGTGAACTTAAAAAGTTAAGGAAGAAGACACATCAGACCGTCAAAAAGGTTACAGGTGACATAGAGAACAGGTTTCACTTCAACACGGCGATCAGCGCGGTTATGGAACTTGTAAACACACTCTATCAGACCGGACGACCGGAGAAGAATGACAGAAAGGCTTTTTCTATAATAAGAGAGACGGTGGAAGACATTATACTCCTCCTGTCACCCATAGTGCCGCATATGACAGAAGAACTCTGGGAAATGCTCGGTGGAAGGGAAAAGCTTTCCGGAACCGCGTGGCCTTCCTTTGATGAGGCGGTTGCGGCGGAGGAAGAGATTACCATAGTCGTTCAGGTCAATGGAAAGGTGAGAAGCAGGATACAGGTCGCTGCGGATGAATCCGATGAAAAGATCAAGGAACGTGCCCTTAATGACGAGAGAATTAAACAGCTTACAGGGGATAAGGATATAATCAGGGAGATTTATGTTCCGAAGAAACTGGTCAATATTGTTGTTAAATAAGGGAGAACGAGAGGTTTCTCATGAAAATAAAATGGATTGTATGTATTTTGCTGCTGACTTCCTGCCTGAGTTGCG
>CAYLXS010000086.1:4514-5753 GCA_964387765.1 uncultured Syntrophaceae bacterium
ATGAAAATAAAATGGATTGTATGTATTTTGCTGCTGACTTCCTGCCTGAGTTGCGGGTATCATTTTTCCCCGGGTGGAGAGAATATCGATGCCGCTGTACAGAAGGTTTTTATCGGTAATTTTTCCAACAGTACCAGTGAAGCAAATGTTGAGAACTATATAAGAAACGCGTTTTTCACTCGTTTCAGGAGCGGCACCAGGTTCAGTCTGGTTGCCGGCAAAGGCAAGGCGGACGCGGTTCTGACGGGGAAGATAAAGAGTATCACTTCATCCCACCTCGCGTACAGCAGCAGTGACATGGCCAGAGAGAATAGAGTTTGGATGACTGTAGAGGTGGTGTTTAAGAGAACTGACAATGGCGGGGTCATCTGGATGAACAAAGGCCTCTCGGGAAGAGAGGCCTACACGGTGGACGTGAACACCACCACAACCGCTGCGAACAGGAAAACCGCCATCAGGAAGCTGTCGATCGATATGGCCGATAAGGCCTACCGGAATATGATGTCCGGATTCTGATACTGAGACTCTATCCGAGGGCGTTTACCTTTTTTGTTAATCTTGATATCTTACGGGCGGCTGTCTTCTTGGGGAATATCCCCTTGGCGGCTGCCTTGGCTATTGTCTTTGTTGTGTCAAACAAAACCGTGCGTGACTTTTCCACATCTTTTTCTTCAATGGATTTGAGTGCTGCCTTGACGCTTGTCTTTACGCGAGACCTTGCGGAGATATTTCTCTCTCTCCTCTTTACATTTTGCCTGGCCCTTTTTTCCGCGGATTTGTGATTTGCCAAAAATATTTCCTCCCTTGCAAAGTTTTAGAAGAGAATCCCTATATCACTTTACATGTCATGTCAAGCTCAAAAGCCAGTTGGATTTGCCATGTGAAAAGGGGTTGATTTGTTATTTGTAATTGTGACATAACAAAACGTGATGCATCCACATCTGTAAAAAGTTGTCACTCCGGGGGGGCAGGGGTGACTTCACTTTACTGATCCCATGAAGGGGTATTCTAATTTGAGAAAGAAAATAGCTGTTTCAATCATTGCGATAGCGACGGTGTGCCTGATTGCCACTTGTGTGTATGGAAGCGATAATTTTCCGAGACCCGTGGGCGCGGTCAACGATTTCGCGGGTGTCATTTCACAGAGGTACTCGCAGTCCATGGAATCACTGGCAAGTGAGGTTCTCAGGAAGACGGGAACTTCGGTAGTAGTGGTTACCATGAAGGATATCGGGGGAG
>CAYLXS010000087.1:0-5674 GCA_964387765.1 uncultured Syntrophaceae bacterium
AGACCCGCACATATACCGTTCACAAGAAACCACCATTTAATCATATTCAGGCCCGCCGCACTGCCTGAATGAAAGAATCCAGCAATTATAAGCCCTATAACGGCAAGAGAAATTCCCCATCCCACAAACCGCCCCACCTTGCCCTTCGGTGGAACCTCGTTTATCGCAGAAATATCTATGTCTCTGTCAAGATTCTTCAATATACCGGGCACATGACCGGCTCCCACGACTGCCACTATCCTGTCGCCGGATGCGCCGGCAATCGAATGGGCCAGAAACTGATCCCTCTCGTCAATCAGTGTGGTCTTGATTTCCGGCAGCTCTTTGCCAAAGGTCTGAAGGGCCAGCTCAAGGGCATCGCGTTCTTTCAGCTTCTCTATATCTTCCTCGGTGATATCCTCGCTTAAGAAAATAGAGGAGATCAGCTCAAAAATAAACCGCAGCTTGTTGAGGAAACGCATATTTCGCCATGTTCTTTTCATAGTAGTGCGAATATCGCGGTCGGCCAGCACAATTTGTGCCCCCGTTTCCTCCGCCTTGTTTATCGCGCGTATCATCTCCTCGCCGGGATTTATGTTGAATTTCTCCGCAAGCTTCTTCTGAAATGACGCCATTATAAGCTGTGACAGTAGAAGAGATGTTTGCTTCTTGCGGATTATCTTCAGTATATCCATCTCCTCCCAGTTGGCTTTCTGCGTGATCGCGTTATACCGGGACTGGCACAGCTCTACACATACCGTGTCAGGATGCTCTTCTTCTATGACCTTCTCCACCAGATCGGCACTGTCCCTGGAAACGTGCGCTGTACCTACAAGGATAATTTCCCTGTCAGCTGTTTTAATGCGGTGTATGTTTTTGTTTTCTTCTACTGGCATGTTATCCTTTAAGCAAAAAAATGAAGAACGGAGATACCAATATTCACCCTGATTGTAAAGAAAAATAAAGGTTTGTTTTCTCTTGCCCATACCCTCCCGGCAATGTATAAACGGCTGTCATGGATGAAAGATTAAGCGTGGGAGACATCATCAAAACCTCTATCGATACTGTTGCCTTCGGGGGCAATGGTGTCGGACGAATCGGCGGCATGGTCGTCTTTGTTCCCTTTACCGCTGCAGGAGACACAGTCGAGGCAAAGATCGTGGAGGTGAAAAGGAACTACTACATCGGTGAGACAAGGGAGATAATCGTCCCGTCGCCTGACAGGGTCGAACCTGTATGCCCCCATTTTTCCACGTGCGGCGGATGCCAGTATCAGCATATATCGTATAAGGCCCAGTTGAAAATCAAAGAAAGACAGGTCAGGGAATCCTTTGAAAGAATAGGAAAAATCGCGTCTCCACCGGTGAAGACTATCATCCCTTCACCACAGACATTTAACTACAGGGGAAAAGCAGAGTTCCACTGTATCCCGAATGCCGATGGACAATTGAACCTGGGTTTCATGGACACAGTGGGAGGAAAACTGATCGATATACAGCAGTGCAACATCGTGGATGAATCCATAAACATGGAATACCACAGGCTTCGGGAAATGTTCGCCTCCGAGGAAACTCCCTCATACCGCAAGAGATACATCCTCTGGTCTGACGCCACCTATCCTCCCGGAAAATACATTACAAGAATGGCGGGAGGAAAAGAGCTGCAGGTTGCAAACGACGGCTTCTTTCAGGGGAATACCTACCTGGTAGACACACTGACAGAACGCGTTATCGACATGTGCGATCTGAAAGAATCCGATAGCGTGCTGGACTGCTTCTGCGGCTCCGGCCTCTTTTCACTCTTTATCGCCCCGCGTGTCAGTAAGGTGTCCGGCATCGAAATCAGCGGCACAGCCGTCCACTGCGCGACGCTCAACGCCAAAAATTTCGGCATCACGAATACCCGTTTTTACAGGGGTAATGTGGAGGACACGCTGGGCAGATTCATAAAAGAGAAAACCCGCGCGGATATCGTGCTTCTAGACCCGCCACGAACCGGCTGCGCTAAAAAGACCCTTACGCGTATCGACGCACTGAAGCCGGAAAAAATCGTCTACATTTCCTGCAATCCCGCCACCCAGGCACGCGATATCAGGTACCTGATCGGCAGGGGATTTTCTCTTGAAACCCTGCAGCCCGTCGACATGTTCCCCCAGACAAAACACATAGAGGTTATCGCGTCACTGGTCAGATAACATTATAAAAGGATCCAAGGGCTCGAGGGATAGCGTGCCCCTCTGTAGGGCACAAAGACCCCCACGCTATTCGTCACAAATTTCTTTACATCACCAGGTGATTTGGATTAGAACATATCCCATGCTGGTAAAACCAAAAGATGCTGCGACCGTCATCCTTATGCGAAACAGCCCGAGCAACAGGAGTTTCGAAGTGTTGATGGCCTTGAGAAGTTCCAGGAACAAGTTCGTACCGGGCCTGTATGTGTTTCCCGGTGGCGGCCTTGACGAGGCAGATTGTCTGCCGGGAATAGAAAATCTATGCGCAGGTATGGACAGAAATCGGGCGCTGCGTATGCTGGATGATATCTCATCACCTGAAAAAGCGTTAGGGTTGTGGACCACCGGGATTCGCGAGACATTTGAGGAAGTCGGCCTTCTGATGGCATACACAAAGGCCGGAACTATCATACCCCTCGACTCGGAACTGTTCAGGGAAAGATTCCTTTCGCGCCGCTGGTCGCTTCTCGATAGGAAAGCTGATTTTTACGATATTATCCGGGATGAGGGGCTTACCCTTGCTACTGACCGACTCCACTACTTTTCCCACTGGATAACTCCCATCCCTTCTCCCATCCGTTACGACGTAAGATTTTTTGTGGCCGAAGCCCCCGCAAACCAGAGAGCCCTGCACGACGGCATCGAACTGACCAGACATGTCTGGATAACACCACAGAAGGCCCTCGAGCGGTTCTATGAACAGACTTTCGACATGGTGCTGCCGACGATTATAACCATGGAGGAACTGGCCGGCTATAACACGATCGACGATGTTATACGATCCACAGAGGGGAAAAAGATCCAGTCAACCCTGACAAAGGTAGTTGTTGACGAAAACGAAATATTGTTGGAGTATGCACCGGACGGGCGGACATTCAAAGTGAACCCGTCTTCGGGATAATAAGCAACAGGAGGATAATATGAAACTACAGGATTTATTCAAATTAGACGGCAAGACGGCGCTGATCACCGGCGGAGGAAGAGGTATAGGAAAGTTTATAGCTATCGGTCTTGCTGAAGCGGGTGCAAATATTATTATCACCTCAAGGAAAATGGAAAAGCTCGAAGCAACGGCGAAAGAAATAGCGGATGAGTTTGGCGTTAAGGCTCTGCCCATCCGGTGCGACGTGAGCAAAGAAGAAGATATCGATAATATGTTGAAAGTAGTAAGCGAAAACTTTCCCCGCGTAGATATTCTTGTAAATGACGCGGGAGCAACCTGGGCTGCGCCCACGCTGAAATTCCCCATAGAGAAATGGGACCATATATTCAATGTCAATGTAAGGGGCGTATGGATGCTCACGCAGAAGGTGGCCAACATAATGAAGGATCAGGGCGGGGGAAATATCATAAACATTTCATCGGTCATGGCATTCAGAGGATCCGATGAATTCACCCATCCGGCTGTAGCCTATAATTCGAGCAAGGCGGCCATAAACCTGTTGACCATGAACCTCGCCGTGAAACTGGCGCCTTATAACATCCGTGTCAACGCCATAGCGCCCGGTTTCTTCCGGACAGATATGATGGCATTTGTTGAAAAACCAGAATTCAAGGCGGCCTACGACATGACCATGAACACGATTCCCCTGCGAAAGTTAGGGGACATTGATGAGATGAAGGGGGTTGCCGTTTTCCTCGCTTCCGATGCCTCATCCTATATGACCGGTCATATACTGGTTAATGATGGCGGTCTGCTGGCAAAATAGCCGATTCTATAGAAAGCGCTACTATCCCGGCGTGCCGGGATTATAATGGAAAATAACCGGAGGTATATAGTTGATATTCCGAGAATTATTTTTTGAGTATAACGCAGAGATTGGGCGAAAAGACCATTAATAAACAGAATCATTGATGATTGTAAAAAAAGGCCTCCACATCTCTTATGTCATGGGTTATATCCGCCGCCGGCAGTGATGAGACAATATATCTGCCATACGAGTTTTTTACAAGACGCGTGTCCAGTATGGCAACCACCCCGTACTCATCACGCCCCCTGATAAGCCGGCCAAACCCCTGCCGCAGGGACAGTGTCGCGTGAGGAAGCGCGAGGTCGTAAAACCACCTGCCCCCCAGTCTGTTGCACCGCTCCTGATACACCGGATCACCCGGTGAGCTGAATGGAAGCCTGACGATTATCACCAAGCTGAGATCATCCCCCTTTATGTCGATCCCCTGCCAGAAGGTTGCCGTCGCGAACAGCACGGAATCGGGTGTATCCCTGAACCATTTGATAAGTTTCGCTGGCGGCATATCTCCCTGACTCTTGAAGGGGTATTGTGTCTCCACATTCTCCGTGACAAAATTAAGGTGCCTGTAAGATGTAAAAAGCACCAGCGCCCTGCCTCGTGACGCCCCGATAAGTTTTTCAATAACCTTCAGGCTTTCCTTCTGAAACGGGCCGCTGTTTTCGTTATCCGGCTTCGGCAGATCTTTATCGAGATAGAGTAGCGACTGAGTCTGAAAATCAAAGGGGGAACCGATAATCTTTTCCCCAAAATCCTCGATATTCAACCTGTTCTTCAGGAAAGAAAAATTTTCGCCCGATGTCAGCGTGGCGGATGTCATAATGACGCTGGTGTAAGCGCGCATCAGATTTTCAAAGGCATTCCCCGATTCCACGAGGCTGCTTTTCAGCTCCATGCCGCCGTTAGCGCTCTGGGCGTAATATACCTTATCCTTATCGCCCTGTTCTATAAAATCATCCATGTCCGCCGCGAACGATTTCAGATAGCCGATAGTTGTTTCTATTCTGTCTCTCATCTCCTCATCCACCACGGCTTTTTTGCGTTTCTCCAGCGCGGAAACCGTCTTGGTTAACGCAAGATCCTTTCGCAACTGTTTCAGCTTTTCCGTCACAGCAAACGGCACAGGGCAGACGGGCCAGGGCGGCACATCACTCTTCTTGAAGAATGATTCCACCCCTGGAAAAAGATGATCAACAACCACCTTCAATCCCCTCAACCTGTAGAGAAGCCATGCCGTCCTGGAATAATTCAGGGTGGTGCCTAGAACGGTTGATATAACATCCTCGATATTGGGAGCTTCATCTATGATCAATTGTTTGTGAAACGGCAACAGGCTGAAATCCGAAAGCAGATCATATATCAGCAGGTGATGGTTAACCACGAGGATGTCTTTGGAGTAGAGCTTTCGGTAGTGTTTGTAATAAAAACACCTGCCGTAGAAGGGACATGTACGTCCGCCGCAATCCTGGGAATCGCCGCAGACCTCCGGCCAGAACTTCGGAGTGAAGGAAATATCGCTTCTTTCACCCGTCTCAGTCTCCGACAGCCATTTGCGAAATCTTAGATAAAGCTTGCCGCTTCCGGCATATTCCCGTTCCCGCTTCAGGCACACATAGTTGTTCTTTCCCTTGAGTATACCGAATGAGAACTTCTGCGGCAGCGCCTTGCGGAGAAACACAAGATCCTTCTTTACAAGCTGATCCTGAAGGGCCAG
>CAYLXS010000088.1:0-5645 GCA_964387765.1 uncultured Syntrophaceae bacterium
ATGTGGTTATTGGCTGTGCCGGTGGCGGGAGCAACTTTGCAGGCTTGTGCTTACCTTATGTAAGAGATAAGATTCATGGTAAAGATATATCAATAATTGCTGCCGAGCCCGCATCGTGCCCTACCATAACGAGGGCGCCCTTTGCCTACGACTTTGCTGACCTCGCGGAGAAAACACCCCTTTTACCCATGTATAGCCTCGGCCACGATTATGTTCCCGCTCCAATTCACGCCGGTGGTCTGAGATTTCATGGGATGGCCCCGATTATCAGCGAACTTGTTAAAGAAAACATTATTGAAGGAAGATCTTACCATCAGCTTGAAACATTTGATGTTGGTGTAAAGTGGGCGAGAACGGAAGGATTCATTCCTGCTCCGGAAACACACCACGCAATCGCAGCCGTCGTTGATGAGGCGAGGCGCGCCAAAGAAGAAGGGAAGGAAAAGGTAATCCTTTTCAACTGGAGTGGACACGGGCTCGTGGATCTTGCCTCGTATGACGCCTACCTTTCCGGAAAGCTTAGAGATTATGAATTTCCGGAGGAGGAAATTGATCGAGCGAAAAAGACAGTCGGACAATATCCAAAACCATAAAGAGAGTTACAGGTTTCGAGTTTGAAGTTTCGAGTTAAAGGGCTTGGGGCTTTGAACTTGAAACCTGATTCAGGTATCATAAAAAATGGGAAAATATGAAGATTTAGAGATCAGATGCCCCAGACTTGGAGGACCAGTCACCTTTGCCTATTGCCTGCAGGAACGGGGTGAGCTCCCGTGTCAACGTGTTATTACCTGCTGGCAGACATTCTTTCCTGTGGAAGCCTATCTGAAGGAAAAACTAACGGCAGAAGAGTGGGATCGCTGCTTTAATCAGCCGCCAAAGGACAAAATTTCAACCATATTTGAAATCGTGGAAGCAGCAAAAAAAAGAAAGAAGGGTTGATATCTGAACCCGAGACTTGAAACCCGGTTATATGATGGATCTTTTTGATCAACAGAAAAGAGAAGCAGAAGGCACTATGCGACCTCTGGCGGACAGGATGAGGCCGGAAACCCTTCAGGAATTTGTAGGGCAGAGCCATCTCCTTGACAAGGATAGTTTGCTCCGCCGTGCCATAGAAGATGATAATCTTTTCTCAGTAATTTTCTGGGGGCCACCAGGGGTTGGCAAGACAACCCTGGCACGCATCATAGCAAATGAGACGAAATCCCACTTTGAAACATTTTCCGCAGTCCTCTCCGGAGTCAAGGAAATCAGGGCCGTTATCGATGAGGCACAGGCCCAGCTTCGTTACCATCAAAAAAGAACGATTCTCTTTGTCGATGAAATCCACCGTTTCAATAAAGCTCAGCAGGATGCATTCCTCCATCATGTGGAAAGCGGGTTGATCACATTGATCGGCGCCACCACGGAAAATCCTTCTTTTGAAGTTATCGCTCCTCTTCTGTCCAGAGTACGGGTAATGGTGTTGAAACCGTACTCTGATGAAGACCTGGCATCGATACTCAAAAGAGCGCTTAAAGATCAGTCGAAAGGGCTTGGGACGCTATCTCTGAAAATCGAGAAGGATGCCCTGAAACATATCATCTGGGCCGCTGATGGAGATGCCCGGACAGCTCTCAATAACCTGGAGGCAGCAACATCTCTCGTTCTTAAGAAAGATAGAACTGTCACAAAAATCACGAAAGAGATAGCTGAAAGAGCCTTGGAGAAGAAGGCCCTTCAATATGATAAAAATGGTGAAGAGCACTATAACCTGATATCAGCCCTTCACAAGAGTCTGAGGGGGAGTGATCCGGATGCTGCTCTCTACTGGCTGGGACGTATGCTCGAAGCAGGCGAAGATCCGCTTTTTATACTTCGCAGGATGATAAGGTTTGCCTCCGAAGATGTGGGTAACGCCGATCCGGCGGCTCTGGGTGTCGCGGTGTCAGGCCTGCAGGCCTTTCAATTTATCGGACTTCCGGAGGGAGAACTTGCCCTCGCGCAGACCGCGGTTTATCTCGCAACCGCTCCGAAGAGCAACGCCCTGTATACCGGTTTGGACAGGGTGAAGATAGACATAAAGAAAACGGGTACCCTCCCTGTTCCTCTTCACATAAGAAATGCCCCGACGAGGCTGATGAAAGATCTCGGTTACGGCAAGGGTTACAAGTATGCTCATGACTTTCCGGACGCCCATGTCCCCCAGGAATATCTGCCGGAAAAATTGAAAGGCCAGCGCTACTACTCTCCCACCAACAGAGGATATGAGAAGATCATAAAAGACAGGATAGAAAAATGGTACAATATCAGGAGGAAGGTTACTAACAGTGGAAAAGATCGTCAAGAGAACAGGTAACTGCTTTTCTTAGCAACTCGCTGAGGAGTGGTTTACCGGCTCATTTCTTTAGCTTGTAGATCCGGCCTCTGGATTTTCTCAAGAGTCTTGGTAAAAATCCCCCGCTCAATTTAAAGTCATCTTCAATCGCAATTTTTTTTGCCCGGCTCTTTTTTCTTTTGATGTCTTCCAGTAATATACTGTCTTCGTCTATCAATATCCTGGCGGTTTCTGTTTTATTGTTGCCTGCAATGATATTTCCGAGTGATATTCTAAAGTTTAAAAGGGCATTTTCAATAATTGTAGAATAACTTGTTCCTGAGTTTTTCTTTTCGTCGCACAGGATTTCTTTGGCCTCTTTCGAAAGCATGATGGTAAAAGATTGCTTCCCTTTTGCCCTGTTCCGCTCACGCCATCTTCTCAATCTTTCTTTTCCTGTACTCATGCAATATTCTCCGTTAGTTACAACAGCTGTAATTCGTTGCACGTAACATCAAAAGTTCCCAATGTCAATGCAGTCTTTAGACTTTTCTGTCCCTGCAGTCAGAGGATAGATGATCAGAGAGCTGCCGTTCCTGTGGAAAATTGTTCGCAATATAACTTGATTGCTTCCGGGATTAGATTTATAATCAAACAGTCTTTATAATCGGTTCTTGTCTTGTGGCATTCAGAGATGAATGCAATGCCCGGTGCACGTCAAATGAATTTCAAGAGGAGGTTTATCATGTATCGCATTCCACGTATTAATCTTTCTTCCTATGATTTCACAGCTAAACAGATGCGAGAGAAGGTGACAAAATCCGTCTTTAGTCTCTATCGTCCGGTGCTTATTGCTTTGATGGCGGTGGATACCGCTGTTGCCTCTACTATGTGTGTGCTTGCCGCATATTTTGATCCTCAAGGACATGGGGTTGATTCCGTAAGCGCATTCTGGGCCCGGCTTAATCTCGCGTTGTCAGGAGTTCGAATATCAATAAGTGGAGATGAACTTATAGATAAAGATCAGCCATATATAGTGATGGCGAATCATCAGAGTTATTATGATGTGTTTGCCCTGATAGGTTATCTGCCCCTGCCGTTGAAATGGGTTATGAAGATGGAGCTCAGAGAGATACCGATATTCGGGATTGCCTGTGAGAAGGTAGGGCACATCTATATTGACAGGGGGGATTCTGAAAAGGCGCGAAAGAGCCTCAAGGCGGCGGGTGAAAAGATACGGGCCGGCTCTTCTGTGGTATTTTTTCCCGAAGGCACAAGAAGTCCCGATGGAAAACTCCAGCGTTTTAAAAAAGGAGGTTTCGTTATGGCGCTGGAGGCAAAGGTGCCGATACTTCCCGTAACCGTGGTGGGAGGAAGAAAGATATTACCCAGGAAAAGTCTGTGGATCCTGCCGGGCAATATGAAAATAATAATACATGAGCCTATTCCTGTTGACAAATATACATATGAAACAAAGGAAAAACTTATAGAACGAGTTAGAGAAGTAATAGGAAAAGACCTGGAATAGAGCGATAGATGCCCTGTCAATTCTGCAGGGTTCCTTCAAGAAACTAAAGCCATACAAACAGTCCACTCCCTTTTCCGCGCCAGGTTTCAGGTATTGAGGCTCGCCAATTGGTGAGTTTCAACAATGGAATCCATCCATCCAGCCATCCATTCAGTCTGTTTCTTTTTTTCTGAAAAATAGCTTGCTATTTGTAATATGTTTATATATGTTTCTGCCCGTAGAAACAGGGGGCAAAATGGTTTCTCGAGACGAGCTTGTAAAGATATTTACAGAGATATCTGATTTTGAGGAAATGAAGTCATTTATTGAAGAAATTCTCACTCCGAAAGAAATCGAGGATTTCGTCCTTCGCTGGGAACTTTTGCGGGAGCTCAGCGAAGGCCATACCCAGAGGAATATAGCGGCAAAGCATGGAATAAGTCTCTGCAAGATTACAAGAGGTTCAAAGATATTAAAGAAAAACAATTCCATCACAAAAAAAATACTTGACAGATACCATGGAGGAAAAAAATAGGATGAACATGCATTCAGAATCAGTGGAAATGCCCGACAAGACAGGATATTTTGGGGAATATGGCGGCAGTTTTGTGCCTCCGCAGATACAGAAAGTGCTTGATGAAATCACTGAAGCATATGGCAAAATAAAGGATGATGAGAGTTTTAAAGAGGAGATTTCGTCATTGTACAAAGACTATGTGGGTAGACCCAGTCCTATTTTCTACGCGAAATCTCTTTCGGAAAAATGTGGCGGCGCGCGCATATATCTCAAGAGAGAGGATCTGAACCATACGGGCGCGCACAAGATAAATCACTGCCTGGGTGAAGCTCTGCTTGCCAAAAAGATGGGCAAAAAAAAAATTATCGCGGAGACGGGGGCGGGTCAGCATGGAGTTGCGCTTGCGACGGCCGCCGCCTTTGTGGGACTTGAATGCGATATCTATATGGGTGAGGTGGATATAGTCAAACAGCATCCTAACGTCATCCGGATGAAGATCGTGGGCGCGAATGTTATCCCGGTATCACGTGGCACACAGACACTCAAGGATGCGGTTGACGCTGCATTTGAAGCGTACCTTGAAGATCCTGTAACCCAGCTTTACGCAATCGGTTCCGTTGTGGGACCCCATCCTTTCCCTATGATAGTCAGGGATTTTCAGTCGGTTGTCGGCAGAGAGGCAAGGAAACAGTTTGGAGAGATTACAGGCGGGTTACCCGATAATCTGGTGGCATGTGTCGGAGGTGGGTCCAACGCGATGGGACTTTTCACTGCTTTTCTGGACGATGAAGATGTCTCCATGTATGGTGTAGAACCTTCGGGTCTCAGCTTTAAAGATGGTGAACATGCGGCAACCCTGACACTTGGCACACCCGGCGTACTCCACGGGTTTAATTCCTACATGCTTCAGGACAAAGATGGCGAGGCCCTCCCGGTATACTCCATAGCTAGCGGGCTTGATTATCCAAGTGTTGGCCCCCAGCACAGTCTTCTCAAGGATATTGAGAGAGTTACATATGTGACGGCGAACGACAGGGAAGCGCTCGACGCGTTTTTTGAACTCTCGAGGGTTGAGGGTATAATTCCCGCGCTGGAAAGCGCCCACGCTGTGGCATACGCGATGAAACTGGCGGGGACTCTCGACAACGACAAAACAATACTGGTAAACCTGTCAGGCAGGGGGGACAAGGATATAGATTTTGTGGTTGAAACGTATGGGAAGGAGTATGGAATAAAGTAGTGTAAATTGGGGACATGTAAATTGGGGACAGGTTCTCATTTTATTGACCATGCCCTGAAAAAGCACAAGCCCCGTTTCTCGTTTC
>CAYLXS010000089.1:0-3974 GCA_964387765.1 uncultured Syntrophaceae bacterium
TCGCCGCCATCAGAACCTTGCTGGCAAGACCGTATCCAAGCCATATCACCAGGAGTGGAGCCAGAGCAAATACCGGCACCGCCTGAGATGCCACGAGAAAAGGCGACAGGGCACGTTCGATTGAAGGGCAGGTAAACATGACCGTCGCAAGTGGTACCGAGACCAGTAGTGACAGGAAGATTCCCATGATTATCTCCAGCGCGGTAACACCCGCGTGCGGCAGGAGAAGGGATGTCTTAAGTACTGTTGTTTTTAATATCTCGCTGGGGGCGGGAAGGATGAAGTCAGGGACAGAAAACCACCAGCAGGAAAACTCCCAGATTGCAATAACAGTCAAAGCAATCAGCAGGGAAATCCAGTTAGATCGTTCCATTTAAATCTCCCTCCAGTTCTTCTAGCACATGCTCTTTTATCTTCAGCAGTTCAGGATTACTGTTTCTCCCGAGTTTCGGCATCTCCAGGACAAACCGCTCTCTTACCCGCATCGGTATAGGCGTCAGGACAAGCAGTTCATCAGACAGCAGAAGGGCCTCCTCTATGTCGTGCGTTATCATCAGTATGGTCTTGTTAAACTCACTCTGGAGCAACAGGAGCAAGGCCTGGAGACTTCTTCGGGTTATGGCGTCAAGGGAAGAAAGAGGCTCATCGAGAAGAACCAGTTCATGCTCGAACATCAAGGTTCTCACCAGCGCGCAGCGCTGCCGCATGCCGCCGGACACCTTCCGCGGTATATAGTTCTCGAAATCGTGCAGCCCCAGACGACTGAACAGGGCCGATGCCTTTTCCTGTGAATCGTTCTCATCGGCTCCGGCAATCTTTGCCGGGAGCATGGCGTTGTCAATCAGGGAAAGCCACGGAAGAAGCAGGTCTTTCTGCTGCATGTAAGCCGCCCTGCTCATCAGATCGGGAACAGCTTCCCCAAGCCAGGATATTCTGCCGTCATCTCTTGGAAAAACACCGGTCAGCACATCGAAAAGGGTGCTCTTGCCGCAACCGGATGGCCCTATAAGAGTGGTAAAACCTCCTCTGGGCACAGTCAGGTCAAACCCTTCCATAACGGTAAGACCCTCAAATCTTTTTGTCAGACCTGAAACCGAAAGCATTTCATCCTCTATTCCTTAAAATCACTTTCAGGCATATTACCGTTCCTGAACAGATATGCAATGTGGTTGGTCGGCCCGTGTCCTCCACCTATACAGAGAGAATACTTGATAGCCATGGTTATATAATCCTTTGCCCTTTTGACCGCTTCGAACACATCCATTCCTTGGGCGAGCCCTGTGGCAATAGCAGCGGAGATAGTGCATCCGGTACCGTGCGTATTTTTTGTGTCTATCCTCTCCGAGATTAACTCATGAAAATCCCTGCCATCATAGAGCACATCCAGGGCATCTCCCGACATGTGCCCCCCCTTTAAAAAGACATTTTTTGCACCCATCCGGTTTATGGCTCTGGCCGCCTTTTTCATGTCTTCAACAGTTGTAATCTTGATTCCGGTCAGCTCTTCCGCCTCGGGAATATTGGGGGTGATCACAAATGCCAGTGGCAAAAGCACCGTGGCCAGAGTCTTTTTCGCCTCCTGCTTTATAAGCATCGCACCCCCCTTGGCCACCATCACCGGATCAACGACGAGTTTCTTTATCCCGTACTCTTCTATTTTCCCCGCAACGGTTCTCATGATCTCAGAGCTGGAGAGCATCCCCGTCTTTGCGGCATCGACACCGATATCGGTAGCCACCGCGTCAAATTGTTTTTCAACAAAATTGGCGGGCACTTCGTGGATTCCATGCACACCGAGTGTATTCTGCGCGGTCAGGGCCGTGATCACGCTCATGCCGAAACCTCCAAGCACAGTAATCGTCTTCAGATCCGCCTGTATGCCGGCTCCTCCACCCGAGTCCGACCCCGCTATCGTCAGCACCCTTTTTACTGTCATATCTTACCCCTGAATTCCAAACTGTCTTATAGTAAGTAAATACCCCGACTTCACCGAAATTGTTCCTCTTGTGCCGATCAGCCTGTTGCTCACGCCGTATGGTTTTCCAATTTCCATCACCCCGTCGGAAAGAGGATATCTGAAGCCTTCGAGCGTTATCCCTCTGACGTCTGAGGACATGGGAATCAGAGAAATCGTCTCCCCTTCCCTGCCATCGATCATACATGACCGGTCAATGACAAAAAGCTCGCAATCTTTATCAACTATTTTCGCGTCAACACCTCTTTTCACGCACATCACAAGGAGAGAGATATTCGCCAGCGCGTGGTCGATCCTCCCCCCGAGGGCGCCGAATATGCGTATCTCATCCGGATTTATCCCGAAGGCACACTCAAGCGCGAGTTGTGTATCGGTTTCGTCCTTGTCCGCGGGATGCCTGATGATCCTGCTCCCCTTTGCCTTAAAATATCTCAGGGTGTCTTCATCAATAGAATCCATGTCACCCACAATAAAATCGGGCGTTATGTCAGACACTTTCAACTTCTGCGCCGCACCGTCGGCGCATATAATCACCGAATCGCCGGCGCTTCTGATCTGATCCTCGAGAAATCCGGCATTGTCCATGACACCGTTCGATATGACAAAAACCATCTTTTTCATGGAACCTGCCCCTCCCGGCAGAAACAAAAAAAGCATACCCGGTATTGGATATGCCCTCAAAAGATACCAAACTTTATCTCCCTGCGCTGGCATTACCCAGATCCGGTTCAAAGGGTATCATCTCAGCCCGGGATCACTATGCCCCGAGCACCCCTGAATCTATAGTTGCTATTCTATTCCAGACACCCTCCAGAATCAAGAAAAAAGAAACCAGGGGCAAAGGGGACGTTGGTGAAATGTTGACATTTTCCCCTCGGTAGAGTCGCTTCGCTTAATCCACCCTACAATACAGTCAATAGTCAATGACTGATCCCGTTTCCCCTCTTGTTTGTGTTGTTTGCAGACATTCCAAGCCGGAGTCATTTTGTCAAGTGTGTAGGTTTGACCCCATGCATCCGGGCCAACTGACAGGTTCGGCGATTTTAAAAGGCAAATAGCCGTTGTAAAATAGAAATAACCTCTAACTGGGTTTCCGGATTAATAGAGCCAAGCTTTTTTATAAGTCGTGTTTTGTCTATTGTTCGTATCTGATCTAAAACGATTTGCCCTTTTTTCTTTCTAAATTTGCATGGCACCCTTGTGGGATAGTCCTTTCCTGCGGTAGTCATCGGAGCAACGATGACGGTGCGGATATGTTTGTTCATTTCATCAGGTGAAATAACTAAACAGGGCCTGGTTTTCTGAATTTCAGACCCAGATGTAGGATCAAGATTTGTCAAATATACATCGAATCTGTTGACTACCATTGCCATTCTTCTTCATCCCAAGAATGTGAGATATTTTCGGTTCCGTGTATCAGCACGTCATCATTTTTTTCGGACATTGTTTTGAAAGCAATATCCCAACCAACTCTTGGATTTGAAATAGGGCGAATAATGATTTGGTTTTTACCTACTTCAAGCTCAACGTCCTCCATAATTCCTGTTTGCTCAAGTATAGGTTTTGGAATGCGGATGCCTTGGGAATTGCCAATTTTTACAACTCGTGCTCTCATAGCTTACCTCCTTGGCTTGATATGTGTCCACATTGTAATTACATCGGCATGAGAAGTCAAGGATTTAATATGTTCATTTTTTAGTTTTGTCACCGCCAAATGCTTACAGATTAAAATAATAGCTTTTATAAAACCCTTAATAATTTGCTACTTACCAATTTTGCTGATTCTGGCTTTTGGGGTAAATAGCTACTACCAATTCTGTTATATCTTTAATAAATCCTGATATCATTTTCCCCTCGGTAGATTCGCTTCGCTTAATCCATCCTACAATACAGTCAATAGTCGACGACTGACCCCGCCTTTCCTCTTGTTTGTGTTGCTTGCAGACATTCCAAGACAGAGTCATTCTGTCAAATGTGTAGGTTTGACCCCATTGTTTTT
>CAYLXS010000089.1:4074-5627 GCA_964387765.1 uncultured Syntrophaceae bacterium
TTGACCCCATTGTTTTTAACAAAAAACATCCATCATCCTGAATTTATCCGCGTCGAACAGTCCTTTGTCGCTCATCTTTATCCCGGGGATAACAAGGAGGGCCATGAATGACAGGGTCATAAAGGGCGCGCGCAGTTTTGAACCCATGGATTTGGCCATGCCATCAAGCTTTATGTATCTGTTGGCCACGCTGACGTAATCCTTATCACTCATGATACCGGCAATCGGCAACGGAAGTACCATCTCCCTGCTTCCGGAAACAGCCCCTATTCCACCGCGGTTACAGATAATAAGATTAACAACCCTGCATATATCCTCATCGGAAACCCCTACTGCCACAATGTTGTGGGAGTCATGCGCCACGCTGGATGCAATCGCACCGGTTTTTATGCCGAAGTTGTTGACAAAACCCACTGCCGGTTTTGTGTCTCTGTAACGGTTCACGACTGCCAGCTTAAGGATATCCCTCTTTGTATCCGACACCGCAAAGCCGTTTTCCACCTTTGGAACTTCAATCAGTCTGTCTGTAAACAAGGTGCCGTCCGCGGCCTTTATAATGTTTATCCTGCCACTTATACATGGGATTTCGAATGAAGCAGGTTCTTTTTTTGTCGCATGAAAGTTGTTGACAATTCTTGACGTCTTTCCATGTATCAGCGAAACATCCCCACGCGCTACAGCCCTGCCATTTATATACGTTTCTAGGATATTGAGGTCGGCGAGGCTGTCAACCCTGATAAAATCAGCGGGGTCACCCTTGCGAAGGAGTCCCACATTCAGGTGGTAATGTAGCACCGGATTCACCGAGGCGACTCTCAGGACCTTCATGACATCAACGCCGTAATCAATCGCCCCCTTTACCATATCATTGATGTGACCCTTCAGCAGATCATCGGGGTGTTTGTCATCACTGCAAAACATACAGCTTTCGTAGTGTTCGTCAAGGATGGGGAGACATTCTTCAAAGATATCAGCCGCAGATCCTCTCCTGATCTGAACCTTAATACCCTTTTCGATGTTCTCAAGCGCCTCTTCATACGAAAGACATTCATGATTTGTCGATATACCGGCGTTTATGTATCTCTCCAGTTCATCCCCACGCAGGCCTGGAGCATGACCGTCCACCGGTTTAGAGTATTTTGCGGCAATGCGGATTTTGTCCATGATCTCCTTATCACCGTTTAGAACTCCCGGAAAATTCATGACTTCACTCAGGTATCCAATCTCATCCAGTTTGAGCAGTTCCTCCACTTCTTCCACTCCGAGTGTGGCGCCTGCTGTTTCAAAGGATGTTGCCGGAACACAGGGAGACGCTCCGAAACAGATTTTCATTGGGGACATCTTTGCGTCTTCTATCATATACTTCACGCCTTCAATACCCAGTACATTAGCGATCTCATGCGGATCGGATACCGTGGCAACAGTGCCATGCACGGTCGCTATCCTGGAAAATTCAGCGGGTGGGAGCATCGAGCTTTCAATATGGATATGGGCATCTACAAAACCGGGCAGGATGTACGTATCATCACCTGTCTCTTCCCGGATAATATCAG
>CAYLXS010000090.1:0-5598 GCA_964387765.1 uncultured Syntrophaceae bacterium
ACCTGATGGATAGTAAAGAAGAAAATGTCCGATTGGATATGAAAACGGATTCAAATGCTGTCCGTGAACAGGCCATGTGGTGTGGCATAAAACCGGGAATGCGGGTGCTCGATGCGGGGTGCGGGCCGGGAATAACGACATCCATCCTGTATGATATGGTCCAGCCGGGTGGGACGGTGGTCGGCATAGACTATTCGAAAGACCGAATAAAATATGCGAGGGAACATTATGGCAGAGATGGCGAGGTGGACTTTCATATTCGTGATTTGACGGGAGATCTTGCTGGTATAGGACAATTCGATGTCGTGTGGGTCCGTTTTGTGTTGGAATATTTCCGTGCTGAAAGCCCGGATATTGTAAAAAAACTTGCAAGTCTCCTCAGACCCGGCGGGTTTCTCTGCCTGCTGGATCTTGACCACAACTGTCTCAACCACTATGAGTTGCCGCCTCAGATGACGAATTTATTGCACAGGTTTATGGAAAAGCTGGATGACGAATATAACTTTGACACCTATGCGGGCCGGAAGTTGTACTCTTACCTCTACGACCTTGGATTGGAAGATATACAGATGAACCTTGTAGCGCACCGTCTTTCCTATGGGGGAGGTGATGATCAGGATATTTTCAACTGGGTCAAAAAGATGGAGATGGCGACCACGAGGTTTAGTGGTCTCTTTGACGATTATCCGGGCGGCAGCAAGGCCTTCTCTGAAGAATTCGAGAGATTTCTCCATGATCCCAGGCGCTTCACCTATACCGCTATGATACTGTGCAAGGGAAAAACACCTGGAGAAATTGCGTCAATGGCGCTCGCCGAAAACGAATAAGGAAAACTGATCCTGATTGTAGAGCCTATCGGGATCAGTTTGAAATTATTAACGTGGATACCCCGCTTTGTAACTGGTGTAAATAGAACCTCTTAAGATGCCCTGCTCTTTTGGGGGTATTCCACTGTCATACCTGCTCGAGATAAAATCCCCTTTCTTCGAAGAGCTTCAGGCAGGCATCCACAACTTCCGGATCGTAGAGGGTATCTCTACCCTGTCGTATTTCTTTTAATGCCTCGGCTATACCGAGAGATGGCCTATAGGGTCTGTCGGTTGCCATGGCTTCCACTACATCCGAGACCGTTATAACCCTTGCCTCCATCAGGATGTCATTACCGGAAAGCCCGCCTGGATAACCCGAACCATTCATCTTTTCATGATGCTGGCGCACGATCTGGGCAACCGGGTACATGAATTCGATATTCTTTAAGATATTGTAGCCTACTTCAGGATGGGTTTTTATCATGCGGAATTCGATATCGGTCAGTTCTCCGGGTTTGCTGAGGATTTCCGCCGGAATATTTATCTTCCCGATATCATGGATC
This sequence comes from uncultured Syntrophaceae bacterium, assembly GCA_964387765.1. Lineage (GTDB taxonomy): Bacteria > Desulfobacterota > Syntrophia > Syntrophales > UBA2210 > UBA2210. Next base: position 1,373 of record CAYLXS010000090.1, read on the forward strand.
ATGGCGGCCATTCGAATACCGCTGATCTGATCTTCCTTTAAATTCATCTCTTCGGCGATGGCAACGGCGATATCCATTACCCTTCTTTGATGACCCGATGTGTAGGGATCTCTCGATTCCACAATGAATGCCATAGCGTTCACCGTGTTTTGCAGAGCGGATTCCAGCATCTTAACGTTCTTTTCAATGTCGGTAATATCTTTTATGGTTCCAATCGCCCCTGTGACTATACCAGTTGCATCAAGGTTTGGAGAAGCGCTTATATTGAAGACACGCTCACCGCCGTCTCTGGTGAGAAGTACACCCGTAAAGCCCTTGAGGGCTTCCTTGTCACTCCTTACTCGTTTGAAATGACGTGAAAAACGACTGACGTCTTTTTTCCTGACGAAGTCTATAAAATACCTTCCTATAACTTCTTCTTTTTTGTATCCCAGTATTTTCTCCCATGCGGGATTGATATAGTCGAATGCCCCGTCGGCATCCAGTGTATAGATGATGTCCGGCGCGTTTTCTCCCAGGGCCCTGAATTGTTCCTCACTCTGTCTGATTTTCTGGTATGTCTTGGCGTTGTTTATACTGATGCCGATCTGGGGCGCTATACCCATAAGGAGATTTATATCGCTCTGGCTGAAGGGTTTCTTTCTTGATTGCAGGTTTTCCACGGCCAGTATCCCCTCCGACCGTCCTTCATATATTATGGGCACGCAGGCAAATGATTTAACTCCCAGCATTTTCATAAATTCGCGTGTCTTCGTCGTAACCTTCTCTTTGATCTTATCAACATTGTCTATCAGAAAGGGTTTCTGATCTCTGAAAGTCACCACAAACGGTCCACGTGACTGGGGTTTGTCCAAGTGGAAGGTTGTATGTCGCACGATGTTTTCAAGCTCGGGGCTGTATCCGTATCCTGTGGCGTATGCAAGATGGAGCCTCTCTTCGTCGGCAAGCATTATCGCTCCGCGGTCGAAATCGAGACGTTTCTGGAGGATGTCCATAGTGAAGGAGAGGAGCTGATCGATATTCAATATGTTCGATGTGCCTTGGCCTATCTCTTGGACAAGAAGGGCGTTGTTGTAGAGGGCGTTGGTCTGTTCAAGAAAGTCGCCGGCAATTTCGCTGTCGTTTTTGAGTTTTGAATGAAGCTCTTTCTTCTCAAGATGTTCCGAATAGGCGTAAATGCCCGTCGTGAGGAGAGAACATGAAACTGCCAGGATTGCCCAGTGCAGGATCGGCAGTATGAAGAAAAGACCGAGACACGCTATGATGTTGAGGACTATCGAGTAGTTGCGGATGCGCGTCCATATGAATGAAGGGTTTTGTTCCCAGGTAATGATGTATGTGCAGGTCTTATCTCCTTTGTGCATGCAGGTAGGATGGTCAATCTTGGCAAACTGGTTTGTGAAGATCTTGGCCGCGGCCTCAAATATTCCCATCCTGTTTTCACACTGGTAGGGTTTTTCAACGACACCCTCTTTCGGGGTTACGATTATTTCGATTTTGTTGTTGCCGAGTCGTTTTGTGGTGAGTCTACATGCGAGACTTACCCGATTGTATAATTTCTCCATCATCGTGTATGCGGTAGCGGGGGTGATAAAACCGAGGGTATATTGATGCAAGGGAATACCCGCCTTGGAGAAGATGGAATAATGGCCCACTTCGCGAGCGATGTTGGTGTTGCCTGTCTTGCTGACAATGATCTCGTAGAAACGGTCAATCTGATCCTGGGTAAGCCAGCACCCGGCATCCTCCAGTTGATAGGTAGTAATCCCCGCGTATTCCAGAATGGAGTCAATATCTATCCCGGGATATTCCTTGTAGATATATTCTATGTACACATTTATGTTACCTGTGTTGTAAAGTGGAGTATCGTTCATTTTGCCAAGTATCTCCTGATAAGGAATCTGATGAGAAATCTGATCTTTGCCTTCAGTCTTCTCTTCATGTAGTCCAGCAAATCTTTTCCATATTGCATGTCCATGATAAACATTCTGTACTGTTTCTCGCAGGATATGCCGTTGTTCTCCAGATATGTATGAGGATATATCAGAAGGGGAATTTTCTCAACCTCGTATACCTCTGTCAGGCGGGCGATCGCTATGGATAATACATCCCATGGCAGACATGCCGAATCGGTTATTATGATCTTGATACCGTTTAAGAGCTCAGACAGATTAAGTCCCAGATCTGATTGATTTACGATAAAAACCGCCTTCAGCTCGTGCATATAAGTGAGGGAGTATGCCTTACATTTTCTTGTGAATCCGTGACGTTTGTATAATTCTTCCAGTGATTCGTCACCGGAGGCCCCGTGTCCGAGGCGAAGTATATCGAGAAGCAGTCCATTGGAGCTGTTCCTATAGAAGCGTTCGAGTTCGAACAGATCGGAGGTCAGAAATTCTCTCAACAGCCACCCGTCGGGAAATTTTCCCTGCGTAGACACCGTCGGATAGCTTTTGTACGCGAAGAGATCCTGTGAACAGCCCCTTGGGTCTCTGAAATATCTTGCAAACTCTCCAAAAAACAAGTCCAGGAACTTGGTCTGAGGACGGTAATAACAGATCCAGTAGTCCATTTTAAGGGCCGGCAGCCTGTAGAATCCCTCAAAGTAATGCATTACCTGTCTGAACAGGGGGACTACCGTAGGTTTTCTGCTTCCCGGCACCGGTCTTGCGGCAAGATGATGAACCATCCATGCGCGTTCATAAGCCTTTATCATGGAAATGTGGCCGTATATCTGACCATTTTTCTGATAGGTCATGTGAGCGGCAATCTCAGGGTTGCCCTGATAGAGCCTGCGATAAGTTTCCTTGAAATCATTTTTGTGGGGTTCGATGAGGCTGTACTTACTGGGATAAATAAAACCTGTTTCAAACAAGAATTCCCACAGGGCATCCATGTTTATTTCATCGCAGATATGGACGTTCGGATCTACCATGTTGCCCAGTATGTTGCTCAGATTTCCATAACTGGTGATATCCATATCCAGGATTGCCAGGCCGCAACGGAACAAGCATTCTTTTTCCTTTCGGCGGTACAGAACCTGTGCGGTGCACGGCATGGTCAATGTGCCGGAGTAGTTGATGTTGAGTCTATGGATGATCATGCCCGGGATCAGGACGGATTCATCATCCCTTTCGTGTACCGAGAACCCGGTAACGGAGATATCATAAACATCACGCTGCACCCTCTTTCCGGAAAGAGGGTGTTCAAAGTTTATGCTGGATGACGGTGCCAATCGCATCCGAGGGCTGCTTAAATCTGTTCCCTGAAATCGGTTGAGGTGATTCGCCAGAGGGGAGAGCACGATCTCTTTCACGGACATGTTGCCCGTCTGGTGAATAAACCGGCAGGAGCCGGAGAAGATGATCCTTTGATCCCGGTATAAATTGACGATAAGTGGTTCATCCGGATTCAACCAGTGAAAAGATCCGCCAAAATCGGGTGTAACCCTGATACTGAAAGAAAGGAAACTGAAATCCAGCAGATTGCCCCTGGCTAGAAACCCGCTTTGGCTGAGCTCGACGGTAACGTTCTCACATTTGTATCGCCTGGCCTGTCGTTTTCCAAGGACATAGCATGCATCAGGTATGTAAATTGTAAAACCGTCGGTATCGATATTCAACAACTTTGCCGGCACTATTATTGCCGATATGCCATTGTCAATTACCAGATTCAGGAAATGATAGTGCTCAAAATCTGTTGAGCTTTCTTTTGACCATTGACATGTTATTGTTTCTCCCATGCATGGCTGCGGATAGGCGCGCACTAAGATATCTTCTTCATACCGTGGATCTTTCAGCTGGACCCACAGGTATCTGTTGGTGAAGTTAATGTGATTTATGGTGTTGATAAGTTTTTTTTTGCTTATCTTTGGAGAGGATTTGGAGGGCTTTGTAAGGTCCTGATGCTTGAACAGTCGCGGCGGGAGCAGGGACTTTCTTCCCAGTTCCTCTCTGGAGGGTTCGACGAAGCGTGCGATGCTGCTTTCCACAGTCTTCTCCGCACTGTCTTTTTTTACGGCCTCAGCGTCAATGAAGCTATGGAAACGAACGTCTTTTTTATCGGAATGACTCATTTGTCACACCCCGGTCTGCCATTCATTGTGCTATAGGTGATACACTAGTAGCGGTACGCTGGGTACTTGTGGCACATCTGTCTGACGAGCGTATGCCCCCAATATATCTGTTGTAATGTTTTATGTATATGGAATAAGCTTAGACATCAGG
>CAYLXS010000091.1:0-5582 GCA_964387765.1 uncultured Syntrophaceae bacterium
TATGGTGACAAAGACAAACTGCTTTTCGGTGGCCTCCATCTCGGCCCTGAATATGCCGGTTATCCTGAAGGCCCGGGAAGCGATATCCCCTTTTGTGTCCTGCGACATCAGTACGAGTTTACGGCCTAGTTTTGTATTAAACTTGTCCGCGAGGGCTTCCCCTATAATAATGCCGTATTTATCGTCAGCTTTAAGATAGGCCCCTTCGGTAACCGCCTGCCCGATGAACGAAATCCCGGCCTCTCGCTTAGGATCAATTCCGACAAGGGTTATACCTCCCGAGTGTCTCGCGTTGCTCGCAATCGCATCAACACGGACACGGGTGGTCCATCTGGCGTCCTGAGGCAGAATTCTTGAAAGAGCGTCTTCCACGACCTCCGGTTTATTTATACTGTTTTCTATAACGGGGTCTTTCCTGAAGCCCGTATGGTGTACCTGAATATGCCCGGTAAGAGTCGTTATTCCGTTTCGAACCATCTGCTCCGAAATCCCGCGCATCAATCCCCCCAGAAAAATCATTGCCCAGACGCCTATAATTACGGCTGTCATAATAACAATGGTTCGACGGGGGTTCCGCCAGATATTTCGCCACCCCAACTGAAGATACATTACAGCCCCTCAATTAAACTGCAGTCATTGCCTCAACCGGCCTCAAACGTCTTACCTTCAGGACCGGGTAAATGGCGGTAAGAATCGTTATGATCAGCACTATCCCCGCACCAATGGAGACGGAAAGAACCGAGAGCTGAGGATACATCCTTTCGGGCAGTCCATACTGACTCAGAAGTTCCGAGGCTCCCGAAATCAGGATACCGTGTACCTGATAGTACCATGTTATCATACCTCCGGAGATGATACCGAGAATGATCCCGATAAGGGTAATCGTCGCCGACTCAAGGAATAGAGATTTCATCAGCCGGCCCGGTGTCATTCCAATCGCCATGAGAACACCAAATTCTCTTGTCCTTTCAAAAATCGCCATCAGGAAAGTGTTCAAAATACTGAAGGCAACCACCACAATCAAGATTACATACATGATAAGCCCACTTACCAGATCCAGCTTTATGGACTGAACGATACCGGGCATAAGCTCCACCCAGTCAAGGACCACCAGGTTTCCATCGTTATCTATGCTCCTGACTCCCGCCCCCAGTTCCTTTTTTATCTTTTTTACATCTTCCAGGGACCTGCCCAGAACTACCATTTCATGAACAGCGCCGCGCATGGAAAAGACGTCCTGGAAGTATCCGAGGGGCATTTGGACTGAATTACGGTCAAACTTATCCTCACCGGAACTGAAAATCCCCTTTACCTTCAGAACCGACGCGGCAACTGAACCATCACGGCCCTGGCCCAGCGCAACAAGTTCATCCCCGATATCCACTTTGAGATTCCTGGCCAGAAGCTCGCCCACCAGGGCCATATCCGTATCTTCCTGCGCGAGATATTCCCCCCGCTGTACCAGTTTTTTAAGCGTGGAGACCTTCGCTTCTCTTTCAGGGTCAATACCTGTCAAGAGAACACCATAGGTTCGGTCACTGGAAGAGACGAGGGAAAAGGCATTCGCCCGGGATGTATAAGCCTCAATCCCGGGGATATCCTTAATAACATCGTCCACGGCGCCCGGGTTAGGTACTACCAGCCGGATATCCATCTTGTCCCTGTACCCTTCGGCCTGTACCTGTACATGACCTGTGTGGATCTTTACCGCCGTATTGATCATGGTATCATAGGAGCCGAATTGAAAGGATAGCATGAAGACGAGGAGCATGGTGGCAAATACGATGGCGAGGATAGTCAAAACTGACCTCCTTGAATTCCGCCATATATTTCGCCAGGCCATTTTGATCTCGATCGACACGATACCTTACCTCCCCGGGTTCTTCAGCGAAGAAAGGGTAAACAGATCGCCCGGAAGATTCTCCTTAAACAAAAGCTCTCTGTATTCAAGCATCGTGTATTCATCTTCCTCGTCGGCCTTCTGCATCGTATAGACTCTGGGAAAAAGCTTGCCGCCGATCATCTGTATCTCCGTGGCGGTCATGGCCTTGACAAGCAGAAGATCTTCGTCATAAAACTCCTGGCTCAGAAAAATGAAATCCTCGCGAATCCTGAGCTTCTGCATTCCCCACACCACCGGCGCATCCGGTTTCGGCATCGATGTGATTACAAAAACCTTTTTCCCGTCATGAATCTCCGTTCCCGTAATCTTATGGGTATAGTCATCGATAATACTGTCCGACTTCGCCAGGTCGTTATTTGAAAAATCGGATCCCATCCAGGACTGGGACATCATTGAAGGGGGAAGCTTGATGACACGGTTTACCCTGGGATTGAATATCCACATCTCCTCCCCCTTCTTCAGGGTTCCGTTTCCGTTGTCTTTGGGGGGCGCGATAATGGTAAACAGACTGTCCTTTTCCCCCCTGGTCCATGCCTTGATGGTCAGAGTACGTTCCCAGCCGGGACGATGTATGGTCATATCAACTACGGAAAAGGACGCGTTCCCCCTGTAATAATTAACGGCGTCCCTGACGAGTGTTTCGACTTCCACTGCATGCAATGTGCCGCAGAGAATGGTAAAAACAGCGACGGACAGCCAAAAGATTATGATTGATTTTTTTCTCATTTACCCCTCCCCATCTTACGATTTGCCGGGTATCTGATCCATCATACATTTTTCTCAGAAAGATTACGAAATACATTTCAAAAAACTGTATTTTATATGTAAATCGGTAGCATGACCACACCGAAATGTCAATTGTTGAAATCCGGCCCCGCCTTGAACGGGCGCCCCGGGACCATTGATTAATAGAAATCGGGAAGCATTTATGATAATGACAGCTATTATGATAGATAATCACAACAGAGAGATCAACTACCTGCGAATATCAGTTACCGACAGGTGCAATCTGCGCTGCGTGTACTGCATGCCGAAGGAGGGTATATCTTTCCTTGGCCACGAGGATATTCTCAGTTACGAAGAGATATTAAGAATCGTGGAAGTTACCGTAAAGACGGGTATCATCAAGGTGCGTGTGACCGGCGGGGAACCCCTCGTACGGCGCGGAATTACAGAATTTCTCACATCCCTCACGAAGGTGAAGGGCCTGCGGGATATCAGCCTGACAACAAACGGGATCTTCTTAGAAGACTATGCCGAAGAAATATTCAATGCCGGCATAGGAAGGATAAATGTCAGTCTTGATTCCCTCTCCCCCGACCGATACAGAGATATAACAAGAGGCGGTGATATCAGCAGGGTGATTCGGGGAATACGAAAGGCACACGACACCGGATTCTCACCCATAAAGATCAACGTGGTGGCGATAAAGGGGTTCAATGATGACGAAATAATCGATTTCGCGAAACTTACCATAGACAAACCCTACCAGATACGATTCATTGAATTCATGCCGATAGGTGACTCGGCCCTGGAAAACAGTCTGGGATATATCTCCAATGATGAGGTCATGAAAAACATAAACAGCTTCAGTCCCCTGGAACCCGTAATCTCGACTCATCGAAACAGAACAGACGGTCCGGCATCTTTATATACTCTGAAAGGGGCAAAAGGGGAAATCGGGTTCATCAGCGCGATTAGCCACGCATTCTGCAGTTCCTGCAACAGGCTCCGTCTGACGGCCGACGGACACCTGAGGGCATGTCTCCTCTCAGACGAACCAACGACTGATCTAAAGACACCTCTACGTGACGGGTGCACCGATTCAGAGCTGGAAACTCTTATAAGAAACCTTATCAGCAGAAAACCGGGCAGTTACAAGACAGGTTGTCAACAAATCCATAGAAGAAAGTGCGCAACGAATATGTCTTCAATAGGCGGGTAGGCCGGCAACTTTATGTACAGAAAGTGTGGTGCAATCCTATGGTAACTGAACCGCGTTCCCCAGCCGTATATTATATGGATAGACTCGAAAAGAAGCTGATCCAGCGCCTTCTCAAACCCATGGATGGCGAACGCCTGCTCGATGTGGGTTGCGGAGCGGGAGACTATCTTCGTTTCTTCAGGGGAAATGGGTGCAGCGTAACAGGCACCGATCCATCGCAGCACATGCTGGATGCGGCAAGAAAAGCGCTGGGACAGAGAGCCGATCTCTGTCCTGGTGACTGTGAAGATCTTCCCTTTTCCGATAACGAGTTTGACGTTGTCACGCTGATCTTTCCCGATTCGGCGTGCAAACTCCAAAACGCGATAAACGAGGCAATCAGAGTATGCCGCGGAAGGATATTCCTCGGAACTTTAAACCGGTATTCTCCGGTTTCAGCGTATGGAGCAAAAAAGGCCGCCTTAGATCCATATGGCGATTCTCTTCCTTCAAGCATTCCTGAAATGACCCGACTGATCAGATCAGCACTTTCGGATACCACGATGAAATGGGGCAGTGTTATCTTTTTTCCGCCGGGGTGGTATCCGGGCATCTCTTTTTTCGAAGAAAGAATTCCCTCCATGAGAAATCCATTTGGTTCATTTATCGGGCTTGTTTTCCCGGTCACCTACACCCGCATAACCATACAGGACCCCCTTGGGGAAACATCGGAGGCGAAGGCAGCAGGCGGATATCCCGAACCGGGCGCCGCAAGAAGGAGAACAGGCGAATGAAAGAGGCAATTCTCTATGAAAAGCTGGACAACGATTATGTAAGGTGTCATCTCTGTGCTCACAGATGCAAAATAGCCCCATCAAGACTTGGCATCTGCGGGGTTCGGGAAAATCGGGGTGGAACGCTCTACTCACTGGTATATGGAACATCAATAGCGGAAAGCGTAGACCCTATTGAGAAGAAACCCCTGTTCCATGTATATCCGGGTTCTAAATCCTATTCCATAGCCACCGTTGGGTGCAATTTCAGGTGCGACTTCTGCCAGAATTATGACATATCACAGGTATCACGCACGAAGGGAAAGATCAGAGGGCACAGTTCCATGCCGGAGGAGATTATAGAAAGAGTACTGAGAACGGGATCAAAAACCATAGCATACACATACACCGAACCGACAATATTCTTTGAATACGCGCTGGACATAGGGAAAATGGCACATAAAGAAGGTCTGAAGAATGTCTTTGTTACCAATGGCTTCATGACCGGGGAAGCGCTTGAAGAAATCGCCCCCTGGCTCGACGCGGCAAATGTTGATCTCAAATCATTCCGCGACAAATTCTATAGAAAGTACTGCGGAGGGAAACTCCAGCCGGTCCTGGACAGCCTGAGAAAAATGAAGGAGTTAGGCATCTGGTTAGAGGTAACAACTCTCATCATACCAACCCTGAATGACAGCAAAGAAGAACTGAGGGATATTGCCCGGTACATTCATTCAATCGGCCCGGAGACTCCCTGGCATATCAGCCGGTTCCACCCGCAATACAAGATGGAAAACATCCCCTCTACCCCGCTGGCAACTATACACATGGCAGCAGAGATAGGGAAAGAGGCCGGCCTTAAATATGTCTACTCCGGCAATGTCCCGGGTGATGAGGGAGAAAGCACCTATTGTTCAAATTGTGGAAGGCTGTTGATAAAGCGATATGGATTTGATGTTGAAAAGATAGATCTGATAGAATC
>CAYLXS010000092.1:0-5561 GCA_964387765.1 uncultured Syntrophaceae bacterium
CTGTCAACTTTTACTCACACAATAAAAAACGTGGAGTCCTGGACATGAAATTACGTATAACCCCTTTTACCCGTCATACATATCTTTTTGCCATTCATTTATCTCGATATCACGTGCGAACCCATGCAGGACTGGATACACCGGTCAGGGCAAAAGGACAATCCCTACTGAATCCAAACACAAGTTCAAAATAACAAGTTATTCGTACTTTTTACGGGTGTACAAGTTTTACTACATCCTCTATAAAACAAGGTGGTAAATCCAGGCTTGAGGACAACCTTGATTAAAAGTGCGAAAAAAGTTACAAGCGATAAAATATCATGAAATTAGATGCTCACCACAACACAACAAAAATATTCGTCATTGCCGCTGCCCTCCTCTACATTTTCGTGTCAGCAGGAACTGCCTTCGCTTCTTTCACCATCAAAGATGAAAAGAAACTGGGAAAAGAATTCTATGAAAAGCTGAAGGACAGGGGTATCTTCGTAAAAAATCCAAAAGCAAATGAATATATCGACAGGATAGGACATCTTTTACTTTCGCATGGTAAAACGCCTTTATTTGACTTCACTTTTTCCATAATTAACAGTTCCGGGATCAATGCCTTCGCAACCCCTGGAGGTTATGTGTATGTTTACAGCGGCCTTATAGAGATTGCCGAAAACGAGAGTCAGTTAGCCGGAGTGCTGGCACATGAGATAGGACATATAAAGGCCAGACACATAGCGCAAACCATCGAGAACTCAAAAAAGATAAACATCGCAACCGCCGCGGCAATCCTGGCCGGTGTCTTTCTCGGGGGCAGCAGTGAACTAAGCGCTGCAGTCGCAAGCTTTTCCATGGCGACAGCGACAACTCTCAATCTTAAATACAGCAGAAAGCATGAGGAAGAAGCCGACCGCCTCGGGATGTCATACCTTGTAGAAACCGGATATAATGGCGAGGGCATGCTGAATTTTCTGAAAATTATGAGAAAGTATGAATTCTATTCAAATTCCATCCCCTCTTATTTTCTGACCCATCCCGGCACAGGAGACAGGATAATATATATGGACGGTCTACTTCAGACAAGATACACGAAGGGAGGTGCCGAAAGTATAACAGGAGGTCTGGGAAGGATAAAAACCATACTGGTCATCGGCGGAAAAAACCTTGACTCAAGTCTCAGATATTTCCAGAACGTGTTTAAAAAAGATCCCGACAACCCGGACGCTCTGTACGGACTCGCGGTCATTCAGGAAAAACTTGGCAAGACGGTGGAGTCCTTTTCTAGTTTTCGCAGGGCATTGTCGATGTCCCCTGATGATGCCGGCATTCTCCGCGATCTGGGCATCAGCTACTTTAACCTTGGGAATATATCCGACGCGATAAACACCCTGCAAAAAGCCCATTCCATAGACGAGAAAGATGCCGACACTATCCTGTATCTCGGAAGGGCATACGATACCGCCGGCAATTATAATGCAGCCTTCAATCTCTATAAAAAATTCATGAAGAAAAATCCGGATGACATCTCTGTATATTATAATCTGGCAATGATCTGCGGAAAAATCAACATGCCCGGAGAATCCCACTACAATTTCGGAATTTTCTTTAAAAAGAAACACAAACTTAAAAGCGCGCTCTTTCATTTCAAGGCCGCTCAAAAATTCTTTCCACCCGACAGCGAAATGGCAGGGAAGATCAATAAGCAAATAGACTCCATCGGTAAAAATCCAGCAGATCACGGAGACGAACGCACGAAAGATTGACACCTGCGCTGAAAACATCTCGGCGGTATCAGTCGGATACTGTCGAGATTGAAAATAGAGGAATCTGGCACATTGACATTTTGTGTTCATGTGCTATTTTCCCCATAGCATACAACAATTTCAGGGGGTACAAATGAATATTACTGTAAAAACGGAGACTCTCACAAATTTCGATTGCGAGATACTGCTTGTGGGACATTTTGAAGACAATCAAGTGCCGGAAGGGGCGGCTCGTCTCCTTGACGAAAAGTGCAACGGCCTTATTACCGAGTTGATTGAGCAGAGAGATTTTGAAGGAAAACTCTACAGTTCTTTGGTTGTATATACCAGAGGATTGATCCGCAGCAGGAGGATAATGATTGCGGGCCTGGGTAAAAAGAAAGAATTCAACCTTGAAAAATTAAGAGGCGTATTCTCAAAGGCGTGTCAGAAGATAAGAGATCTCAACATAACACAGCTGGCCGCGTCCCTTGATTTCGGCGACGCGGAATTCTCCATCAGAGAGACGGCACAGGCCGCCGTTGAAGGCGCGATGCTGGGGCTGTACCGATTCACGCCCTATAAAACCCCTGAAGAGGACAAGGGGGGGGAACTAAGTGAATTTACTATAGTAGAGAGCAGGGCCGGACTGTTGGAGGATGTAAAGGACGGCGCAAAAACAGCGGAGATTATCTCCCGGGCAGTCTACTGTGCGAGAGATCTCGTCTCCACACCATCCAACGATATGACACCCTCAATCCTGGCGGACAGGGCCAGCGATGTCGCGAAGCAGGGAAACCTCAAATTCGAGGCATTGGACGAAACCACAATGAAAAAACTGGGCATGAATGCACTGCTCGGCGTATCGAAAGGCAGCGCCGAGGAGGCAAAACTGATAATACTGGAATACAATGGGGGCAGAAAAAACGACAAACCAATAGTCCTGGTCGGGAAGGGAGTCACCTTCGACAGCGGAGGAATCTCCATAAAACCTTCCGAAAAAATGGATGAAATGAAATCTGATATGTCCGGCGGCGCCGCAGTGATCGGCACAATCAAGGCAGTAGCTGAACTGGAGATACCGCTGAATGTGGTAGGTATAATTCCTGCCACGGAAAATCTCCCGGGAGGAAAGGCCTACAAGCCGGGAGACGTATTGAGAAGCATGTCAGGCATCACGATAGAAATAAAAAATACCGATGCCGAGGGGCGATTGATCCTGGCGGATGCTCTTACATTTGCGGGAAAATACAAACCGGCAGCAATAGTAGACCTCGCCACACTGACAGGAGCGTGTGTGGTAGCTTTGGGTGATTACATTACAGGTATGCTGGGAACAGACAGCGACTTGAAGGAAAAGATACGCAGCGCCTCGGATGCCACAGGCGAAATGGTATGGGAACTTCCTCTGTGGCACGAATATGACGAGCTGATAAAGAGCGACGTGGCAGACATCCAAAACATCGGCGGAAGAGCAGGAGGCACAATAACCGCGGCTCTTCTGCTCAAGAGATTCGCAGGTGATTATCCATGGGTACACCTGGACATTGCCGGTCCCGCGCTACTATCGAAAGATAAACCTTATATCCCCAAGGGTGCGTCCGGCGTAGGCGTAAGGCTTCTCGTACAATTTCTCATGGATCGGAGCCGGGCTTCCAATGCAAATCCTTGAAGTAAAGGGTCTGAAGACACATTTCGAAACGAGAAACGGTACCGTAAAGGCCGTTGACGGGGTGGATATCTCCATCGACAGTGGGGACACTCTGGGCATCGTCGGCGAATCAGGATGCGGAAAGACCGTTCTCGCCCTGTCCATCATGAGGCTTATAGCGGACCCACCCGGTCGAATTGTGTCGGGACAGATCAACTTCAAAGGAACCGATCTGCTCAGCCTTGACGAAGACGAGATGCGAAGGCTTCGAGGAAACGACATATCCATGATATTTCAGGAACCGATGAACTCGCTCAACCCCGTACTGAAAGTGGGAGATCAGATCTCCGAAGTGATACAACTCCACGAGGGACTTTCAAAGAAAGATGGGCTGGACCGCGCCAGCGAAATGCTCCGGCTTGTCGGAATGGCCTCGGCACAAAACAGACTGAATGATTATCCCCACCAGATGAGCGGTGGAATGCGTCAACGTGTAATGATAGCTATGGCTCTCGCGTGCAATCCCGAATTGATGTTAGCGGATGAACCCACAACGGCGCTCGATGTAACCATTCAGGCGCAGATTATCGATTTGATAAACAAACTAAAAGAGGAAGTGGGAACATCTGTAATGCTTATAACCCATGACCTTGGAATAGTCGCGGAGATGGCCCGGCACGCCGCGGTAATGTATACGGGCAAAGTGGTGGAATACTGCAGTGTACTTGATCTGTTCTCCACACCGCTTCATCCATATACCAGGGGCCTTATGGAATCCACGCCCAAACAGGCTTCCGGGAAAAATGGATATCTCAGCACAATACCTGGTACTGTCCCGAACCTGTATGAGCTTCCTTCCGGGTGCAGTTTCCGGAACAGATGTCCGGACGTCATGGATATATGCACCCAAAAAGAACCACCCCTCAAAGAGAAATCTCCAGGTCACTATGTAAGGTGCTGGAAATATGAGTGATGTGATGCGCAGATGAATCCTGTCTTATTAAACATTGAAGGACTGAAGAAATACTTTCCCAGCCGGAGCGGTCTCCTGTCAGGCCGGCAGAATGCGATGGTAAAAGCCGTAGATGGCGTGGCCCTGCAGATCTTCAAGGGAGAAACCCTTGGGCTGGTGGGAGAATCGGGATGTGGAAAAACCACACTCGGCCGCCTTATCACCAGGCTTGAAGAACCAACCGGCGGAAAGATCTTTTTCAATGGGAATGACATATTTAAATATTCCAGAAAAGGATTAAAAGACTTTCGAAGAAAAGTGCAGTTGATATTTCAGGACCCTTCTTCATCTCTGAATCCGAGAATGAGCGCGGGCGCCATCGTGGGAGAACCCCTTACCATACACACCATGTCCAGAGGAAAAGAAAACAGGGACAGGGTTGCTGACCTGATGGAAACTGTGGGTTTAAACAAGGAACAGATGGGACGTTACCCTCACGAATTCAGCGGCGGACAGAAACAACGCATCGGCATAGCGAGGGCGCTTGCCCTCAACCCTGAACTTGTTATCGCGGACGAACCCGTTTCAGCACTGGACGTTTCCATACAGGCACAGATACTCAACCTCTTGAGAGATCTGCAGAAGGACTTTGATCTGACATATCTGTTTATCAGCCACGATCTCAGTGTCGTTGAACATATAAGCGACAGGATCGCCGTCATGTACCTTGGGAAAATCGTGGAACTCGCAGATAAAGAATCACTCTACAAAAGTCCCCTTCACCCCTACACAAAAGCCCTCCTCTCAGCTATCCCCGTCCCTGATCCCACGTACAGAAAAGAACGGATAATACTTGGTGGCAACATACCGAGTCCGATAAATCCCCCATCCGGGTGTCCGTTCCATCCCCGGTGCCGTTACAGTATGGATATATGCTACAAGGTTATACCGGCCCTTGATGACAGAGGCAATGGACATTATGTTGCGTGTCATCTCAAAACCGGATTCTGACTTGAATCCGAGAAAAACCCAAAATAATTCTTGACGAAAGGGACTCAAAATAATAGATAAGGAAACTAATTTTCTTGAAGCGGTTTTGTGGCTCTATTTTTCATTTCCGGTAGCAGTGTTGCCCGAACAAGAAAGAAAGCGCCCGTAGCTCAGCTGGATAGAGTCGCAGACTTCGAATCTGTTGGTCGTTGGTTCGAATCCAACCGGGCGTACCATA
>CAYLXS010000093.1:0-5551 GCA_964387765.1 uncultured Syntrophaceae bacterium
TTCATCTCCTCTTTATTCCGTGCGTTTCTTTTTTTATTATTGCCAATACACCTTTCGCTTGAACCCTTGAATCCTCGACCCCTTGTGTAACTACAACTAATCGGGAGACGCCCCTTTCTTTAAGAGTTCTTTCCATATCCTGTCAACAATCGCCTCCGTTTCTTCCGGGGTGCCTTCGTTGTTTATGACAAAGTCGGCAAAGGGAATCTTCTCATCCACAGGCATCTGAGACATGAGGCGATCTCTGGCTTCTTCGTAACTGTAGTTATTTCTTTTCATGATCCTTTCTGCCTGAACGTCGGGTGACGTGTAAACAAGAATCACGATATCTACCGCTTTGTGCCAGCCCACCTCTATAAGCAGGGGGATATCTGATATTACTATGGCCTCTTTATCATTATTCACGATATTATCGAACCTGTGCCACCATTCGTCAAATATGGCAGGATGTACGATGCTGTTCAGTTTTTCCAGTTTTTCGCTGTCCCGAAACACGATTCCGCCCAACACTTCCCTGTTTATCCTGTCGTCTTTGTCCAGGATTTTCCTTCCGAAGTATTCAACAATCCTGTTCCAGACCGCGCTGCCCGGTTCTTCCACCATGTGTGCAAGGACGTCAACGTCGATAATGTAAGCGCCTTTTTTCTGGAACAATCTTGCGACGGTTGATTTTCCGCTGCCTATCCCGCCTGTCAGCCCTATGTTTATCATGGAAAGCTTCTAACACAGGGTGGGCATTCCATCAAATAGAAATTTGATTTTCCCCTGTTCTGGGTGCATAGCCCGAGCAATTAACCCAGCGGGGAATCCCCGTCCGTAAGAGCGTGGAGTTTCATTCGATTTCTTTTGGTGATTGCTCCTATACTTATGTTATTATTGATGAAATCAAAAGTTTAAAAAAATCGAACATATTGATTGACATATCAATCAATATGTTTTAATAACTTCACAGGATGAAAAATAACAAGCAGGAAATAATTGTAGATGCGGCTCTTGAGGTATTTAGAGACAAGGGTTATGCCAATACGCGTATGGCTGATGTTGCGAGAAGGGCGGGTGTGTCCTACGGTCTTGTATATCACTATTTCACGAGCAAAGAGATGCTTTTCAATGTGATTGTTGAGGGCTGGTGGGGTCGGCTCTACCAGATGTTGAAAGACGAGGGGGTGTCCAATACCGGATGCCGGGAAAAGCTTGAAAATATAATAAGCTTTTTTCTCGATACGTATGCCGAGAAGCCGAATCTTGTGTCCATTTTTGTAACAGAAGTTTCCAGGAGTTCCGTTTATCATACGGCAGGAGGTTTGGCTAAATTCAGGACCTTTTTCAGTCTGACTGAGGAGATCATGGAGGAAGGTCAGAAGAAAGGCTTTCTGCGTAGCGACATGGGTCCACATTATCTGACCTATATATTTCTTGGTGCAATTGAGGCTTTTATCTCCATTATGGTGCTTGGTAAAGAAGATGTAACAAGGGAGAGAAGGGATCGCACCATAAACGGGATCATTGAGGTGTTTCTCTCCGGTGCCATGGCGGAGTAAGTTTACGTACAACTATTCGTAATAGTTGTGTTATTATGATAACAAAATACACAAATCAATCAAGGGTCCATAGTGAAACAATGTAACATATCATTACAGGCGACTCTGCTTACATGTTGTATTGGTGATAGTAAATGCACTTGAAGGGCCAGCTTCATATTCATACCACATATTCGGACGGGAGGCTTACCCCGCAACAGGCGGCGGATGTATATGCCAGTATGGGGTTTGACTTTATCGTATTTACAGACCATGACCACCTGCTGAAATCCAATTACAGAGAGGCCATTGAAGAGATAAGGACGGATCTTCTCGTCTTTTTCGGGATTGAACTGACCGTAAGTACGAAACTCGGATATATACATGTGAACAGGATTGAAGGTGATCATGAGGTGCTGCATACCTTCAACCATCCGGGTGATTACGATTTTACTATCAAACAGACCATACAGTGCATCGATGATGTCGCTCGGGATATTCAAATCGATGCTGTTGAAATCACCCATAACGGATTTTATACACCGGAATACGATATAGAAGATATAGCCTACCCGAAAGTGGCTTCAGATGATTCTCATGCCCGGCTGGGTTGCGGGAGGGCATGGATAGAGCTGGACTGCGCGAGAAACAGGGATTCCATCCTGCGTGCAATAAAAGAGGGAAATCATTCAAACTGTTACACCAGAGGTCAGGCGAAGGCGGTGGCAATGGCAATGGTTCTGGCCTGATGGTGGAATAAATATGAAGGAGGATAGGTATTGAGATGAAAAGAGTTGCTGTATGTGCTGTAGCCCAGCATAAGTGTAGTTCGAATATCTGGAACAAGCGCTTTCAGGGCATGCTCCTGGACGTGCTCGAAGATATTCAGAAACAGACGGGTATGCACTTTGCGGAAGAGGGGGGTGTTCGAAGCATTGTCTCTTCGTCGGATGATGTTTTTGATGCCAGAACAATATCAGACGGCGGTGTGACAGATGTTCTGGGGGCTCATTACCGCGAAGAAGAAAAGATGGCCCAGGACGGACTCAATGGCATCGGGTATGCCATGTCCATTATCCTCTCAGGGCACGAGGATGTCGTGTATGTTGCGGGTCACTGCAAGGAATCACAGGGGGAAAGCCGGAATATGGTCACCAATCTCTCATATGATCCCTTTTACGGCAGAGCAATGGGTCTCGATTACACCAATGTTGCCGCCCTTCAGGCACGGGCGTACATGGAGAAGGCGGGCCTTACGGAAGAACAGTTGGCAAAGGTTGTTGTCAGGGCACGGCAGTGGGCGGCAAAGAATCCCTGCGCAAATGCCACCGAACAGGTGGAACTGGGAGAGGTAATGTATTCTCCCATGCTTTGTGATCCGATCAGGGAACTCCATGTCTATCCTGTGTCGGATGGTGCCGTCGCATTACTGCTGGCATCGGAAGAGAAGGCACATGAATATACGGACAACCCGGTATGGTTGACCGGTTTCGGCAGTTGTATGGACAGTTACTTCCTGGGCGACAGAGATCTGGCAAGCAACTTTGCCCTCAAAAAGGCTGCCGGGCGGGCCTATAAAATGGCGGGGGTCAAAGACGCAAAGAAAGATATTGATCTTGTGGAAGTAATGGATTGCTTCGCATATCAACAGCCCATGTGGCTCGAGGGCCTCGGTTTCTGTGGCGACGGTGAGGGGGCACAGTTTATCGATGAACAAGGTCTCGAAAAATACAATGTGAATCTGTCGGGCGGTATGCTTGCCGGAAATCCAATAACGACAGGTGGCCTCTACAGGGCGGCGGAGGCGGTACTGCAGCTCAAGGGAGAGGCCGGTGCGCATCAGGCTTCCGATGTAAGTCGCGCCGTAGCCCAGAGCACAACAGGAGGCGCGGGCCAATTTCACACGGTCGTAGTGTTTGAGAAATAAGGAGGGAACATAATGGGGAAAAGGAATAGAAACGTGGGGATCATCGGTATAGGCCAGACCGAGTATTCCAGCCACAAAGAACACCAGAACCAGGTGGAAATGGTAAATGAGGGGGTGAGGTGTGCACTCGAAGATGCCAATATTAGCCTTGATGATATCGATTGTGTCCTTCATGGAAACATGGAGCTTTTCGAAATGGTCTATCAGCCCGATATGTGGCATTCACTTGGTTCAGGCGTATACGGCAAGGAACAGCTGAGAATCACAACAGGGGGAACGACCGGCGCAAGCCTTGTCTGCGCTGCGGATAATCTGATAGCGTCCGGCATGTACGATGTGGTCATGGCCATCGGCCTGGAAAAACTCCAGGAGGGTCACACAACAGGGGGAATCACTAACATGGCGGACCCCCTCTGGTTCCGTCACCTGCAGACGGGGGCGCTCACGGCGACCACGGCCACGATGATGATGGAGGAGTTTGGAGAGGAACGGGCGAAGAGGGCAGCCATAAAGTACCGGATCATGATGGACAAACATGCCTGTCTGAATCCCAGGGCCCACAGGCGTTTCGGACTCGAGTATGATCAGGCCGATGATTTGATGAATACATCTCCCCAACTCGTCGGGGAATTGCGATTGATTCATATGTGCTCGCAGAGCGACGGGGCCTGCGTCATGATATTTGCCTCTGAAGAAAAGGCAAAGGAGATGTGCAAGAACCCTGTATGGATACGTGACCATATCACCGTTCATCGTGAAGAAACCTTTAACAATTTCGGTTTAGAAATGCCGGAGATGACGCATCATTATGCAGGGCGAAAGCTCTTTGAGCGAAACGGCATCACAGATCCTGTGGAGTATTTCGATGTCTTTGAAATGTACGATCCCTCTGCATGGTGGGGGCTTGACTGGTTACGAGAGTTTCTTCAACTTAAGGATGACGGGCATCTTAAATTGCTTGAGGATGGTGACTTTGATCTCGATGGGAAACTCCCGGTCAACCCGTCGGGCGGCGTAACGGCGAGCAATCCGATCGGTGCGACGGCAATGCTGAGACCCGCCGAGGCGGCAATGCAGATTCGCGGCGATGCCGGTCCGCAGCAGATCAAGAAAGAAGTAAGGCATGCCCTTGCCTCCGGATTCGGCGGCACCTTATGGACTGTACTGATGATGCTTGAGAAAGACTTAGACTGGCAGGAGGTATGAAATGGTTCAATACTTTGGAATAGCAGTTGAAGATATATTCAATACCATGGAGGAACGCTTTCTTCCCGAGGGTACGGTGGATGTGGATGTAACGATCGGGTATAATATCTCCGGGGAGGGAGGCGGTCATTGGAAAGTAACCATAAAAGAAGGGACTCTGAAGACCGAGGTTATGGATGGTGAGGTCGCTGACTGCACGGCGGTTTTAAACGCGAATGCGGAAACATTTGTGGGCGTAACCCTGGGCAAAATAGACGCGGGAGAGGCTTTCTCATCGGGAAGTATCAAGGTCGACGGTGATCTTACGGTTCTCATCGCCGTCCTTCCGAAGGCTTTTCGGCTCTTTAAACCAGTGGTCAAAGCCAGCACTATTGTCGAATCGGTTGAAGAACGTTTTCGCCCCGAGAAGGCCGAAGGAGTTGATATTAAAATCGGTTACGATCTTTCAGGAGATGGCGGCGGACAGTGGACGGTCGTGGTAAAAGACCAGACCTGTACCCTGAAGGATGTTATGGATGATGATTGTACGATTGTAATGCGTATGGAGGCACAGGTGTTCGTTGACCTTAACCAGGGCAAACTGGACGGGGCAACAGCGTTTACTTCCGGACAGGTCAAGATTGACGGGGATATCGGCGCAGCCGGCCAGACTACATCGCTCTTTAGAAAGTATGTGGCCGAAGGAGCCGTAGAAGAAAAGGGTGAAGAGCTCATATCTCTCAAGTGCGTACCTTCCATTAATCAGCGGTACGCGACCGGACCTCTCATGGGTAAGTGGTTTGACGGGCTCAAGGAGAAGAAGTTCTATGCCTCCAAATGTCCCGTGTGCGGAAAGACCCTGGTGCCGCCCCGTGAAATCTGTGCACGGTGCAGGGTGCGCTGCGACGAACTCGTTGAG
>CAYLXS010000094.1:0-5536 GCA_964387765.1 uncultured Syntrophaceae bacterium
TTGGGTCTCGGCAGGGGCGTCAACGTCCCCGATTCGTCTCTGTCATACTGTGTAAATACAAGGTTCCATATCTCCACATAGCGGCCGCAGTCACATTCCAGGCTGCATTCGGGCCTTCCGCATCCCACACCTTCACCCAAATCATAATATATCTCCGAGCAGGGACCGCATGGGCCGGTATCGCCCATCATCCAGAAGTTGTCCTTTTCCCCCATACGCACGATGCGTTCAGCCGGCACCCCTATCTTTTTGTTCCATATCTCAAAGGCCTCGTCATCATCCCTGAAGACACTCACCCACAGCCTGTCTTCGGGAAGACCCATAACATCCGTAAGAAATTCCCATCCCCATGTTATGGCTTCATCCTTGAAGTAGTCACCAAAGGAAAAGTTTCCAAGCATTTCAAAGAATGTGTGGTGGCGAGCGGTAAATCCAACGTTTTCGAGGTCATTGTGCTTTCCCCCGGCCCTGACACACTTCTGAGATGTGGCTGCTCTCGTATAGCTGCGCTTCTCCTGACCCAGAAAAAGGCTCTTGAATTGAACCATTCCTGCGTTTGTAAAAAGCAATGTCGGGTCCTCTTTCGGGATAAGCGATGAACTGGGCACAACCGCGTGGCCCCGTTCTTTAAAATATTCAAGAAATTTTTCTCTGATCTCACTGCCCGTCATTACCTTATATCTCCTTTATCTCCACTGTGTCCGCCGGAGCGGGAATCATCCATCCCGTCATCATATATGTCTCCCATCTCTTTCAGGATATCCAGTATAAGCCCCACTGGAAATCCCCTGCCCGCGAGGCTTTGAGTCACTCTTCGCTTGCCTTTATATGAAAAAACCTCGCATTCGGATTCCCTGCGAAGTCTCTTCTCAACAAGTTCCTCTATGGCGCGCCTTTCGTCTTTTTCCTCCCTTGCCTCGGCAATAGCCTCTTTTATAAAATCACGGGAGATTCCTTTCTCGAAAAGGCTTATCTCTATTTTTCTGTCACCCCACAACCTGCTGACGGCGAGGCTTTTTGCCCACTGCCTTGCAAAATTTTCATCGTCGAGATACCTAAGATCGGTAAACCTGTCAACAACCTTCTTGATTACAGCATCGCCGAAACCCTTTTCCGCAAGCTTGGTCTGCACTTCTTTTATGCTTCTCCCCCTGTATAAAAGATATCGCAGCGCCTTCTGCTTTGCCTTCTCATACAAAGGATCGTCGTCCACTATTCTTTTTCCTCTACCTTGCCCTTTTTCAGGCCGAATTTCTGGCAGACTTCATTCATTATTTTGGTTGTTATATCGGGATTATCCTTCAAAAACTGTTTGGTGTTTTCCCTGCCCTGTCCTATCCTTTCTCCTACGTACGAATACCAGGCACCTGCTTTATCAACAATTTCGTTGTCGGCCGCCAGGTCAAGGAGGTCTCCTTCCTTCGAGATACCCTCTCCGAAGATAATATCAAACTCTGTCTGCCTGAATGGAGGAGCAACTTTGTTTTTTACCACCTTGACCCGTACCCTGTTTCCTATCACATCCTGCCCCTGCTTTATCGCGGAGATCTTGCGTATATCGAGGCGCATGGTTGAATAGAATTTGAGGGCGTTCCCCCCGGTCGTTGTCTCTGGATTACCAAAGAATACCCCTATCTTCATACGCAACTGGTTGATAAAAATAACAGTAGTCATTGTCTTGCCTATCGCCCCAGTGAGCTTCCTGAGAGCCTGTGACATCAGTCTCGCCTGAAGCCCCATCTGCGCGTCTCCCATGTCTCCTTCAAGCTCTGAACGCGGCACCAGGGCGGCAACGGAATCTACAACGAGGACATCGAGCGCGCCACTTCTAACCAGCACCTCGGCGATCTCAAGCGCCTGTTCTCCCGTATCAGGCTGAGATATGAGAAGGTCATCCGTATTCACACCAATATTTCTGGCATAAGTCACGTCCAGCGCGTGTTCCGCGTCCACAAACGCCGCGAGGCCGCCTGTCTTCTGCGCCTCCGCGACAATCTGAAGCGCAAGGGTGGTCTTCCCTCCTGATTCGGGACCAAATATTTCAATAACTCTTCCCCGAGGAACACCACCTACACCAAGGGCAAGATCAAGACTTATGGAACCCGTAGGTATGGCGGGCACATTCGATATAAATTCCTCCCCGCCAAGCCTCATGATGGAACCCTTTCCAAACTGCTTCTCTATCTGCGTTATAGCCAGCTCCACAGATCTTTCCTTGTCTGTATCAGATATCATAGCGACCTCCCTTTACCGGTATAAATTCATACCTTGTGAAAAAATTGATTCAAAATTAACGCCCTCCAAATGGAAAGGTGCCAAGTTTCGTGTATACCGCACCACCGGGCTTCAGCTCACTCTCAAAAAGTATAAGCTCCCTCACATCAAACCGGTGTGTACCAGATTCCCATGTTTCTGTAATTACGTCTTCTGACCCGGAGATTAATCCTCCGCGTGACCGGGCCCTTCCCAGAGTAAGATGCGGTTTAAATGCTCTTTTTTCTCCCGGAAAGCCGCATTCCTTCAGATCCCCTTCAATCTCTGCCTGAAGAGCCTCCAGCCTTTGTGTATCTCCACCTATATCAAGCCACAATACCCTCGGTCTCTTCAGACTGGGAAATCCTCCCGGCAAACCTGCATTCAGTTCCATGGGGGCAATGTCTATAACGTTTTTTTCGACAACTTCCGAAATACAGACCACATCACCCTGAGATACATCGCCGAAAAACTTCAGTGTAAGGTGCATTCCTTCCGGTCTGGCCCACCTTATCCCTTTCAGCGCCGGCATCAGCCTTTCTTTAATATCTTCTATCAGATCTTTTATATCAGGTGGAAGTTCTATCGCCAGAAATGCCCTTACGGGTTTGCTATCATTCATAACAACCCTTTTCAATGTTAGAATGGATGATTTTACATGCGACGGCACTGTTATGTCAATCCATCTCTTTGACCAGAAAGCGCCTCAGCATATTCAGGGCTATCTGCGAGGATATCTCCTTTATCCTCCTGCGATCCCATCTGAACAGAAACCTGCGGCATGTGGTGCCCTCCTCAGTGGCCAGCGCGATAAATACAGTCCCTACAGGTTTCTCTTCGGTTCCACCTGTCGGGCCCGCGATACCTGTTGTAGACAGGCCTATATCCGTACCCGCAAGTTTTTTTACACCCTCCGCCATCAGGATGGCGACCTCTTCACTTACAGCGCCACGTTTCTCTATGACGGAAGCGGGCACCCCGAGAAGTTCCACCTTTGAGGTGTTGCTGTATGTAACCACTCCCCTTTCCAGAAACACCGAACTGCCCGGTACATCCGTAAGACGGTCGGTTATTAACCCCCCGGTGCATGATTCGGCTACCGAAAGTGTCAGCTTTCTATCAGTCAGAAAGGAGGCTGTTACTCCCTCCATGGTGTCATCGTCATAACCGAATATATGCCCGTGAAGTGCTCTCTCTATTCTTTCACAGACAACCCTGAGATTTTCTTCGGCACGTTCCCTGTCTTCATCCCTGGATGTGACAACGAGACGTATCTCCGGAAACCGGGGATAAAATCCGATAGTTATTCCGGGGATCTCCAGATCTTCATGCGAAAGGATCTGGTCTATTTGTGACTCGGTACGTCCAAAAGTTTTTATCGTTCTTTTCGCAACGTGTTCACGGCATGTAAACCTTTCTCTGAAGAGAGGAATTACACCTCCCGTAAACATTCTCCTTGCCTCCACAGGAACCCCTGGTATAACGATGACAGGTCTGCCATTTCTCTCTATGAGAAAACCGCAGGCAGTGCCAACAGGATTGGCTATGATATCGGCCCCTTCAGGAAACATGGCCTGTTTCACGTTATTTTTCGTCCATGGAAGACCAAATCTGCCGAATCGTTCTTTAAGCTGTTTGAGAACAGCTTCGTCGATATATGAATCAAGACCAAAAGCGCCGGCAACAGCTGCAGTTGTTATATCATCCGCAGTCGGACCGAGCCCTCCCGTGACAACCAGCGCATCGGAGATCCCCAGGAGATAATCAAGTCCTCCCTTGATAGCATCTCCATCGTCACCAACTGTCATCACAGACGATACATGCCACCCCTGCATCTGTGACTCACGCGCAATAAAGGAAGAATTTGTATCGAGCGTCATACCACTTGTCAGTTCGTCCCCTATGACCAGTATACCGATATCCATTTCGTTCCTTTAAATCACAAATCTGATAAGCAAAAGGAGTAATATATTCCCATAAATGCCGGCAACTATATCGTCGCCCACTACGCCATAGCCCCCGGGAAGTTTATTTTCACAGAGGCGTATGGGAAATGGCTTGATAATATCGAAGATCCGAAAGATTATAAATCCACATAATATATGCCAGACAGTCGGCGCAACGAGAAACATGGTAACCTGAAATCCCGCTATTTCGTCAATAACGATTCGACCCGGATCTTTCTCATTGTATATCCTTTCCGCCTCCTGCGAAACATAAACGGCAAAGAGAGAAAGGGCAACAACCGACAAGAGGTAAAGCGACCATGAAAAGCGGGAGAAAACCAGATATACAGGTATCCCCACCAGCGTCCCCGCCGTTCCGGGGGCAAAAGGCGAAAGACCACTCCCCAGACCCGTTGCCGCAATCCTTATGAACCTGTCATGCATGGTATTACTCTCCCTCACTCTATCGCTCACAGAAGTACAATGACCACCTCATTTTGTCAATGAATTACTCAAGTGCTACCGTAAACAATTAATCTGTCCGGTTAGAATGAGCCAACCCGGATAAACCGGAACCTAATACAGTATACAATTATCGGTTCATGATTATAAAAAAACAGAGAAAGGCAGAGCAGTTACGACGCTTATTGTATGCTTGACTCAATCTTTTGAAAATGAGTATATGTGTAACATGAAGGGTGCTGAAAACCATTTACGGCAAGAGAAGGACCTATTGAAATTGCCACGGATTAAAGGGAGAAGACCATGAGACAACCAGGCAGAATGAGCTTTATCATGATTTCATTCATTCATGAAACATTATACGGACTTTTAAGAAATTCACGCAGAATCTTACATGCTGCGGGGCTCAAACCGGGACAGGCAGTGCTGGAAGTAGGCTGCGGACCGGGTTTCTTCACCGTGCCGGCCGCCAAAATTGTGGGGCCTGAGGGGAACATTCTTGCCTTCGATGTCAACCCCTTCGCTGTGAAACATGTACAGAATAAAATTGACGTGGCTGGCGCAACAAATGCAAAGGTTATTATTGCCGATGCCGCCAACACTGGTCTGCCTGACCACAGTTTCGATCTTGCCTTCGTTTTTGGTTTAGCCCATCCTCTTGGAAACATGGAGGAAATCTGGCAAGAACTTCATCGCGTTATAAAACCGGGAGGAATGTTATCCATCGAGGGCAGATTACAGGCGCCGGAACAATATTTCAGGTTTGAAACGAAGGAGCAGCGAGTCGGACGATATATCAACAGCGACAGCGGCTATAATTAACAGTGATATATTACCGAGAGCATTGACAGGCAAAGACTTTGTGAATCAATCCG